>NZ_NJGW02000004.1:0-338872 GCF_002216225.1 Pandoraea sp. CB10b_02
CTTCGCGGCTCAGCGATCTCATGTCGGTTGCTTGCATGAATCCGAGTTGAGGGTGGTGCAGAAAATTTCAAGTGCGCAAGGGCCGGATCAATAAGCAAAGCAAAAACGGTCAGTTGGGCGTGGGCGTCAACGCTCCTAGAATGGACGAGTCGTCCAATTTTGCCGGGAGCTGTCGTGTTCAGCCGTTTTGCCCAAGGCGCCGCCGTCGGTGCTGTCGCCCTCACCGTCATTAGCGCCATTACCTCCGTCGCCGCCACCGCCCGACATCCCCATCACCGCAACGGAGGCCGGGCATGAGCCAGATTCCCGCCCCGGTGCTCGACCATGTGGTCATCAACGTCAAAGGCGAGCTCGACGCGTCCGTCGACATCTACCGCCGTCTCGGTTTTTCGCTGACCGAACGCGGCCATCACTCGCTCGGCACCAGCAACCATCTGGCCATCTTCGGCGAGAACTACCTCGAACTGCTCGGCTACGAGGCCGGCAAATCGACGGCTCGCCCCGACGTGACGCAGGCGCCGCTCGGTCTCACGGGCCTCGTCTTCAAGACGCAGGACTCGCACGGTCTCTTCAGCGCCCTGCAGGCGCGCAACATCGGCGTGGAAACCCCCGCCGAATTCTTCCGGCCGGTGCGCCTGCCCGACGGCACCACGCAAGAGGCCCGCTTTCGCACCGTGCGTCTGGCCGCTGAACTGGTGCGCAACGGCCGCACGTTCTTTTGCCATCACTTCACGCCGGAGAACGTCTGGCGCGACGAGTGGCGCGATCATCCCAACGGCGTGACGGACATCGTCGGCTTCGTCATCAGCTCGCCGAACCCCGCCGTGACCGCCACGCTGTACGAGCGCGTCTTCGGACCCGGCGTGCTCACGGCCACGGGCTCACAAGGCTATTCGTTCGCCGCCGGTCGCGCACGCGTGCATTTCGTCACACCCGCCGAAGCCGAGCAACGTTTCGGCAAGGTCGAGACGACCGACGATGGCAGCGAGCGCAACGTCGCGCTCATCCTGCGCACCCGCTCGCTCGTGCAGACCCGGGCCACGCTGCGCGAGAACGGCGTGCCATTCACGGCGTCGGGCGAGCGCTCGGTGCTCGTCGCCGCCGCGGACGGCTTTCGCGTGGCACTGCAGTTCGCCGAAGGGGACGCCGCATGAGCACGCAGCCGACCTGGTGGCAGGCGTTCGGCGTCGACTATGGCGACGCCCGGCAACGCTTTCGGCGCGCCGCCGACCACGCGGGCGCGAGCCTCACGACCTACGTTCACCCCAATGCCAAGGCGCCGGACGGCAGCGAGCTCAGCATCGACGTCGCGCGCCTCGGTCCGGCGCACGCACCGCATCAGTTGCTCGCCATCAGCGGCACGCATGGCCTCGAAGGTGGCGCGGGTTCGGCCGTCCAAACCGCATGGCTCGCACACGCGGCCAGCACGTTGCCTTCCGGCGTGGCCGTGACTTTCGTGCACGCGCTCAACCCCTACGGTTTTGCCCACGCCACGCGGACCACGGAAAACAACGTCGACCTGAACCGCAACTTCATCGACCACGCCCGCACGCCGCCGGCCAATGCGCACTACGCGTCGCTGCACGATCATCTGATTCCCGAGGAATGGACGAGCGAGGGTCTGGAAAAAAGCGCCAAGGCCATCGACGCCTTTCGCGAAACGCACGGCGCCGACGCGCTGTTCAACACGCTCGCGAGCGGCCAGTACACCCACGCCGACGGCCTCATCTACGGCGGACGCGCACGGGAATGGTCGAACGTGACACTGCAGACCATCGTCGAGCGCGACCTCGCGCAGGCGCAGCGCATCGGCCTGATCGATTGGCACACCGGCATTGGCGAGTACGGCGAGCCCTTCTTCCTTTGCTTTAACGTCGAGAACAGCGCAGAGCAGCGTGAAGCCGCGCGCTGGTGGGGCGAGCAACGCGTGCTCGATCAACGGCCGCACGGCCTGCGCCGCCCCGACTATCAGGGTCTCGTCTTCCGCGGCGTCGAGCAGTTCGCAAAGGGACGTCCGGTGATCGGCGCAGTCGTGGAATTCGGCACGCGCGGCGCGAACGCCAGCCTCGCGAATCGCCTCGATCAATGGCTGCGCTCACGCGCAGGCGCACAGCCCGACGCCGCGCGCGACCGTCAACTGCGCGCCGACGTGCTCGACGCCTTCGTACCGGTGTCCTCGGTGTGGCGCAACAGCGTGCTCGCGCACGGCCTGCAGATCACGCGGCAGGCGCTGCAGGGACTCGCCACGGCGGCTTAGCGAGGCGCAAGCACGTATGAACGCAAGCCCATGACCGGCTGACGCCCGACCCTGGGCGTCGCGCGGCTGCCAGGGCGGTCCGCGCCGGCGCCACGTTTTCCGTTTTCAACACTGATCGGCGACTGCCCGAGGGCGTCGCTCACCCTGAATCGACCGAGAAACGACTGAGAAACGACTGACAAACGACATGAAAGCCATCGTATTGCGTGAACACGGCGACAACGACGCCCTGAAACTCGAGACCGACTTCCCCGACCCCGTTGCCGGCGAAGGCGAAGTGGTCCTGCGCGTGCGCGCCTCGTCGCTGAACTACCACGACGTATTCACCCGTCGCGGCATGCCCGGCATCAAGCTGCCGTTCCCGGTGATCATCGGGCTGGACGTGGCTGGCGAGATCGCCAGCGTCGGCCCGGGTGTCGAAGGTTGGTCGGTCGGCGATCGCGTGCTCGTCGATCCCATCAACCGCGTCACGGGCGGCCTGGTCGGTGAAACGACCCACGGCGGCCTGGCCGAGCTGTGCCGCGTACCCGCGCATCAACTGGTGCGCCTGCCCGACGCTGTCTCGTTCGACGCCGCCGCCGCCCTGCCCGTGGCCTACGGCACCGCGCTGCGCATGATGCACCGCATCGGCCAGATCAAGGCCGGTGAACGTGTGCTGATTCTCGGCGCAAGCGGCGGCGTGGGCGTGTGCGCCGTGCAACTGGCGAAGCTCGCCGGCGCGCATGTGATCGCCTGCGCGGGTTCGCGCGAGAAGGGCGAGCGTCTGCGCGAGCTTGGCGCGCACGACATCATCCACTACACCGAGGAAGACTTCGTGGAAGTCGTGCGGGCCCGCTACGGCAAGGCCGCGCGCCGCCGCGGCGCGGCCGAGAACGGCGGTGTCGACGTGGTGGTGAACTTCACCGGCGGCGACACGTGGACGCGCTCGCTGCGCACCCTGCGCCAGGGCGGACGCGTGCTCACCTGCGGCGCCACGGCGGGCTTCGATCCCAAGGAAGACCTGCGCTTCATCTGGACGTTCGAGCTGCAGATCCGCGGCTCGAACGGCTGGGAGCGCGAAGACCTCCACGAACTGCTCGAACTCGTTGCCAGCGGCAAGCTGCGCGTGCTGATCGACAAGAAGTGGCCGTTGGAACATGGCGCGCAAGCCCTCGCGACGCTGGAGAACCGCCAGGTCATCGGCAAGGTGCTGGTGGCCGCATGAGCACGTCCGTCCAGCCCCTTCGCGCCGAACAGGTCCAGCAGGCGTTCGACAAGTCGTCGTTCATCGCGTGGCTCGGCCTGCGTGTGACGGCGCTCGATCACGACGCACAAACCCTCGACGTGCGCGTGCCGTTCCAGCCGGCCTTCGAGCGCGGCGCGGGTACGCGCCAGTGGCACGGCGGCCCGCTCGCGGCGGTCATCGACACGGTCGGCGACTTCGCCGTGGGCATGCTCGTCGGCCGCGGGCTGCCGACCGTCAACTTCCGTGTGGACTACCTGAGACCGGCCGTCGACACCGATCTGCGCGCCGTGGCGCGCGTGCGCCGGCTCGGCAAGAGCATCGGTGTCGCGGACGTCGATCTTTTCAATGACCAGGGCGCGCTCGTGGCGATCGGCCGGGCGAGCTACGCCACGCTGGCGCCCGCCTGACGCGCCGGACATTCGCTGGGGTTTCATCGCCAAGACGTTGCAAGGCACTCGCGCGCACGCACGGGTGCCCAGCCTTACCGGAGTTCATCATGCGTAAATCACGGGGCCTTTCCCGACGTCAGTTCCTCTATCGCAGCGCGGGCGGCGCCCTGGCCGCCTCCACGACACTGGCCGGCGCCGCCGGATGGCTTGTCTCGCCCACGCGCGCCAATGCCGCCGGCGCGACCAATGCCGGCGGCGCAGGCACGATCACGGGCGGGACACCACGCCGCGGCGGCACGCTCGTGGCCAGTTGGGGCGGCCTCGAGCCGCAGGCGCTGTTCGTGCCGGGCGGCGGCGGCTCCAGCCCGTTCATGACCTCGACGAAGATCCTCGAGCGGCTGCTCAAGATCGACGAGAAGCTCGCCTTCCAGCCGGTGCTCGCCACCGACGTGCGCGCCTCGGGCGACTTCAGGACCTACACCGTCTCGCTGCGCAAGAACGTGCTATGGCACGACGGCAAGCCCTTTACCGCGGACGACGTCGTCTATAACGTGCAGGAACACTGGAAGCCGATCTCGGCCGGCGTCGCGCTCAAGGCGCTCAAGCGTGTGAGCGCGCTCGACGCTCACACCGTGAAACTGGAATTCTCCACGCCGGTGCCGGAGTTCTTCTTCAAGTCGATCCTGGCGGGTCAATACCAGGTGCTCGTGCCCAAACACCTCTATGCGGGCAAGGACATCATCACGAACCCGCTCAACAACGCGCCGGTCGGCACCGGGCCGTGGAAGTACGGCCAGTGGGTGCGCGGCAGCCACGTCGCCTACTCGCGCAACGAGCAGTACTGGAACAATGCGCAGCCGTATCCGGACAAGCTGATCATTCGCTGGTGGAGCGATCCGGCGTCGCGCTCGGCCGCACTGGAAACGGGTGAACTCGCGGTGGCGTTCTCCAACCCGGTGCCGGCGCGCGACATCGACCGTCTCGTGAAGACGGGCAAGATCGCGGTGGAGACGAAGGGCTACGAAAACGCCGCGTGGGCGGTCACCATCGAATTCAATCAGCGACGCGAGCACGTCAGGCGACGCGAGGTGCGTCAGGCGATCCTGCATGCCATCGACCGCAAGTTCATCATCGACACGATCTACTTCGGGCGCGGCAAGCCCGCCGTCTCGCCGATTTTCCGCAGCAATCCGCTGTTCTTCACCGACGACGTGCCGAAATACCCGTTCGACCCCGCCAAGGCGCGCGCGCTGCTCGACGCCGCAGGCCTGCCCCGCAAGAACGGCTCGCGCTTCACGGTCAACCTTGTTGCCGCCGCCTGGTTCGAGGAGAACGCAAAGCTCGGTCAGTACGTGAAACAGGCGCTGCAGGACATCGGCATCACCGTGAAGCTCGACTCGCTCGACCGGGCCACGTCGCTCAAGCGCATCTACGGCGACTACGACTACGACATCGCCATCTCGAACTTCACCGCCCCGCTCGAACTCGTGCCAGTGGTCACGCAGTTCTACACGACGGACGGCATTGTCAAGGGCGCGGCGTTTCGCAACGCCACCGGCTATTCAAACCCGGCGATGGACGCGCTCGTCGATCGCCTGACGGTGGAGACGGACAACGCGAAGCGAATAACGCTCGCCCATGATTTCGCGCGCCTTGCCTCGACCGACGTGCCGCACGTGCCGCTTGTGGAAATGGAATCGTTCACGCTCTCGCGCACCAACGTGCGGCGCGCGACGACCAGCGCCAACGTGCAGGGCGACGCGCTGGCCGACGTGTGGCTCGCGTAAGGCGGGAGGCGACTGTCATGGTGACGCGTCTGTTGTTGCGCCGGGTGCTGCAAGCCGTGCCGCTGCTGCTCGGTGTGATCGTCATGAACTTCTGCCTGATCCAGTCGGTGCCCGGCACACTGCTCGACGTGATGACCGCCGAGCAGCAGGTCACCGACCCGGCGCTGATCGAGCGGCTGCGCGTGACTTACGGCATGGACAAGCCGCTGTGGCAGCAACTGCTGCACTACATCAACGCGGTGGCACATCTCGATCTCGGCTACTCGTACCGCCACAACCTGCCGGTGTTCGACGTGATCGTGGCGCATCTGCCCGCCACGCTCGTGCTGATGCTGGCAAGTCTGGCCATCGCCGTGCTCGTGGGCGTGAGCGCCGGCGTCGTCGCTGCCGTGAACGTGAATACGTGGCGCGACACGCTCGTGTCCGTTGCCGCCGTGGTGTGCTTTGCCGCACCGAGTTTCTGGCTCGGCATCATGCTGATCATCCTGTTCTCGGTGAAGCTCGGCTGGGCGCCGGTGGGCGGCATGACCACGATCGGCATGGACTATGGCACGGGCCTCGCCGGCGTGTGGCGCGCCACGCTCGACGTGCTCCACCACCTGGCGCTGCCCGCGCTCACGCTCGGCCTTTTCTATGCGGCGACGTATGCCCGCGTGATGCGCGCGTCCATGCTCGAAGTGGCGCGCCAGGATCACGTGCGCACCGCGCTGGCGAAGGGGCTCACGCGCCGCACCGTGATCATGCGGCACATGGTGCGCAACGCCATGCTGCCCGTAGTCACGCTGCTCGGCCTGCAACTCGGCACGGTGCTCGGCGGCAGCATCGTCGTGGAAGCGGTCTTCAGCTGGCCCGGCATCGGGGGCGTGCTCTTCGACAGTGTCATGAGTCGCAACTACCCGGTCGTGCTCGGGCTGCTGGTGCTCAGCTCGGCCCTGGTCATCGTCGCGAACATCGCCGTCGATCTGATCTACACGCGGCTCGACCCACGCATACGAACTCAGGCGCCGTGATGTCGCCGGCGCGCCCCGTGCACGCCATCCGTTTTCCCATTGCTCCACCGTAACGAACCGTTTTTTCCCATGACGTCTTCCGCCGAACCTGTACTCGACGCGCTCCGTCCGGGCCGTGGCGCCGCCTCGCTTCGCGACGGGCGGCGCCGCCCCCGCGCGTGGCGGCAATTCACGCGACACGGCGGCGCCGTGGCCGGCGCGGCGCTGCTCACCCTCATCACCGTGGTCGCGCTATGCGCGAACTGGTGGTATCCGGGCGATCCGCTGCGTATCGTGGCCGCGCCGGAGATCTGGCCGTTCGAGCAATGGCAATACCCGCTTGGCACCGACGCGCTCGGGCGCGACATCGCCGCCCAGCTCGCGCACGGTGCGCGAGCCACGCTCCTCATCGGCATTACCGCCAGTGTCGCGGCCACGCTCATCGGTGTGTCGATCGGCGCGCTCGCCGCATGGTGGGGCGGGTGGATCGACGAAGTGCTCATGCGCCTGACGGAGTTGTTCCAGATCGTGCCGAACGTCGTCTTCGTGCTCACGGTCGTCGCGATTCTCGGCCCGCGCATCGAGAACACGGTGCTCGCCGTGGCCCTGGTGTCGTGGCCTGCCATCGCGCGCCTCACACGGGCGGAGTGCCTGTCGTTCAAGTCGCGCGAGTTCGTGCAGGCATGCCGCACCGTCGGCCTGTCGCCATGGCGAATCGCGCTGCGCGAGGTGCTGCCCAATGCGCTGCCGCCGGTGCTCGTGATGGGAACACTCGTGGTGGCCGGCGCGATTCTGTACGAATCGGTCGTGTCGTTTCTCGGGCTCGGCGATCCGAACGTGGCGAGCTGGGGCCGCCAGATCGGGGAAGGCCGCACGCTCATCCGCTCATCCTGGTATCTGTGCGCGGAGCCCGGCGTGGCCATCATGCTCGCCGTGCTCGCGCTCAACCTCGTGGGCGACGGCCTGAACGACGCGCTGAACCCTTCGCTGCGCAAGCGCTGAACACGCCTCGCGCCAGTTTCACGACTCCCTCATCACCCGACCGAATCTCATGACTCACCGCTGGCACAACCTCGGCGACCTCATCGACCGAACGCTCGATCTGAACGCCACCGCGATCGTCGATCTGCGCGACGGCAAGCTGCCGCATCGCTATACCCACGCCGACATCGACCGGCTCGCCGGCGGCGTGGCCGCCCTATTGCGCGACCGGCGCCTGCCGCCCGGCGCCCACGTGGCCATCGCCTCGCTCAACCGGGCCGAGTATCTGATCGCCTACTTCGGCATCATGCGTGCGGGCTACGTCGCCGTGCCGATCAACATCAAGCAGTCGCGCGAAATCCTCGATTACGTGATCGACGACGCCGGCATCTCGCTCGCGTTCGTCGACGGTGCACGCCGCGAAGCATTCGCCTCGCGCGTGCCGGTCATCGATTTCGACGACGACGGTCCCGGGGGTTTCACCGCGCAGGTCCGGCCGACCGACTTCGAATCCGTGCGTCCCGCGCACGACGACATTGCCCAGATGCTCTACACGTCCGGCTCCACCGGCAAACCCAAGGGCGTGCCGCTCACGCACGCCGGGCAGCTCTGGGCGCTTGGGGCGACGCACGTCGCGCCGGAAGATCCGTCGGCCGAGCGCTATCTGCTCGCGCAACCGCTGTTTCACATGAACGGGCTCTTCATGGCCAAGCGCGCCTTCGCGGCGAATGCTTCGCTCGTGATATTGCCGTCGTTCGACGTGGCCTCGTATGTCGATGCGCTGGAGCTTTATCGCATCACCGTGCTCACCGCCGTGCCCACGATGTTCGCGCGGCTCGTCAAGGACCCGCAGACGCTGGCGGGCCGCGACGTCTCGTCGCTGCGGCGCGTGATGCTCGGCTCCGCGCCGATGAGCGCCGCGCTCCTCGCCCGAATCCAGGCCGCATTCCCGCACACGCATATCCATCACGGCTACGGCACGACCGAAGCCGGCCCGAGCATCTTCGGCCCGCACCCCGATGGCATTGCGCTGCCGCCGCTCGCCCTGGGCTATCCGCTCTCGCCGGACGCCGTCAAGCTCGTCGACGGAGCGGACGCCGATCACGGCGTACTGTGCATGCGCAACCCTGCCGTGATGCGCGGCTATCACCGTTTGCCGGAAAAGTCGGCGCAGGTGCTCAAGGACGGCTGGTACTACAGCGGCGACGTGATGCGGCGCGACGCGAACGGCTTCTTCTATTTCGTGGGGCGCGCGGACGACATGTTCGTCTGCGCCGGCGAGAACATCTATCCCGTGGAAGTGGAAAAGCTGCTCGAGGCGCACCCCGAAGTGCGCCAGGCGAGCGTTGTGCCGCTGCCCGACGAGGAACGTGCCGCCGTGCCGGTCGCCTTCGTCGTGCGGCAGCCGGGCAGCACGCTCGGCGTCGACGCCCTCAAGCAGCATGCGCTCGCCAATGGTCCCGCGTATCAGCATCCGCGACGCGTGGCGTTCGTTGCCGAACTGCCATGGGCCGGCACCAACAAGGTCGACCGTCACGCGCTGCTGGAACAGGCGCGCAAGCTCGAAGCCGAGCACGGCTGGAGCGATGACCGAAGCCACACATCCGTCCTCTGCGGAGCCCGCGCCTCATGAATCTTCTGCCTGAATCTCGCGACCCGATCCGTCTCGACGGCAAAGTCGCCCTCGTCACCGGCGCCAGCCGCGGCATCGGTCGTGCCATCGCTATCGCGCTGGCCGCGCGCGGCGCAACCGTCGCCGTGCACTACAACGCCGCGCAAGACGACGCCGAGACGCTCGTCGCAGCGCTGCACGCGAACGGATCGCGCGCGTTTGCGGTGCGCGCGGACCTGGCCTCGCCCGACGGCGCGCTCGCGCTCATCGAGCGCTTCACCGGCGCACTCGCCGCGCACCATTTGCCGCCGCGGTTCGACATTCTCGTGAACAACGCGGGTGTGGGCCTGCGTGCGCGCATCGACGCCGTGACGCCCGAAGCGTTCGACCGCGTCTTGCAGGTCAATCTCAAGTCGCCGTTCTTTCTGATCCAGCACGCGCTTGCCTGCCTGCGCGACGGCGGGCGCATCGTGAACGTGTCGTCGATGGGCACCCGGGCGGCATATCCCGAGATGAGCGTCTACGCGCCCGCGAAAGCGGGTCTGGAAGCGCTGACCCGGCTGCTCGCCGCCGATCTCGGCGCGCGCGCCATCACGGTCAACGCCGTGCTGCCCGGTGCGACGGCCACGGATCTGAATCGCCGCGCGAGCGACCCCGTCGAGCGCGAAGTCATCGCAAAAACCGTAGCGCTCGGCCGTGTGGGCGAGCCGCGCGACATCGCCGACATCGTGGCGTTTCTCGCCAGCGACGCCGCCCGCTGGATCACCGGCCAGTCGCTCGACGCGAGCGGCGGTCAGCGCCTCTGAACGTGCGGTTGGCCGCCGCCTTCACGGACTTGCATCATGACGACACTGCTCGACGTCCAACACCTCACTCTCGATCTGCCTGCCGGGGCGGACCGCCCGCACGCGCTTCACGACGTGTCGTTCTCCCTCGCACGCGGCGAAATTCTTTGCATGGTCGGAGAAAGCGGTTCGGGCAAGTCGATGACCGCGAGCACGCTGCTCGGATTGCTGCCGCCGGGTGTGCGCGTGAGCGCGGGGCGCGCGGCCTGGCACGGCGAAGGGAATCTGCTGGCGCTGCCCGAAGCGCAGCGTCGCCGCTGGCGCGGCGCGCGCATCGGCATGATCTTCCAGGAACCGATGACGGCGCTCAATCCGTTGCGCACCATCGGCGATCAGATCGCCGAGGTCTATCGCACGCACACGCGCCTGTCCGGCAGCGCGATTCGCGCGCGCACCCTGGAATGGCTGGAGGCGGTGCATATCCCGTCGCCGCCCGACGCCGCCAAACGTTATCCGCACGAACTGTCGGGCGGCCAGCGCCAGCGCGCGATGATCGCGATGGCGCTCGCCCTCGAGCCGGAGCTGCTCATCGCCGACGAGCCGACCACCGCACTCGACGTGACCACGCAAGCGCAAATCCTCGCGCTCATTCGCGAACTCCAGCAGCGCAAGGACACGGGCGTGCTGTTCATCACGCACGACTTCGGCGTGGTGGCCGAGATCGCCGACCGGGTCGCAGTGATGCGGCACGGCGAGATCGTGGAGCAAGGCCCGGCGCAAACGCTGCTCACCCGGCCTTCGCACGAGTACACGCGAGCGCTGATCGCGGCGGTGCCGGCGTTGCCCCGGCCGGGTCCGGCGACGTCCGGCGTGTCAGGCGTGTCCGGCGTGCCGGACGCGTCGGGCATGCCCCGCCGCGAGAGCAGCGGCACGCCGGCGGTGCTGCGTGTCGAGCAGGTGCGCAAGACGTACCGGCGCCATGGCTGGCCCGGCAAGGCGCAGGCACACACGGCCGCGTTGCGCGACGTGAGCCTGGAAGTCGGCGCAGGCAAGACGCTGGGCATCGTCGGCGAAAGTGGGTCGGGCAAGTCGACGCTCGCGCGCGCGATCCTTCGGCTGATGACGCCTGACGCCGGACGCATCCTCTATCGCGACGCCGACCTTGCCGCCGGTACGCTCAGCGCCGAAGCGCGCCGAGCGGCCCTCGACATCCAGATGGTGTTCCAGGACCCGTTCAGTTCACTCAACCCGCGACGCCGTGTGGGCGACATCGTCACGCAAGGGCCCATCGCACGCGGCGAGCCGCCCCGCGAGGCACGGGCGCACGCACGTGAGCTGTTCGAGCTGGTGGGCCTGAGCGCCGACGCGCTGGATCGCTTCCCGCACGAATTCTCCGGCGGTCAGCGACAGCGCATCGGGCTCGCGCGCGCGCTCGCGATGCGCCCGCGCGTGCTGGTGGCGGACGAACCCGTCTCCGCCCTCGACGTCTCCGTGCAAGCGCAGGTGCTGCGCCTGCTCGCGCGGCTGAAGACGGAACTGGGCCTGTCGATGATCTTCATCACGCATGATCTGCGCGTCGCCGCGCAGCTGTGCGACTCGCTCGCCGTCATGAAATCGGGCAGCGTAGTCGAGTACGGCGACACGGCGTCGATCTTCCGCGCGCCGTCACATCCGTACACGCGCGCACTGCTCGACGCGATTCCGGGGCGGCGTCACGAAGACGCGCGCGCTCGCACCGCGGCATGAACGACATGAGCGACATGAGCGACGTGAGCGGCACATGAGCGGCAGGGGCAGTGGGCATGCGCCAGCTACTTTCTTAGCTCGGCAATGGAAAAATAGGGAAGCCACGTGCCCGCACTGGAGAGGCTCGCGAACACCTGCTCCTTGGTTTGCTGCAGGAAGGTCTCGATATGCCGGCGGGCGAGCGCTTCGGCGCGCGCGCCATTGCCGGCCGCGAACGCCTCGATGATGCCCTCGTGGTCGTGTTCGATGCCGGGGCGCACGCCCTGCACGCCGAAGCCGAGTGACACGAGCCGGGCCATGTCGTCCATCAGGCCGGCCAGCGTGCGGTATAGCCGCGCATTGCCGCTCGCGGCCGCGATCGTCAGGTGAAACTTGCGGTTGGTGTGCAGGAACCACGCGATCTGGTGGCCGATGGGCTTGTGGGCGTAAGGCGCTTCGCAGGCCTCGTCCAGCCGCGCGAGCAATTCGGTGTCGACGTTGCCGCACGCAAGCCGCGCCGCCATCGGCTCGAGCTGTGCGCGCAGGGTGAAGATTTCCTCGACGTCCGCCAACGTGATCGGCGAGATGCGATACCCCTGACGCGGGATCGCTCGCGCGAAGCCTTCGTGCACGAGCCGCACCAGCGCCACCCGGCAACTGGTGCGCGCGATGCCGTAGCGGCGCATGAGCTCGGCCTCGCTCACGATGGCGCCGGGCATGATCGCGCAAGTCAGGACATCGTGCCGGATGCGCTCGTAAGCGTCGTCGCCGCGCGCGGTGGCGGCGGCGTCTTCACTCGCGCGCAAGTCGCTCGTCATGATGTCAGTACCCCCGCGCAGCGTCGTAGACGAACGGCAGCGGCGCGCCGCGCAAATGCGCGCCAAGGACGTTGGCCACCTGCCGGGCGCGAGCGGCATACGACACCGTCGATGCGATGTGCGGCGTCACGAGCACCTTGGGATGGCGGCGCAGCGCATCGTCCGGCGGCAGTGGCTCGATGTCGAAGACATCGACCACGGCCCAGCGCAGGCGTCCGCTGTCGAGGGCGTCAAGGAGCGCATGACGATCGAGGTGCGCGCCGCGTCCCACCTGAATGAGGCTGGCGCCCGCGGGCAGGCGCGCGAAGAGGCGGCGGCCGAGAATGCCGCGCGTGGCCGGCGTATCGGGCAGGAGGTTGACCAGGATGTCCGTCTGCGCGAGCAACGCGTCGAGTTGCCCTTCCCCCGAGAACACCGGCACGTTCTCCGCCGGCTTCGCCGTGCGCGTCCAGCCGTTCACCCGAAAGCCGTTGGCGCGCAGCCTCGCCGCCACTGCACGGCCCAGCTCGCCGAGTCCGAGCACACTCACGCGGGTGTCACGCGCGAGGCGCCCGGTAAGGTCGCAGGCCCACTGGCCGTCGCGTTGTGCGGCCACGAGCGCGGGCATGTCGCGCACGATGGCCAGCGCCGACAGGGTGACGAAGTCGCTCATGCGCTCGCGCGTCTCCTCGGTGACCATGCGGACGATCGGCACGTTGGGCGGCAGCTTCGGATCGGCGAGAATGTGATCGACGCCCGCGGCCGCGCTCAGGATCAGACGCAGCCGGGGATAGCGAGCGAGGCGCCCCGGGTCGGGTTGCCAGACGAGCGCATACCTGACATTGCGCGCATCGACGAACGGGTCGTCCCATCCGCACACGCGCAGACCAGGCATCAGCCGCGCAAAGTGGTGCTGCCATTCGGGCAATGCGGCGGCGCCGCCCGACTTGATCAATAACGTATCGCCTTGCATGACTTCAGGAGTGGCGCCTCGCGACAACGCGCGAGGGCTTCGGGAGAGAGAGCGGCCTCTCATGCTACCGGCCGCTTCCCGGCCGGCTAAGCATTTCTTATCGAATAGCTTATGAATGCACCGCGCAAATGTACGTGGCGTCCGGGCATAAGCGGCGACGCCCGCGCCCGGCTCTCGTCCGGCGAGAAAATTTCGGAAAATTTCCCCCGGCTTTCCCTGCGACCGGGACGGATCTTCATCCGACGGGGAACGCCGCCCGGCGGGCGTGATCGCCATGCTGCACAGCAACAATTCCGTCGATTGTTTCCATATTCACAATAATGGATCTGGCGCCCGGGCATTGTGCGGTCCCGCCCATACCCGCTATAGTGGCCCCGCCCCCGCGACGCGAGGCTCCGCCAATGAGACCCGGTGTGAACCGGATATGACGGCGGGCGTTGCGCGTCGTGTTGCAAACGTAGTCAACGCGGTGCCCCCATCGCCAGTAGAAATGAAAGAGACAGCTACACTCAACGCCGAAATCGGCGCCAAGCCCCCCACCCCCGAAGAAGTCCGCAAGCGCGTGTTCGCGATCGTCGCGGCATCGTCGGGCAATCTGGTCGAGTGGTTCGACTTCTATATCTATGCGTTCTGCGCGATCTATTTCGCGCCGGCGTTCTTCCCCAGCTCGGATCCGACCGCGCAGCTACTCAACACGGCCGGCGTGTTCGCCGCGGGCTTTCTCATGCGCCCCATCGGCGGCTGGCTGTTCGGCCGTATTGCCGATCGCAACGGCCGCAAGAACTCGATGGTCATCTCGGTGATGATGATGTGCTTCGGCTCGCTGCTCATCGCCGCGCTGCCCACGCACGCGAGCATCGGCAACTGGGCGCCCGCGCTGCTGCTCTTGGCGCGTCTGCTGCAAGGCCTGTCGGTCGGCGGCGAGTACGGCACCACGGCCACTTACATGAGTGAAGTGGCGCTCAAGGGCCGCCGCGGCTTCTTCTCGTCGTTCCAGTACGTCACCCTCATCGGCGGCCAGCTACTCGCCGTGCTGGTGGTCGTGATTCTCCAGCAACTGCTGGACGAGGCCGAGCTCAAGGCATGGGGCTGGCGCATTCCGTTCGTGGTCGGCGCGATCACGGCCGTGGTCGCGCTGCTGCTGCGTCGCACGCTGCACGAAACGTCGACGACGGCGAGCCGCACCAATCGCGAAGCCGGTACGCTCGCGGGCCTGTTCCGCCATCACAAGGCGGCGTTCTTCACGGTGCTGGGCTATACCGCGGGCGGCTCGCTGATCTTCTACACGTTCACGACGTACATGCAGAAGTACCTGGTCAACACGGCCGGCATGCCGATCAAGACGGCCAGCTACGTCATGACGGGCTGTCTGTTCGTCTACATGTGCATGCAGCCGCTCTTTGGCATGCTCTCGGACCGCATCAGCCGCCGCAACAACATGCTGCTCTTCGGCGCGCTCGGCGCGATCGCCACGGTGCCGATCCTCACCGCGCTCAAGACCGTGCACAGCCCGGTCGCCGCCTTCGTGCTGATCTGCGTGGCGCTGGCGATCGTGAGCTTCTACACGTCGATCAGCGGCATCGTGAAGGCCGAGATGTTCCCGACGGAAGTGCGCGCCCTGGGCGTGGGTCTGGCCTACGCCGTCGCCAATGCGATCTTCGGCGGTTCGGCCGAATACGTGGCGCTGGGGCTGAAGAAGGCCGGCATGGAGCCGACGTTCTACTGGTATGTCACCGGCATGATGGTGATCGCATTCCTCGTGAGTCTGCGTCTGCCGCGCGAAGCCAGGTATCTGCATCACGAACACTGATCGTGGCGGCCGGGCGGCAAGGCGCATGGCCGAGCCTGCCCGGCGAGCGCGCGGGCGTCAGGCGTCGTCCCCCGAGGCCTGGCGCGTGCTCTGCCAGATCGCGTCGAGCACCGGATGCGGTTGATGGCGGCGGCGGTACAGCGCAATGTCGAAGCCGATCTGCCAGTCCTTGCCGCCGACGATGGCGAGCGTGCCGCGCGCGACGTCGTCCGCCACGAGGCGCTGCGGCAGCCAGGCAATGCCGGCGCCGCGGCGCGCCATTGCGAGAATCGCCTCATACGAATCGGCCTGATAGACGGGCCTGAGCGTGGGCCGGTTCGGCATTTCGGCGAGGTGGCGCGCGAGCACCGCGCGCAGTGTGAGCGTGCGCGTGAACGCCAGCCATGGAATCGGCGTCGGCCCGGCCGCCAGCCGGTATTTGGCGCGTCCCTGGGCGTCGAGGGCGCTGACCGGCACCAGCACCTCGCGCGCCACGCTCAACCAGTCGAAACGGTCCTGATCGATGAGCAGCCGCGTGTGCGCGCTGGAATAGACGATCAGCAGATCGACTTCGCCGGCGGCGAGCCGCAGAATCGCCTGCTCCGCGCCGCCGGTGGACAGCGTGGCGGTGAAGGCGCCGATGCGCGCCACGGTTTGGTCGTACCAGTCCGGGAAAAACGTGGCGGCGAGCGTGCGGCCCGTGGCGATCTTCAGGTTGTTTTCGAGCGTGGGCGCGGCGTCCTGCAATTGGGTGCGGGCGCTGTGAAGGATGTCGAGCGCGTTGGTGGCCGCGTCGAGAAAGACGGTGCCGGCGGCGGTGAGCTCGAGCGGCTTCGTGCGCTCGATGAGTCGGGTGCCGACCCATTCTTCCAGCGCGCGAATGCGCCGGCCGAAGGCCGGATGCGTGACGAAGCGATTCTCGGCCGCCCGCGTGAAACTGCGCGTGCGTGCGAGTTCGACGAAGTCTTCAAGCCATCGCAGTTGCATGCCGTCTCCCCACCGCTCCCCCTGCCGCCGTATTGCGCATGGCCCTCGGCGCGCCGCGCCTGCCATACCCTTTCGGCCCGCAGCGGCGGCCACATTCGGTTGCGCTTACCGTTGCGCTTCCGGTCTCGCCCTTCGCCCGCACTCGCGTCAAGCCTTGGAAAGCGACTTGAGCGCATGCTTGATGCCGTCCGACACGCTCGTGCCTTCGGGCACGGTCTTGACGGCCGCGATCGCTTCCTTGTCGGAATAACCCAACGCGAGCAGTGCGTTGACGACGTCGCTCTTGTGATCATGCGGCGTCGCCGCGCCCGGCACGGTGCCCAGTTGTGCGCCGAGCTTGCCCTTGAGTTCGAGCAGTAGTCGCTCGGCCGTCTTCTTGCCGATGCCCGGGATCTTGGTGAGGCGCCCCGATTCCTGCAGCGTCACGGCCTGCGCGATGTCGGCCACGCTCATGCCGGAGAGGATGGCGAGAGCCGTGCGTGCGCCCACGCCGGAGATCTTGAGCAGTTCGCGAAAGGTGTTGCGTTCGTCGGGCGAGCCAAAGCCGAAGAGCAGCTGCGCGTCTTCGCGCACGATGAACTGGGTGAGCAACGTCACGCGCTCGCCCACGTTGGGCAGGTTGAAGAAGGTGCTCATGGGCACCGAAATTTCGTAGCCCACGCCCTGGCAATCGACCAGGATGTGCGGCGGGTTCTTTTCCAGCAACGTGCCGGAGATGCGGCCAATCATTGACGCCCCGAGAGAGTGACTTCGACAGGCGGCAAGTGTAGCAAACGGCGACGTGGCGGCGCGCTCGGGCAGGTCGCCGCGCCGCCACGGGGGCTCACCCCTGCCCTTCGACGCCCGCGACGGCGTCCCCGGTCGATCGCGTGGCCGCCGCGCGCAGGCACTCGAGCGCCGCCGCGACGGCCGCGCGGTTGGCGCCATCGTCGCGCCAGTACATCGAGATCGCACCGAAGCCGGCCAGACGCAGCGGCACGATGCGCAGCGCGCCGAGCGCTTCGAGCCGTCGAGCGGTTCGGTGCGAGGCCAGACCGATCATGTCGCTGTTGTTGAGCAGCGTGAGATTGAGAATCGTCGAATTCGATTCGACCGTGTCGTTCGGCAGCGGGTATCCCGCCTCACCGAGCGCTGCCTCCAGCGCGTTGCGAATCGGCGTGCCGCGCGGCCACACCACCCACCGATAACGATGAATGTCCGGCCAGTCGACGCTGGCGAGCGAGAAGACGGGGTGCCGGGCGCGGGCGACGAAGTGAAGCGGCTCCAGATACAGCGCCTCGGCGCGCACGTTGCGATCCTGCAGTTCCGGCGCCGAGCGCCCCACGACGATGTCGATCTCGCTGTGCGCGAGCTGGTTCATCAGCCGGTCCATGGTGTTTTCGATGACACGCGCCTGCACGCGCGGCATGCGCTGGAGCAACAGCAGCACCGCGAGCGGCACGGTGTCCGCGGAGGACGCGCCCGACGTGCCGATCGCCACCAGCCCGCTGCCACCCTCGCGCATGGCGTCGAGATCGTCACGCGCCGTGTCGAGCTGCGCCTCGATGCGCCGGGCGTGCTCGATCAGGGCTTCCCCGTAGACCGTGGGGCGCAGGCCGCGCGCCTGACGCTCGAACAACGGCAGGCCGATATCGTCCTCCAGGTCCTTGAGCCACTTCGACAAACCGGGCTGCGTCGTATTGAGCAAAGCCGCGGATTGGCTCATGTTGCCGGTCTCGGCAAGGGTCAGCAGCATCTGCAGATTGCGCAGACGCAGGCGGTGGGTCCAGTCCATGCGCGCTCTCCGGGCACCCGGGGATGCCTTTCAGATCGGTCGATCCATACGATTTTTCGTATGGATTCGATGATTTTTTCATTTCAAAGATTATGTCTCGCCGAGTATAACGCTATCCATAGATCAGCCGGCGGCCCGTTTCCCGGGCCACCCGACTTCATAACCATACGGAGCCATACGGAGACACGCATGTCCGAACGCGCCCCCAGCGCCGAGCGCGCTGCCTACTACGAACACATTGGCCGCAACCACATGGCCCCGCTGTGGGAATCGCTGCATAGCCTCGTGCCGCCCCAGCCGCGCCCGCGCGTGGTGCCGGCGATCTGGAAATACCGCGAGGTGCGCCCGCTGGTGATGGAAGCGGGCAATGTGATCAGCGCCGAAGAGGCCGTGCGCCGCGTGCTCATCCTGCAAAATCCGGGCACGCCAGGCTCGTCGAGCATCACCGGCTCGCTCTATGCGGGCCTGCAACTGATCCTGCCGGGCGAGATCGCGCCGAGCCACCGTCACACGCAATCGGCCCTGCGCTTCATCGTGGAAGGGCGCGGCGCATGGACCGCCGTGAACGGCGAGCGCACGACCATGGCGCCGGGCGACTTCATCATCACGCCGTCGTGGACCTGGCACGACCACGGCAACCCGGCCGACGGCGAGCCGGTCGTGTGGCTCGACGGCCTCGACATTCCGCTCGTGCAGTACTTCGACGCCGGCTTCGCCGAGAACTACCCGCAGGCGCAGCAACCGGTGCAGCGCCCCGAAGGCGACAGCTTCGCGCGCTACGGCTTCAACATGCTGCCGGTGCATCACAAGGTCAGCGACCCGACCTCGCCCATCTTCAGCTACCCGTATGCCCGCTCGCGCGAAGCGCTCGACACGCTGTACCGCAACGGTGAACTCGATCCGTGGGACGGCATCAAGCTGCGCTACGTCAACCCCGCCACCGGCGGCTGGCCGATGCCGACGATGGCCACGTTCATGCAATACCTGCCCGCCGGGTTCCAGGGCAAGACCTATCGCAGCACCGACGCGACGGTGTTCTCGGTCGTGGAAGGCCGCGGCACGGTGCGCATCGGCGACGAGGTGTTCCAGTTCGAGCCGCGCGACCACTTCGTCGTGCCGTCGTGGGCGCCGGTGCAGCTCGCCGCGCTCGAAGACGCGGTGCTGTTCAGCTACTCGGACCGCCCGGTGCTCGCCGCGCTGAACCTGCTGCGGGAGTCGCGCACCTGAGCGCGGCCTCATTGCCCGCCCATCGCGGGCCCGACGAACGCAACGGACGCCACGAACGCCTTCGCTTCATTCATTCACGAACCGGCGTCGCCCCGCATCGGCGACGCCCCAACGTTTCCCTTTTAGTCGAGTCAAACACCATGTCCTTCGTCTTCGCTCCACCCGCCACCGTCGCCATTCCCGTTGCCGGCAGCAACGACCAGTTCGCCGTGCGCCGCGTGTACTGCGTCGGCCGCAACTACGCCGCCCACGCGCGCGAGATGGGCTTCGATCCGGACCGCGAGCCGCCGTTCTTCTTCTGCAAGCCGGCCGACGCCGTGCTCCCCGTCGCCTACGGCGACACGCTGACGCTGAAGTATCCGGCCCAGACGAACAACTACCACTACGAGGCCGAACTGGTGGCCGCGATCGGCAAGGCCGGCTCCGACATCCCGCTCGAGCAGGCGCTCGAGCACGTCTGGGGCTACGCGGTCGGGCTCGACATGACGCGCCGCGATCTGCAGATGAAGATGCGCGAGATGGGCCGGCCGTGGGAAATCGGCAAGGCCTTCGACGCGTCGGCGCCCATCGGCCCGATCCATCCCGCCTCGGTCGTCGGCCACATCGAAAAGGCCGCGATCTCGCTCACGGTCGATGGCGTGCAAAAGCAAAAGAGCGACATCACGCATCTGATCTGGTCGGTCGCGGAAACCGTGTCGTATCTATCGCAGTTCTTCCGCCTGGAGCCGGGCGATCTGATCTACACCGGCACGCCCGAGGGCGTGGGCCCGGTCAAGGCCGGCGAGACGATGGTCACGGCAGTCGAAGGGCTCGGCGAAATCAAGGTGCGCGTGGTCTGAGGTCGTCATGCAGCTCTACAGCTTCTTCAACAGTTCGACGTCGTACCGCGTGCGCATCGCGCTTGCGCTCAAGGGACTGGCGTTCGACACGATCCCGGTGAACATTCGCGTGGGCGAGCATCGGGCCAGCACTTACGTCGACGAAGTGAACCCGTCGGCGGCCGTGCCCGCGCTCGTCGACGGCGAGATGACGCTGGGCCAGTCGCTGGCGATCCTCGACTACCTCGACGTGAAGTATCCGCAGGTGCGTCTGGTGCCGCAGGACACCGAAGCGCGCGCCCGCGTGCTCGAGCTGTCGATGCTCGTCAGTTGCGATATTCACCCGGTCAACAACCTGCGCGTCCTGAAGTACCTGCAAGGCCCGCTGGCGCTCACGGCCGCGCAGAAAGACGCGTGGTATCGGCACTGGGTCGCCGAGGGCATGGCCGGCGTGGAGCGTCTGCTCGACAAGCACGGCCAGGGCCCGTGGTGCTTCGGCGAGGCGCCCACGCTCGCCGACGTCTGCCTCGTCCCGCAGATCGCCAACGCCCGGCGCATGGGGTGCGACCTGTCGGCCTACCCGAAGGCGATGGCGGTGTTCGAGCACGCGTCGGCGCATCCGGCCTTCCGCGCGGCCGCCCCCGACCGTCAGCCGGACTACACGGCGTAATCCCGATTCACGGCTGGAAGGGCCGCAGGAGACAACATGACACAAACCCATCAACCCAAGGCGCTCGTGGTCGGCGGCGGTATCGGCGGCCTCGCGGCCGCGCTGGCCCTCGCCAATCAGGGCGTGCGCATCGAACTGCTCGAGCAGGCCGAGACCATTGGCGAGATCGGCGCGGGCATTCAGCTCGCCGCCAATGCGTTCGCCGCGCTCGACGCGCTCGGCGTGGGGGAGGCGGCGCGCGCACGCTCGGTCTTCACCGACCACATCACGCTGCGTGACGCGATCGACCGCAGCGTGATCGCCGAGGTCGACGTGGGCGCCCCGTATCGCGAGCGCTTCGGCAACCCTTACGCGGTGATCCACCGCGCCGACATCCATCTGTCGATTCTCGAGGCGGTGCAGCGCAATCCGCTCATCCGGTTCCGCACCGCCACGCGCGTCGTCTCGCTGGAGCAGGACGACGCCGGCGTGACGGTCGTCGACCAGCATGGCGAGCGCCATACGGCCGACGCCGTGATCGGCTGCGACGGCGTGAAGTCCGCCGTGCGCGCCGTGCTCATCGGCGACGAGCCGCGCGTGACGGGGCACGTGGTGTACCGCGCCGTGGTCGACGTCGAGAACATGCCGGAGGACCTGCAGGTCAATGCGCCGGTGGTGTGGGCCGGCCCGCACTGCCACCTCGTGCACTACCCGCTGCGCGGCGGCAAGCAATACAACCTCGTGGTCACGTTCCACAGCCGCGAGCAGGAAGTCTGGGGCGTGCGCGACGGCAGCAAGGAGGAAGTGCTGTCGTACTTCGAGGGCATCGACCCGCTGCCGCATCAGATGCTCGACCGTCCGACGTCGTGGCGCCGCTGGGCCACCGCCGATCGCGACCCGGTCGCGCAGTGGAGTTTCGGCCGCGCGACGATTCTCGGCGACGCGGCGCACCCGATGACGCAGTACATCGCGCAGGGCGCATGCCAGGCGCTCGAAGACGCGGTCACGCTCGGCGCGGCGTATGCGGCGGCCAACGGCGATTTCGTCGACGCCTTCGGCCGATACGAACATGCGCGCATTCCCCGCACCGCGCGGGTGCTGTACGGCGCGCGCGACATGGGCCGCGTATATCACGCCAAGGGCGTGGATCGCTGGGTGCGCAATTCGCTGTGGAAAGGCCGAACGCAGACGCAGTTCTACGACGCGCTGCAATGGCTGCACGGATGGCGCGCCGAGCACTGCCTGTCGCAAACGCCCTGGCTGAGCGCCGAGTAAGCCCCCGCATCGCCACAGGATCACCACAAGAAAACCGGCAGCACGGAGCCGGTCGGACGGCAGCGCGGCGTGTGGGTATGCGCCGCCGCGCTGCCGCCCGCCGCCCTGCCCGACATTGCGTCGCCAGTCGTCAGGCGCGCGCGGGCAGCGGCGGCCTCATCACGACAATCGCTGCAACGCAACCGCGACGCGGGCCCTGTGCCTCGCCGCGACTGGCACCTTCGAGGAGACAACCTATGCCAGCCACCCCCATCAACGTGACGGCGTTCATCGACCGGCATCGCATTTCGCCGTTCCAGGTCATGATCGTCGTCCTGTGCTTCCTGATCGTGGCCATCGACGGCTTCGACACGGCGGCCATCGGCTTCATCGCCCCAGCCATCCGCGCCGAGTGGTCGCTCACGCCGGCGCACCTCGCCCCGCTCTTCGGCGCGGGGCTCGCGGGCCTGATGGCGGGGGCATTCCTGTTCGGCCCGCTCGCCGACAAGTTCGGCCGCAAGTCGATCCTGGTCTTCTCCGTGATGTTCTTCGGACTGGCGAGTCTCGCCTCGGCCTTCTCGGCCGAGCTGTGGCAACTGATTGCACTGCGCTTTCTCACCGGCCTCGGGCTGGGCGGCGCCATGCCCAATGCCATCACGCTCACGTCCGAGTACTGCCCGGACTCGCGCCGGTCGTTCCTCGTGACGACGATGTTCTGCGGCTTCACGCTCGGCTCGGCGCTGGGCGGTCTCGCGTCGGCCGGGCTGATCGACGCGTTTGGCTGGCGCTCGGTGCTGATCGTCGGCGGCGTGGTGCCGCTCGCGCTGGGCGTGGTCCTGATGCGTGCGCTGCCGGAGTCTGTGCGCTATCTCGTGATGGCGGGCAAGTCGCCGCAGCGCGTGGCCGCCGCGTTGCAGCGTATTGCCCCGCATGAGGATCTGCGCGGCGCGACGTTCAACATTGCATCGAAGCCGTCCACGACGTCGCCAGTGGGTCATTTGTTCAAGCCGGAGCTGCTGCGCGGCACGCTGCTGTTCTGGGTCACCTTTTTCATGAGCCTGCTCGTGATCTATCTGCTCTCGAGCTGGCTGCCGACGCTCCTGCGCACGAACGGACTGACGCTGCGCAACGCGGCCATCGTCACGGCCATGTTCCAGGTCGGCGGCACGCTCGGCGCCATCGTGCTGGGCTGGCTGATGGATCGCTTCAATCCGCATTACGTCCTGGCCGGGGCCTACGTGCTGGCCGGCATCTGCATTGCGGCCGTGGGACCGCTGGCCGGCTCACCCGTGCTCGCGTCGGTGGCCGTGTTCTGGGCCGGCTTCTGCGTGTCCGGCGGGCAGGTCGGCGCGAATGCGCTGTCCGCGGAGTTCTATCCGACCGACTGCCGCGCGACAGGCGTGAGTTGGGCCAACGGCGTGGGACGTCTGGGCTCGGTGGTCGGCTCGGTCGGGGGCGCGTCCATGCTCGCGATGGGCTGGTCGATGCCGGCGCTGTTCGCCGCCATCGGCGTGCCGGCCGTACTCGCCGGCCTGACGATGCTCACGCTGGGCCGCTTGCGCCACCGTCAGGCGTCGCGCGCGCTGGAAATCGCGGCCTGAGCCGTTTCGGCTGACGCCACGTCCGGCCCGGCATTCTTCGGGCGCCATTCGCGGCATGCGATGGCGCCCGTCGTCGTTTGTGGCGCGGATGGCGACACCCGCGGCGAGCGCATTGAATGCTGCGGCGCAAACCCTCGCAAACAGGAATACAGTGTCGGATGGCGCGCGGGTGCCGCTGCTGCGGCCGAGCCGATGTCCGGGGGACCGATCCCGCATCGTGCGCTCCTCGCGTTCTTTTTTCATTCCTGTCACGACTTCCGTGGAGATTGAAGGTGTCACTGCCCCCGCTTCTCGTCCTGATTCCCCTGCATTCGGAACAGTTGGCCGAACTGCGACCGCACTTCGACGTGGTGTACCGGCCAGGTCATCAGCCCGTGCCCGAGGGCTGGGGCGCCGAAGGCGAACGCGCGCGCTTTGTGCTTACCAACGGCGCGCGGGGGTTGAGCGCCGCCGAGCTGGCGCATCTGCCGAACGTCGAGCTGGTGTGCGCGTTGGGCGCCGGGTACGAGAACCTGGACCTCGCCGCGATGCGCGCTCGCCAGATCGCGGCGGCCAACGGGGCGGGCGCGAACGCGGCGACGGTGGCGGACCAGGGTTTTGCGCTGCTGCTGGCGGCGGTGCGTCGCATTCCCGAGTACGACGCGGCGTGCCGCAAGGGCGTATGGCGCGATGCGCTGCCCATGCAGCCGGGCGTGTCGGGCAAGAAGATGGGCATCGTCGGGCTGGGCGCGGTCGGTCGCCAGTTCGCCCGGCGGGCCGAAGGGTTCGACATGCAGATCGGCTACCGCAATCGCAATCCTCGCAACGACCTGCCGGCGCATTATCGGTATTTCGACAGCGTGCTGGCATTGGCGCAGTGGGCGGATTATCTCGTGGTGACGGCTCCGGGCGGAGAAGCTTCGCACCATCTCGTGGACGCGCAAGTGCTGCGTGCGCTGGGCAAGGACGGCTTTCTGGTGAACGTGGGCCGCGGCAGCGTCGTGGACACGGCAGCCCTTGCGAACGCGCTGCGCGCGGGCGTCATTGCGGGCGCGGGCCTGGACGTGTACGAGGGGGAGCCGTCACCGCCCCAGGCGCTCATCGACTTGCCGAATGTGGTGCTCAGCCCCCACGTTGCCGGCCGCTCTCCCGAAGCCGAAGCCGCGACCCTCGCCATGTTCCTCGAGAACACGCGGCGCCACCAGGCAGGCGAGGCGCTGTTGACGCCGTTGTGACGACAGGCGCCAGGGCCGCCCGGGCTGCGTGGGCTACGTGGGCTATGGGCTACCACTGGCGTCAGTGATTATCCAGCCCGTCGATGCTGCGCTCGGGCGACGGCGAGAGGGTCTCGCCGTCGTTCACGGGCTCGAGTTCGATGCTGCTCTTGGCATGGCTCGTGAGGAACGCGGTGTCGCATGTCGGGCAACGGACTTGTGCATCGGAGCTCAGGTAGTCGAGCATCGCCTGGACGGACGGCTCGCTCGCCGCCACGGGAAAGCGCGCCTGGCAGGTGGGACAGACGACGAAACCGGTGTGGATCGACAACATGGCAAATCTCCCGTAATCGACATCGAAAATGCTACAGCCAGTCCGTGCGACGAGGACTGGCGCGCGTGGCGTCCTCGCGCCCCCGTGCGTCGGGACGCCCTGCCTCACGCCGATCCCCCCGCTGATCGTCCTGCTGATCCGCCTGCTGATCCCCCCGCAGTGCCCGCTGCCCCTCACGCGGCTCCCGCCGCGCCGGCCCGTCGTTGGCCGCCACGCCCACGGTCGGCTCCGGACGCGCCACGTCCCTTTCCGGCGCGCCGGAGCGCCGCGTCGGATCGAAGTCACGCCACTCGCCGTTTTCCCATACGCCATCCGCCTCCTCGATTTCGGCCGCGCCAGCGTCGCGCAGCACGGCAATGGCCGTATCCGAGGTGACATCGTCGACGTGGGCGGCGAGCATCACACCGGCGTCGCGCATGCCCGCCTGAGCCGCCGACACCTGCTCGCGACCGCGCAGGCGTTGCAACGCGCCGAGAAAGGCGCCGAGATAGGCGCCGGCCATCAGCCCCACCACCGGCACGAGCCAGAAGCGCCACAGCGTGACGAACAACAACGCGCCCAGCGCGAGCCCGAACGCGCCGCCCGCCACCACGCCCTGCGCCGCGCCCTTGCCTGCCGGACGCGCCGCGGCGTCGGCATTCACGTCGCCGCCCACCGCAAAGCGCGCGTGCTGCCCCGTGGGATTCAGAAAGAACACCGAAACGTCGGCCGGGCGGAATGCCCGGTCGTACAAACGGCTTGCCACCAGATTCGCCTGATCGAACGTCGTGAAACGCCCTGCGACAATCTTCGCCATCGCCATTCTCCCTTTGCCTTCGATGCAGGTACCGATTCCGGTGGGATGACGAACATGCCGCTTCGTTTCATCAAGGAATCCTTTCGGTCGACGAGACACATTGAGAAAATCAATACGCTGGAACCCACTGCTGCACCGCGGATCGCATGTGCATATAGTGCAGGTATTGCAGCGGGCTCGCCTGCATTGCCTGTCACCGAATCCTGCATGGGGAGCATTTATGGCTCGCGCGATCTGGAAAGGCGCCATCAGCTTCGGACTGGTCAATATCCCTGTCTCGCTGTTTCCGGCGTCGACCACGCACAGGCTCGATCTCGACTGGCTCGATAAACGCACCATGTCTCCGGTGGGCTACAAGCGCATCAACAAGGAGACCGGCAAGGAGGTGCCGCGCGAGCAGATCGTGCACGGTTACGAGTACGAGAAGGGCAACTATGTGGTGCTGAGCGACGACGAGATCCGCTCCGCCAACCCCGAGGCGACGCAGACCGTCGACATTCTGGCGTTCGTGGCCGCGACCGATGTGTCGTTCATGTATCTCGACACGCCCTATTACCTTGTGCCCGAGCGCGGCGGCGCGAAGGCATACGCCCTTCTCCATGCCGCCCTCGTGAGGGCGGGCAAGCTCGGCATTGCCCGTGTGGTGATGCACACGCGGGCACACCTGGCCGTGCTCGCCCCGGCCGGCGATGCGCTCGTGCTCGACACACTGCGCTGGCAGGACGAGATGCGCGATCCGGCGGAGGTCGGGCTCACGCGCGAGAAACTCGAGAAACTGAGCGCGCCCGGAGAGCGCGAGCTCGACATGGCCATGCGGCTCATCGACGAGATGTCCGGGCCCTGGCGTCCGGGCGACTACCACGACACGTTCCAGGACGACCTCAAGGCGCTGATCGATCGCAAGATCGCCTCTGGCCAGACGCGTGAGGTCGCGCAGATCGAGGCGAGCGCGCCGAAACTGTCCGGCGGCAACGTCACCGACCTGATGGCGCTGCTCAGGCAAAGTCTCGGCGCCAAAGGCAAGCGTGAGCCGGCGGCCGAGGCGGCGGAGGACGTCGAAACGAAACCGGCGAAGCCGAGCCGGGGGGCGTCCGCGAAGGGCTCGGGCACGGCGAAGAAGGACTCGACGAAGAAGGGCTCGACGAAGAAGGGCACGCCAAACAAGACGCCGGCAAAGCGTGCGAAGGGCGCCGGAAAAAACAGGGACGAGTGACGAGGATCATGCCGGCACGAAGCACCAAGCCATCGACAAAAACCGTGCGCGGGCGCCACCGTGGCCCCCTCGCGGCCTACGACGCCAAGCGCGACTTCGCCGCGACGCCGGAGCCGCGTGGCAAGCGCGGGGGCAACGGTCGTGCGCTGCGCTTCGTGATCCAACGCCACGACGCCAGCCATCTGCACTACGACTTTCGCCTGGAGCTGGACGGCACACTGAAGTCGTGGGCGCTGCCCAAGCAACCGAGCCCGGACGTGACGCGTCCGCGCCTGGCCGTGCAGGTGGAGGACCATCCGCTGGCGTATGCCGATTTCGAAGGGGATATCCCGGCGGGCAACTACGGCGCCGGGCACGTCGACATCTGGGACAGCGGCTCATGGGAGCCCGACGGCAACGCACGACGCGACTACGCCAACGGCAAGCTGTCTTTCACGCTGCACGGCGAGCGCCTGAAAGGGCATTGGACGCTGGTGCGCACCGACAAGCCCGCGCGCCAACCGCAATGGCTGCTGCTCCACCGGCGCGACGACAAGGCGTCGAAGCCGTCCGCGAGTGCGAGCCCACCGAAGGCCCCCGCCACCGGCAACACGAACAAAGACCGCTCCGGTCGCACCGGCCGCCCGGCCCGCGCGGCGCCCACCACCCGCTCAGCCCGCTCCGCCCGCTCCGCCATGTCGCCGCCCGCGCACGTCGAGCCGATGCTCGCCACGCTCGTCGATACGGCCCCGGCGTCGGCGGGATGGCACGCCGAGGTCAAACTCGACGGCTATCGCGTGCTGATTCGCATCGACGGCGACGACATTCGCGTCTTCACGCGCTCCGGCCAGGACTGGACGCATCGGTTCAGCGCCGCCGTCCGGGCGCTGCGCGCGCGCAAATTACCGAACGCATGGCTCGATGGCGAGGCTGTCGTGATGGACGCGCACGGTCTGCCGGACTTTCAGGCGCTGCAGCGCGCCTTCGACGAGAACGCCACGCACGCCATCGTCATCTATGTTTTCGACCTGCCGTGGTGCAATGGGCAGGACCTGCGCGAGACGCCTTTGCGCGAGCGGCAAGCCGCGCTGGCCATGCTTTTCGATGACGGCGAGGGCGGTGGGGGCGGTGAGGGCGGTGACCAGCACGCGGTTCGTTTTCTGCAACCGGTCGCGGGCGAGCTCGAAGCGCTCTGGCACGGCGCGTGCGACGCAGGCCTCGAAGGCATCATGATCAAGCGCGACGACTCGCCCTATGTGAGCGGTCGCAGCGATGCATGGCGCAAGCTCAAATGCTCGCAACGCCAGGAGTTCATCGTGCTGGGTTTCACCGAGCCGTCCGGCTCGCGGCAGGGGCTGGGCGCCCTGTTGCTCGGCTACTACGATGACGACGGCAAGACACTGCGATACGCGGGCAAAGTCGGCACCGGTTTCGACACGGCCGGACTGGTGCGCCTTCGCAAGCGACTCGACACGTTCGAGACGCCGCGTGCACCGCTCTCGCCCGCGCCGCATCCGGGCGGGCGCGCCCCGGTCCACTGGCTGCGCCCCGGGCTCGTCGCGGAGGTGCGCTTTGCGCAATGGACGCGCGGCGGCAACGTGCGGCAGGCATCCTTCGTTGCGATGCGCGACGACAAACAAGCGAAAGAGATCCGGCGGGAGGCCCCGCGCGCGGGCCGCGCCAACGTCCATGAGGAGGCTCCATCCATGACTCGCGCCGCGCCGTCGAAGAACCGCAGCCCCGCACTGCCGATGAAGATCACGCACGGCGAACGGGTGATGGACACGCTCTCGGGCGTCACGAAAGCGGAACTCGCGGCGTACTACCACGCGGTGAGCGAGTGGATGCTGCCGCATCTGGCGCAACGCCCGTTCGCGGTACTGCGCGCGCCCGAAGGCATCGGCGGCGAGATGTTCTTCCAGAAGCACGCGGCAAAAACGATCCCCGGCGTGCACGAACTCGACCCGGCGCTCGATCCCGACCATCAGCCGCTGATGCAGATCGACGACGCGCGCGGCCTCGTGGGCGCCGTGCAAATGGGCACGATCGAATTTCACACCTGGAATGCACGCAGTGATCTGATCGAGCGGCCCGACCGGGTGATCTTCGACCTGGACCCGGGCAAGGGCGTCGAGTTCGGGCACATTCGCGACGGTGCGGAACTGATCCGCAGCCTGATGGAAGCGCTGGGACTGGAAGCGTTCGTGAAGACGAGCGGCGGCAAGGGCCTGCACGTGGTGACGCCGCTCGCGCGCCGCCATGACTGGGACCTCGCGAAGGGCTTCGCGGAACGTGTGGCGCGACATATGACGCGCGTCTTTCCGGACCGCTTCACGGCGACGATGGGGCCGAAGCACCGCGTGGGCAAGTGCTTCATCGACTACTTGCGCAACTACCGGGGCGCGACGACCGTCTGCGCGTATTCGGCTCGCGCGCGAGAAGGCATGGCCGTGTCGATGCCGATCGCATGGGACGAACTGCCGGACCTCGAGCGCGCGGACCAGTGGAACGTGCGCAATGCGCTCGCGCGCCTGCGCGCGCTTGGGCGCGACCCGTGGGCCGGCTACGAGAAGGCCTCGCAACAACGCATTACGAAAGACATCCTGGAACGGCTGGGCGACTGAGCGTCCGACGCGCCCTTGCGCGCGCCGGCTAACGCCGCCCGGGGCCCGCTTCCCCCTCCTGCAGCCAGCGACGCTTGTCGCGCAGCGGCGCCTCGCCGAACACCCGGGCGTACTCGCGGCTGAACTGCGAGGCGCTCTCGTAGCCGACCGCCTGCGCGGCGGCGGCCACCGCCGCGTCTGCCGCGAAGATCAGGCGTCTCGCCTCCTGCAATCGCAACTGCTTCTGATACTGCAACGGGCTCATCGCCGTCACCAGCTTGAAATGGTGATGCAGCGACGACACGCTCATGTGCACCTCCTGCGCCAGCGCCTCCACCCGCAACGGCTGCGCATAGTGTTCGCGCAGCCAACGCACCGCGCGCGCGATACGGTTCATCTGGCTGTCCTGCAACGCCAGTTGCCGCAGCAATACGCCCTGCCCGTTCATCAGCAGCCGATATACGATCTCGCGTTTGATCATCGGCGCGAGAATCGGAATGTCGCGCGGCGACTCCAGCAAGCGCAGCAGACGCAACACCGCGTCGAGCAACGCCGCATCCAAGCGGTTCACGTACATCCCCCGACCGTTCGCCGACGCGGCCGGGGGCGGCAGATTCTCGTCGCCGATGAGCGACGTGACGTCTTCCGCGTCCAGATCCAGTCGCATGCCCAGATACGGCGACTGCTCGCTCGCGCCCGACACCTGCGCGATGACCGGCAAATGCACCGACGACACGAGGTAATGCATCGGGTCGTATGCGTAACGCTCGTCGCCGATCTGAAGCCGCTTCTCTCCTTGCGCAATGACGGCAAAGGCCGGCTGCTGCATGGCCGGCTTCGGGCCGCCCGGGTACGGAATTCGATGCACGGACAGTCCCGCCACGGCGGTGGGCGAGGTGCCGTCCAGCCCGTGCGTCGCACGCTCGAGCAGGCGCACCAGCTCCACGCGCGCGCCTTGCGACGGATCGTCCGCGAAGTCGCGCTTCGGCGCCTCACGCGGCAGTGTCTTGACCAGATGCATGTCGATCCCCTCAACCGGCGCGACCCCATTGGCCGCATAGGCGAGAGCATACGCCTGCCGACGTGACTTGCCCGATCCTCCGGCGAGAAACGCCCATGATCGGGCAGAAATTCCGGAGAATCCGGCAAATTTCGCCGCGCGAGCGGCTCGATCGGGGACGGAGTGCGGGCCGATCCGGCATGGTCGACGTCATCATTCCTGGCCCGTGCGTCAGGTTTGGCGCCACTCACGGGCGTTGCGACGTGCCGCGCCATGCTGCCCGGGCGGACCGCTTGCAGGATCAGGCAGGAAATGTGCAGGAACAGGTACTGCTTGCCTGATGCCCCGCGCCGCATAATGCCCTCCATCCCGTCCACGCCGTCGCCCCCCTTTCGACGGCGCGTCATGGGCGGCAATCTCAACGGAGCGATGCAATGCGACAACGCAAACTCGGCAACACCGGCCTGTTCGTCTCGGAATTGTGCCTTGGCACGATGACCTTCGGCGGACAGGGCGAACTATGGAGCAAGATCGGTCATTTGCAGCAGAACGACGTCGACGCCCTCGTGGGCCGCGCGCTCGACGCGGGCATCAATTTCATCGACACCGCCGACGTCTATTCGGAAGGCCAGTCCGAGATCCTCACGGGCCAGGCGCTGCGCAACCTCAAGGTGCCGCGCGACAACGTCGTGGTCGCCACCAAGGTATTCGGCGTGACGGGCGCGCAGGGCACCAACTCGCGCGGCCTGTCGCGCTATCACATCATGGACGGCATCAAGGCCAGCCTCCAGCGCCTGCAGCTCGATCACATCGACCTGTATCAGGTGCACGGCTTCGATCCGGCCACGCCCATCGAAGAAACGCTCGGTGCGCTCGACACGCTCGTTCGCCAGGGGCACGTGCGCTACATCGGCGTCTCGAACTGGGCGGCATGGCAGATCGCCAAGGCCCTCGGCATTTCGGCGAGGCTCAACCTCGCGAGCTTCGCGTCGCTACAGGCGTACTACACGGTCGCGGGCCGCGACCTCGAACGCGAAATCGTGCCGATGCTGCGCAGCGAAAACGTCGGCCTGATGGTATGGAGTCCGCTCGCCGGCGGCCTGCTCTCGGGCAAGTACACTCGCGACGGTCAGGCCGAAGCCGGCAGCCGCCGTCAGGCGTTCGATTTCCCGCCGGTCAACGTGGAGCGCGCCTACGATGCCATCGACGTCATGCGAGACATCGCGGCGGAAAAAGGGGTGTCCGTGGCGCAGATCGCGCTCGCGTGGCTGCTCGCCCAGCCGGTCGTGTCAACGGTGATCATCGGCGCCAAGCGCACCGATCAGCTCGACGACAACATTGCGGCGACACGCGTCACCCTGACCGAGCGCGAGCTCGCGGCGATCAACGCCGCCAGCGAGCTGCCGAGCGAGTATCCCGGCTGGATGCTCTCCCGCCAGGGCGACCCGCGCCGCGCGCAGTTGGCCGAAGCCGGCCTGCTGTAAGCCCGCGAGTCCGGCGCGGAACGTGCCGAACTGCCAAACGACGCACGGCAGCACACGGCGGAGCGCCCCGGAGCATGTCTGAGGACCTCCAAGCGTCACCGGCGCACCGCGCAAGCGGTGCGCCGTGTTTCGTTGACGGGTAGCCAGGGGCGCGGTGAAAGGCGGGCGGCCTCAGAAGGTATGCCGCATGCCGACGTTCACGCCCAACTGGTTCGTGCCCGGCGTGGGCGAGCCGCCCGCGCCGCCCGAGCTCACCGAATACGCTGCGTTCCTGCTGTTGCCCAGCCAGGCGAGTTGCGTATAGACGGCCGTGCGTTTGGACAGGAAGTAGGTGCCGCGCACGGTTGCCATCGTCGCGCGCGTGTTCTGGCGCGCATTGAGCATGCGGAACACTTCGCCGTCGATCGCGAACGTCGGCGTGAATTGATACAGCGCGCCGACGTAGAACATGTCGGAATTCACGTCGGCGAGCGCGGCCGAAGCGGTTTGCACGCGGCGTCCGAGCCAGCCGGCGCCGGCCTTCCAGTTGCCGCCTTTCACGTAGCCGTTCAATTGCCAGCGCGTGTCCTTGTCCGACGAACTCGTGAGCGGCACTGCCGCTGCGCCGTTGAAGAAATTCGCGGCGGCGCCCGCACTGCCGCGCTGCTCGTCCCACGCACCGGCCACGCCGAACCATGGCGTGTCGTATTTGAGCATGGCGGAAACCTGACGGCACGACGTCATCTGGCCAGCCGCCTGCCCCGCGCACGTGCCCTGCCCCGGCGAGTTGCCGGTGCCGCCGCTGTCGCGACCGAACGAGTACGTCGCGCCGAGCGTCAGCCCCTGGAATACGCCCTTGTACGCAATGGTGTTGTCGCTGCGCGCGTTGGGGATGTAGCTGTCGAGCGAGCCGCTGCCGTAAAGGTCGGGGCCGAGAATGTCCGCGTCGTTCATGACCCAGAACGTCATCGAATACTGGCGCCCGAACGTCAGCGCGCCGTATGGATTCGACAGCCCGACCCACGCCTGACGGCCGAACAGGCGCCCGCCCTGGTTCAGATCGCCGGCCCGCAAGTTAAAGCCGTTCTCCAGAGCGAACACGGCGTGCAGACCGCCGCCGAGATCCTCGTCGCCGCGCAGTCCCCAGCGCGACGGAAGCGAGCCGGTGTTGGCCGGCATGCGCACGAGCGGGCTGTTGTTCGCACCCGCATGCGAGAGGTATTCGATGCCGGTGTCCAGAATGCCGTACAGCGTCACGCTCTGGGCCGGGGCGGGAGTGTGGGCCAACGCGAGGCCGGCAGCCAGCGCGAGCGCGGGCAGTCCCTTGTAGGTCACGATGATGTCTCCATGAAATGCATGGGGTGGTCCGGCCTGTCCCGGCCGGTAGACGTCGGGCGTTGCACCGCTGCGAGCGGCCGCCGGGAGGACGGGACGCACGCCGCGGGAGCTGCCCATGCGGGCGAGCCGATGGCCCGCCCGCGAGCAAACGCGTCAGGCGGTGCGTGCCGCCGTCGCCGGCACCGCGCTTTCGCGGTTCACACGACGGCGCATGACGAGCATGAGCGCCGCCGCGAGGAACGCGGGGATGGCGACGATCTGGAACGCCTGCGCAATGCTTGCCGCCGATGCGATGAGCACGCCGCCGAGGCTGGAGCCGAGAATCGAGCCGAGGCGGCCGACGCCCAGTGCCCATGCCACGCCTGTGGCGCGCGACGGCGTCGGGTAGTACCCCGCCGTGAGCGCGTTGGCGCCGGTCTGCGAGCCGGCCACGCCGAAGCCTGCGAGAAAGACCACGAGCATCAGCCAGCCGGCCTGATGCGTGAGCGTGCCGAGCAGGCACAGCGCAACGCCCGCCATCACGTAGGAGGCCGCCAGCACGCGGTACGGACTCGTGCGATCCATCGCGAAACCGATCAGCACTGCGCCGACCGTCCCGCCGAGCGGGAGCATCGCGCCGATACGGGCCGCTTCGGACAGCGTGTAGCCCGCGTCCTTCACGACCAGCGGCAGCCAGCTCGTGAGCAGGTAGAAGGCGCACAGTGTGCAGAAGTACGTTGCCCACAGCAGCATCGTGCCCACGACATAGCGACGTGCGAAGAGACCGCCCACGGCCGAGCGCGATGCGCCGGCCGGCGCTACCTCCGGATCGATGCGCGTGACCTGCGGATCGATGTGGCGCGCGATCGCCAGCAACTGCTGGCCACGATCGCCGCGCGCCGCGAGATAGCGCATCGATTCGGGCAGCCAGCGCATGAGTACGGGCACGATGGCGAGCGGCACCACGCCGCCCGCGATCAGCACGCCCCGCCAGCCGATGTGCGGCAGCGTCTGCGCGACGATCTCGCCACCGATTGCAAACCCGAGCGTGAAACCGCAGAAGGTCGCCGTCACCAGCAGCGAGCGCATGCGCTCTGCGCAGTACTCGGAACTCAGCGTGATCGCGTTGGGCATGGCGCCGCCAAGACCGATGCCGGTGATGAATCGCATGACAGCCAGCTCGGTGGGGCTGTGGACGTAAGCCGACGCAATGCTGCCCAGCGAGAAGAGGACCACGGAGAGGATCAGCACGCGCTTGCGGCCGATGCGATCGGCGAGCGGGCCGAAGATGAAGCAGCCGAGCATGAGGCCGCCGAGGCCCGCACCGAACACGGTGCCGAGACTGGTGGTGGCCATGGCCCACTCGCTGCGGATGGCCGGTGCGAGGTAGCCGATGGCGGCCGTGTCGAAGCCGTCCAACGTGACGATCAGAAAGCACAGGGCAATCACGCGCCACTGAAATGGCGTGATGCCCCTGCGATTCATCAGGGCGGATATTTCCATGTCTGTCTCCTGTACGGTGGATACCGTGGACTGCGCGGCGGGCCGTGGCGCCTGTCGGACGCTCTGTATCAAGCCGCGCCGCCGGTTGGGGGCAACTACATTGGGGGCAACTACATCGAGAACCTGCTAGCGCAACGAAACGGCTGACGCACACGCGCCCGCGCCGGGCGCGAGCTCCGGGTCGCCTGCCGAGAGGTACTCCCACATGCGCTCGATGATCCGGCCCGAGCGCGTGGCGCGCGCCCGGCATTCGTCGGGGCCGAGCACGGCAGCCGGCGCGCTCGCCTGCACGGCGAGCACGTCGAGTTCCACGCGCGCGGCATCCTCGAGATACCAGGTGAGCGCGACCATCGCCTCGAGCGTGTCCGCGGCCACGACGGCGCCGTTGCCGCGCATCACCACGGCCGCGCACTCTCCCATCGTGTCGATGACCGCGGCGGCCTGTGCGTCGGAGCGGATCAACTGCGGGTCGTCCCACAGCGGCACGCCCGGGGCGAAATACGCGCCCGGGCCATGCAAGGCGCGCGGCGTGCGGCGTAGCGTGGAGAGCGACATCGTTCGGGCCGGCATGGTGCGCGCGACCGCACCGATGTCGGCACGCCGCCGATAAATCTGCTGATGCAGGCGCACCTCGCCGAGCACGCCGTCGGGCAGCGGGCCCTCGACCGGCACCACGGTGCCCGCTTCGCCGACACCGAGAAGCCCCATCGGACGCGCCGCGCACACGAGGAAGTGATCGGCGTCGAGGCGCGCGCTGCAATGGCCGTAGGCATGCGCGAGGCCCGCGCGGGCGAGCGTGCGCGCCGCCACGCGCACTGCGCGGTCGAGTTCGGCGATGCGCGCAGCATCGAACGTGTGTTGTGTCATGTGCAGCCGGCGGCCTTGCCGCCAGGAATTGGAAGTGAAATTGCGACGCGCCGCGTCAGGCCGAAAATTCGGGAATCTCGGGCTTCGCGCCCCACATGCAGAAACCGGTCGGATCGAACGGAAACTGGCGCGGGACGTAAGTCGCTTCGTCCTCGGGTGCGATCTTTCGCACGCCGGTGGAGTATTCGTAGACCATGCCGTCCGGGCCCGCGAAGTACAGGAACATCGCGTGCGAGGTGGGGTGGCGTCCCGGGCCGAAGCGAATCGGCACGCCTTGCTCGCGCAGGAAGTACCACGAGCGCATGAGGTCGTCGATGCCGTTGACCTGGAAATTCACATGCTGAATGCCTGCGCGCTTTGCCGGGAACAGCGCGATCTTGTGATGCACGTCGTCGATGCGCAGCAGCGGTGCGTCGCCAATGCGATCGGACACGCGGGCGTTGCACACGCTCGTCCAGAACGCTTCGTCGCGTCGCGCGTGCGTCGTGCACAGACCGACGTGGCTGAACGAATCGATGCCCGCATCGCGCTCGCCGTGATACCGCCGGCCCGTCTGCGCGGCGCGCAGCACCAGCTCGATCCGGTTGCCGGTAGGATCGCAAAACGTCAGGAAGTCGGCCACGCGACGCAGATCGGCTTCGTCGCGCGTGCCACGGCGAAAGTCGATTCGCATGGCCTCGAGCTGCGCGGCGGCGGCGTCGAAATGCGCGTCGCTCGCCACGTCGAAGGCCACCGTGTGATCGGTGGGGTCGCCCTCGAAGTAGCAAACGGAATGATCGCGGCTGTCGCTGCGAAGGAATACGTAACCGGCCTCCCGACGCACTTCCTGCAACCCGAGAATGGTGCGCGCGTAGCGTGTCGCCCCCTCCAGGTCGCGCGTGCCCAGCCGCACGTAGCGAATGTCGTGCAGATTGATCACCGCCTGTCTCCTGCGGATGTAATTCGAATGTCGTGACGGATACGATAAGGAGACGCGACGAATGACGCCAACAAATTGCGTAAATGCGCGGTATTTACGTCGTGAATCAACGATGCAGCATGGGCGCGCGAAGGCGCGCTGACGAATCAGTCCTCGCCGTGAAACAGGCGGAAGACGGTGCTGCGAAGCCAGCGGTGGCCGGCGTCGGCGTGGAAGCGTTCATGCCAGAGCTGGGAGATGTCGAACTCGGGCCCTTCGAAGGGCAGCGCGTAGGTGTGCAGCGCCGTGGCGGCCTTGAGCGCCCGACCGAGGCGCGTGGGCACGCACACCACGAGATCGCTCGCCGCGATAAGCGCCGAGAGCCCCATCGAATGCGCCATGCGCAGCGCCACGTGACGCTTGCGGCCCGCCTGCGCAAACCACTGCTCGACCGCCGTTTCGAACACGTCGTGGTTGCCGGCGGTGGGGCGATACACCGCGTGCGCGGCGCTGAGGAATGCGTCCGCGCTCAGCTTGCCCCGTATCGTCGGATGCCCCTCGCGCACGAGCGCCACGTAGTGTTCGCGAAAGAGGCGCTGCTGATGAAAGCCCGACGAGAAGCGCGTGAAGAGGCCGAGCGTGAGGTCGATGTCGCCCATCGCCATCGCGCTCTGCGCTTCGCGCGGCGTGGTGTCGACGGTGACGATGCGAACGCCCGGCGCCTCGGCGGCGAGCGTGGCCATCAGTTTCGGGATGAAGATCAATTGCCCGATGTCGCTCAGGTAGAGACGGAACGTGCGCTGCGCCTTGGCGGGATCGAAGTCGTGCGGCGCTTCGACGGCGCCGCGAATGAGCCCGAGACCTTCGGTCACGGGCGGGGCGAGCGAGCTGGCGAGCTCCGTCGGCAGCATGCCCTGCGGCGTCTTCACGAACAACGGGTCGCCGAACGCCAGACGCAGTCGCTTGAGCGCATTGCTCACAGCCGACTGCGTGAGGTTCAGTTCCTCGGCCGTCACCGTCGTACTGCGTGTGCGCAACAGCGACTCGAACACGAGCAACAGATTCAAATCCAGCGAGCGTAAGTTCATCCCCAGCGGTGCGTTCCTGCAAAAGTCGTGTGAATGGCCGTGCGGCATTTTAGGCAACGCCCGCGCACGTGCGCATTGCGGGAAACCCGCCCACGCTCGCGGCGGCGATCGTGGTATTCACGTGCGCGAGCCGGCCTGCGCGGCGCGGTGCAGGCGGGCAATGACCTCCAGCACTTCCGGCCGCTTCTCGCGCTTGGCCGTCACGATGTGGTAGCTCAACGGACATTCGACTTCGGTGTCCGACAAGCGCTGGAGGCGGCTTTTGGCGATCGCGGCGTCGGCCAGCGGCGCCCGCGCGAGCGCAATGCCCAGCCCCGCTTCGGCCGCGGCCAGCACGACCGTGTAGTCCTCGAAGCGGCGATCACGCGCCCTCGGTCTGAGCGAGACGCCTTGCGCACCGCACCACGCCCGCCACCCGGTCAGATCGGAGTCATGCAGCAGCGGCATGGCGAGCATGTCGGACGCACTCGCGCCCTTCAGACGCGCCGCCACCTCGGGCGACGCGACCGGGTATAGCGTCTCGGCCATCAACGGCTCCGAGTCGACCGCGCTCCAGCCGCCGCGGCCGTAACGCAGCGCGATGTCGACCTCGCCCGCGCCGACATCGGCGTTGCGATGTTCCGTCGCGACCTGGATGTTGATGAACGGCTGCCCGGCTTCGAGCGATTGCAGCCGCTCCAATAGCCACAGCTTGGCGAACGACGGCACGACGCTCAGCCGGACCGCCGGCGCCTTGCGCGCCTGATGCCACTGATCGGCGGCCGCGTCGATCACGTCGAACGCATGCTCGATGCGGCCCAGAAAACGCTGGCCGTCGCACGTCAGGCTGACGCCGCGCCCGTGCCGCTCGAACAGCGCGCAGCCCAGCCAGTTTTCCACGGCGCCCACGCGGCGGCTGATCGCCCCGTGCGTGAGGCCGCTTGCCTCGGCCGCGGCCGTAAACGAGCCGTGGCGCGCCACGAGACAGACGGTTTCGAGATTGGCCAGCGGCGGACGGGCGCGATGGGGTGCGTTCATGGTCGTCGGCAACATTTCAGCGGGTTCGGGCGGGCGCACGCACGCGAGCGCCATCGGCAAGGTGTGAACGTGACTCACAGCTTGCCGTCGATTCGTGCAGTAGCTTATCACCGCACCGGTGCGGCAACATGGCGACTCGATCGCCGTCGCGCGCGCCCTTTCGGACATGCCGCCAACGCGCCGTTTTTCTCCCATCCTCACCTCAGGAGTTCATCGTGTCAGCCGCTGCCCCCGCCTCGTTCACCCTCTACGTGGATTCACAGTTCTCCAGTCCCTATGCGCTGTCGGTGTTCGTCACGTTGCGCGAGAAAGGACTGCCGTTCGAGCTGCGCACGGTCGATCTCGGCCAGGGCGCGCATCACGAGACGAGCTTCGCCGACATGTCGCTCACGCGGCGCGTGCCCACGCTGGTGCATGGTGACTTCACGTTGTCGGAGTCATCGGCCATTAGCGAGTATCTGGAGACGGTGTCGCCGGCTGCGCCGGTCTATCCGGCCGGCGCCCGGGAACGCGCCCGCGCCCGCCAGGTGCAGGCGTGGCTGCGCAGCGATCTCGGTGCACTGCGCGAGGAGCGCTCGACGGAGGTCATCTTCTACCGCGCGTCCGACCGGCCGCTCTCGGACGCCGGCTACGCCGCGGCGAGCAAACTGATCGCGATCGCCCAAAGCCTGCTGCCCGACGGCCGTCTGTCGCTGTTCGACCAATGGTGCATCGCGGACGTCGATCTCGCGTTGATGCTCAATCGCCTGGTGTACAACGACGACGTGGTGCCGCCCGCGCTCGCGGCGTATGCCCGCCATCAGTTCGCGCGTCCCGCCGTGCAGGAATGGCTCGCGATGACGCGCCCGCCGCGGGCGGCGGATCTGGCGGCGAATCTGGCGGCGGGCGGACTTCAGGCCGGCGTCAGCTCGGCATGAGCGTCAGCCCTTGGCGATGAATGCGTACATGCAGCAGCACCAGCGGCCGGTACGGACAGTCGTCGCGCAAGGCGACCTCGCCATTGCCGCGCGCACCGTCCACCCTGGCGTGGCGGCTTGCGAGCGCGGCGTTGAACGCGCATTGCGCTGCCGAGCGTGCGGCCAGCACGAGCAGCAGCAACGAAGCGGCCATGGCGATTCGGAAGTCTCCCGAGGTAAACACTCGCGCCGGAATGTCGAAAACGAGCATGGCGATCACCACGCACGCGTCGATACAGACGGCTCCCAGCGAAGCCACCAGCAGGTATGCGCGCAACATCCGAATCGTCGACGATTTCATCAGTCCTCCCACCCTTGTCCCGAACGCCAGGAGCCGCCGATTTGCCGATTGCTGACGGGGGTGACTGCGGCGGCGGCTGCGGCTGAGGCCGCAACCCGGCAGCGTTGCCGGCGTCTTCCCGTTGCGATGTTAAATGCAGAGTGTCGGCCGTCCTGTGACAGGAAACGATTTTTTACACTCGGCCACGCCACGTCCCCGTGGGGTTCGGCCGAGGCGGCGCACGGCTGCGGCCGTGGCCTGTTTTCGTCAAATCATCTGAAATCTCGCGCTTTTCCACCAAAAACCGATTGAATTGCGACTTTTCCCAGCGCGATGGCCACACAAACGGCGACGTGACGCGGGAAACGGTGAAGGCAGTCGACAGGCAGGCCGCGAAGGAGGAAAATACCGCCACCTTGCCGTTTACGTTAACGGCACTGACGACTCAAAGCCCCCTCTGCCGAGACATTGAAGAAACATGAGCGCCAATACTGAACTGCGTTTTGTCGTGGAGCCGCACGCCAACCCTACCCCCGCCGACCAGGTGGCCGCCAAGCTGGCGAACCCGGTGTTCGGGCGCGTGTTCACGGACCACATGGTCACGATCCGCTGGACCGAGGGCAAGGGCTGGCACGACGCGAAGGTGGAAGCCCGCCGGCCGTTCGAGATCGATCCGGCGTGCGCCGTGCTGCACTACGCGCAGGAAATTTTCGAAGGGATGAAGGCCTATCGCGGTGAAGACGGCAAGATCTCGCTGTTCCGCCCGCAGGCGAACGCCCGGCGCTTTCGCGAGTCGGCACAGCGCATGTCGATGGCGGAGCTGCCCGAGGCCGTGTTCCTCGAAGCCGTGGAAAAGCTCGTCGACATCGACCGGGCGTGGATCCCGAGCGCCGAGGGCAGCAGCCTCTACATCCGCCCGTTCATGTTCGCCTCGGAGAGCTTCCTGGGCGTGCGCGCCGCGCAGGAGTACATCTTCTGCGTGATCGCGTGCCCGGTCGGCCCGTACTTCAAGCCGGGCAAGTCGGCCGTGACCGTGTGGGTGTCAGACCAGTACACGCGCGCCGCCCCCGGCGGCACCGGCGCGGCCAAGTGCGGCGGCAACTATGCCGCCAGCCTCATCGCGCAGACCGAAGCGAGCGCCAAGGGCTGCGACCAGGTGGTGTTCCTCGACGCCGCCCAACATCGCTGGATCGAAGAACTGGGCGGCATGAACGTCTTCTTCGTGATGGACGACGGTTCGCTGCAAACGCCGCCGCTCTCGGGCACCATCCTGCCGGGCATCACGCGCGCCTCGATCATCGAACTGGCCAAGCGCGAGGGCCTGACGGTCAATGAAACGCCGTATGAATTCGCGCAGTGGCAGGCCGATGCGGCCAGCGGCCGCGTGAAGGAAACGTTCGCGTGCGGCACGGCGGCGGTCGTCACGGCCATCGGGCAAGTGCGTCATGCCAAGGGCGAATTCAACATCGGCGACGGCGGCGAAGGTCCGGTGACCAGGCGTATCCGCGATCAGCTCACGGGCATCCAGCGCGGCAAGGTCGCCGATCCGTTCGGCTGGGTCCACCACGTAGCCTGATAGGGCATTTATCCATTCATAACAAGCTGTGAAGCTGCGCGTCGCCCGAGACAGCGACGCGGGAAATCTCTGGCGGCGCGTGACGACACAAGGAGAGTCGGACGCGCCGTCTCGTTGTCCTCGATTGACAGATCATGAAACACGAAACGGGCGCGATGGCGGGCAAGACCCGCGGCGCCATTGCGGCAACCGACACAATCGGCGTTCCGCACTCCGTGTTCGAAGACATCTACGCGATGATCATCGGCATGGCCTTTGTGGTGGTGGGTCTGGTGCTGCTCAAGGCCGCCGGGTTGGTGACCGGCGGCGTGGCCGGCATTGCACTGCTCGCCTCCTATGTCTTTCCGCTGCCGGTTGGCACCATCTTCACGCTGGTGAACATACCGTTCTTCCTGTTCGCGTATTTCACGATGGGCCCGCGCTTCGCGCTCAAGTCCACCGTCGCGAGCTTCGGCATCACCTTCGCGCTTGCGGCCATGCCGCAGACGTTCAACGTGGCCTTCATCAATCCGCTGTTCGCCTCGTTCGTCGGCGGCACGCTGTGCGGCATGGGCATCCTGGCATTGGCCCGGCACGGGGCTGGCGTGGGCGGCACCGGCATCGTCACGCTGTGGCTGCAACGCGAGCGCGGCATCAACGCCGGCATCTCGCAGGTCTGCATCGACGCGACGATTCTGCTCGCCTCGCTCGCCACCATTCCGGCTGGCCGCGTCGCGTGGTCGGCGCTCTCGGCCGTTGCGATGAGCGGCATGGTCGTGGCATGGCACCGGCCGGGCCGCTACACCGGGCGCTGATCCGGACCGCGACCCGGACGATAGGCGCTCGCCTGACGCAGCAGCCACTCGCGAAAGACGCTCAGTGGCTGCCCATGCGTGAGTTCCGTCGGATACACGAGGTAATACGCCGACTCGGCCACACTCTTCACGTCGAACGGGATCACGAGGCCCAGCGCGTCGAGTTGCCCTTCCACGAAGAACTTCGGCACGAGCGCCACCCCGAGCCCGGCCGCCGCCCCGGCGATGAGCATCGTGTGCAGCTCGTAGCGCACGCCTTGCAGCGTGCGATTGTCTTCGATGCGCTGCTCGGCGAACCAGCGCGTCCAGGCGCTCGGGCGCGTCGTCGAGTGCAGCAGCGGATACGCCAGCAGATCGGCCGCCGAGCGCACCGGGCCGTCCAGTAGCGACGCCCGACAGACCGGCACCACCTCTTCCCCGAACAGATAGTCCGACGACGTGCCGGGCCACGTCGGCTGCCCGAAGTGAATGGCCGCTTCGAAGTGGGTCTCGTCGAATGTGAAGAGATCCGTGTGAACGCCCATGTTCACGCGCACGTCCGGGTGGCGTTCGTTGAAGTCCTTCATTCGCGGAATCAACCACTCCGACGCGAAAGTCGGCAGCACCGCCAGCTCCAGATACCCGCCGCCGCTGCCATGCGCCATGATCGAGAGCGTGTCGCGATCCAGTTGCTCGAGCGTGCGGCGCACCTGCGTACTGTAGAGTCGCCCGGCGCGCGTGAGCACCACGCGTTGCTTGGCCCGCACGAAAAGACGCACGCCGAGCTGCGCTTCGAGCGTGGCAATCTGACGCGACACGGCGCTCTCCGTAAGAAACAGCTCGCGCGCCGCGTGAGTGAAGCTCTCGTGCCGGGCGGCAGCCTCGAACGCCAGCAGCGCGGCGGTGCCGGGCGTCTTGAATTTACGCATGTTGATTCCAAAAACGCATCAAGTGGCAATTTTATCTCGCTTTACGCGCGCCCAGTCCGTTTCAATAATGCTGTCACTGCAAGAGGTAGGGAGCCAGCCCCGGGGGCGCCGCCTTTGCTTGCATGCCGAGCCCTGACACTCCGTGGCGCCGCCCAAGACGGCGCCCTCCCTGCGAGACAAACCGATGCGCAATGCCAACGTGCAGTCCCTGCTGGTCTCCCTGATTGGGCAGACGCGTACCGACGCGCTGTTCGCCACACTTAATTCCCCGTCGATCCTCGCCGACTGCGAGCCGGACCACGTGAGCCGCGCCGAGTTGGCGCAGGCCATGAACATGGCGCTGTTCGAGGGACTACTGGCGCGTTCGCCGAATGGCCGGACCTACACTGAAGAGACGATCGCGAACGGCGGCAGCGTCTATTTCGACCATGGCGCGTTGCGCACCGTGCGCTGGCATGAAAACGGCGCGCTACCGCCGGGCGAGGCGGCCTTCACGCGTATCCTGCGCCCGCTCGGCTTCCGTCTGAACGGTCGCTATGCGCTCGACCGTCTGGGCATGACGGGCCGAGCCTACGCGCATGAAGACGCCCCCGAAGAAATTTCGCAGTTTTTCGTGAGCGAGCTGCACCCGGAGCGCTTTTCGGAGACGTTCCAGCAAGCGGTGTCGCGCGTGGTCGGTACCTCGCGCGATCCGTTGACGCCGGCCGCCGTCGGCCAGTTGTGGGAGCTCGAGCGCGACGGCACGCTGCCGCTCGAAAGCGCACAGGCCTTGCTGCCGGTGATCGTGGGGGCGTTCGCGCGTCAGCACGACATGCCGAGCGAAGCCGACTATGAACTGCTGCTGGCCGAATCCGCCGAAATGGCGTGGATCGCGACCGAGGGCAACGCGTTCAACCACGCGACCGACCGCGTGGCGGACGTCTTCGCGCTCTCCGACGCCGAGAAGGCCAAGGGCCGCCCGATGAAACCCGAGGTCGAGCGCTCGCGCTCGGGACGCGTGTTCCAGACCGCGTATCGCGCCGACACGGTGCGCCGGGAATTCCGCGGCAAGGACGGCGAGACCGTCACGCGCGAGGTGCCGGGCTCGTTCTACGAGTTCATCACGCGCCATCGCGAGTACGACACCGCTGAGCGCCGCTGGAAGATCGACCTGCGTTTCGACGCCGGCAACGCACAGGGCATTTTCAAGATGACGGCCAACGCCAAATGAGTCTCGGCTCGCAGCCGGCGCACAATGGCGGCGTGTGCCCATGCTGCGCGCTTTACCGCCGGCGCGATTGCAACACCGTCGGCCAACATTGAATTCCATAAGGGGTAACAACGTGAACGCATCTTCCATTCTCAACGAACTGGGCATCGCCAAGCTGGCCGAGAGCGGCGACATCGCCGTGCATTCGCCGATCGACGGCGCGCTGATCGGCCGCGTGGCGAGCGCCTCGGTGGCCGACGCCCAGCACGCACTGGCGCGCGCGCAGAGCGCCTTCACGACATGGCGCAACGTGCCGGCGCCGCGCCGCGGCGAACTCGTGCGGCTGCTCGGCGAGAAGCTGCGCGAGCGCAAGCAGGCGCTGGGCGCGCTGGTTACGCTCGAAGCCGGCAAGATCCTGCAGGAGGGCCTGGGCGAAGTGCAGGAAATGATCGACATCTGCGACTTCGCGGTTGGCCTGTCGCGCCAGCTGTACGGTCTGACGATCGCTTCCGAGCGCCCGGGGCACCGCATGGCCGAGACGTGGCATCCGATGGGCGTGTGTACGGTCATCTCGGCGTTCAACTTCCCGGTCGCCGTCTGGTCGTGGAACGCGGCGCTCGCGCTCGTGTGCGGCAACGCCGTGGTGTGGAAGCCGTCGGAGAAAACGCCGCTGAGCGCACTGGCCGTGAACAAGCTGATGGAAGAAGTCATTGCCGAATTCGGCGATGCCCCGGAGGGCCTGACGGCGCTCGTAATCGGCGGCCGCGAGGTGGGTGAGGCGCTGGTCGCCGACCGGCGCTCCGCCATCGTGAGCGCGACGGGCAGCACCGAGATGGGCCGCAAGGTCGGTGTGGAAGTGGCGCGCCGCTTTGGTCGCTCGATCCTGGAGCTCGGCGGCAACAATGCCGGCATCGTCACGGGCAGCGCCGACATGGAGCTCGCCCTGCGCGGCATTCTGTTCTCGGCAGTGGGCACGGCCGGTCAGCGCTGCACCACGCTGCGCCGCCTGTTCGTGCACGAGAGCGTCTACGACAAGACGCTCGAGCGTCTGAAGGCGCTGTACGGCAAGGTCGCGATCGGCAATCCGCTGGAGCGCGGCACGCTCATGGGGCCGCTGATCGACGAAGGCGCATTCAGGCGCATGCAGGACGCGCTCGAGCGCGCGCGCGCGCAAGGCGGCAAGGTGACCGGCGGCGAGCGCCACGTCGTAGCCGGCGCCGAGAACGGTTTCTATGTGAAGCCGGCGATCGTCGAAATGCCGTCGCAGACGGAAGTGGTGCTGAGCGAAACCTTCGCACCGATCCTGTACGTCCTGAAGTACAGCGACTTCGCGGAAGCCATCGAGGCAAACAACGCCGCCTCGCACGGTCTGTCCTCGTGCGTGTTCACGACCGATCTGCGCGAAGCCGAGCGCTTCACGTCGTCGGCGGGCAGCGACTGCGGCATCGCGAACGTGAACATCGGTCCGAGCGGTGCGGAAATCGGCGGCGCGTTCGGCGGCGAAAAGGAAACGGGCGGCGGTCGCGAGTCGGGTTCGGACGCATGGAAGGGCTACATGCGCCGTGCGACCAACACTGTCAACTACTCGTCGGCCCTGCCGCTCGCGCAAGGCATCGACTTCTCGATCGAGTGAAGTCGCGATAGCAAAGCCTCCATGTACGCGTTCACTTCTCCGTTTGCCGATCCGGCCGGCTCGCCGATCCGTGAGCTGTTCAAATACCTGTCCGAGCCCGGCATGATTTCGTTCGCCGGCGGCTATCCGGCGAGCGACCTGTTCGACGGCGCGGGGCTGGCGGCCGCACAGGCCCGCGCCTTCGCGCAGCCGACGCGGTGCCTGCAATACGGTCCGACCGACGGCCTGGCCGAACTCAAGGCGCAACTCGTCGCGTTGATGGCTTCACGCGGCGCGCCGTGCGCGGCGCAGGAACTGCTGGTGACGACCGGCTCCCAGCAGGGGCTCGACCTGCTACTGCGCGTGATGGTGGCGCCAGGGGATGTCGTCGTCACGGAGCAGCCCGCGTATCCGGCCACGTTGCAGGCGCTGCGCCTGCAGCAGGCAACCATCGTGACCGCGCCGGTGGACGCGGACGGGCTCGACGTCGGCCATTTGTCCGCCCAGCTGCGCGAGGGAAGGATCGTGGCCCCGAAGCTGCTGTACACGGTGCCGACGTTTGCGAACCCGACGGGCGCGACCTTGTCGCGCGAGCGGCGCATTGCCCTGCTGAAGCTCGCCGTGGAATATCGATTCGTGATCGTCGAGGACGATCCTTACGGCGACCTGCGCTTCGCGGGCGAAGCGGTGCCGTCCCTGCTCGCGCTGACCCCCGAAGTGCCGGGGTCGCGCGATTGGGTCGTGCATTTTTCGAGCTTGTCCAAAATCGTGGCGCCCGGCTTGCGGATCGGTTGGACGATCGCACCGCCGGAGATCGCGCGCCGATGCGTGATCGCCAAGCAGACGGTCGACCTGTGCAGCGTGCCGTGGACGCAAGCCGTGGCGGCCGAGTATCTGGCAAACGGCGCACTGAGCCGGCATTTGCCCGAGATCACCGACGCGTACCGGCGCAAATGCGAGGCCATGTGCAACGCCCTGCGCGAGCGGCTGGGCAGCGCCATTCAATTCCACGCGCCGCAGGGCGGCATGTTCGTGTGGGCGCGATTGTCGGCGCGAAAGACCAGCGAGCTGCTGCCGCACGCGATCGCGCAGAAGGTGCTGTTCGTACCGGGCAAGGCCTTCTATGCGAACGATGCAGCCAATACAGACGATGCAGCCGAATCGTCGTTGCGCCTGTCGTTCGCCGCGCCGGCCGTGGACGCCATCGACGAAGGCGTGGCCCGCCTGGCGCGGGCGATGGCGGCGAGCGCCTCGCAAACGGCGTAGCGCACCGACGCTCGGCGGCAAAGCGTCCTCGCGAGCGCCGAGCGTTCCATTGGGCCGTGCTGTCGGCGGGTGGACTCAGAGCTTCACGCAGACGTTGCGCAGTTCGGTGTAGAACTCGAGCGAGTGCACACCGCCTTCACGTCCGATCCCCGACTGCTTCGCGCCACCGAAGGCGGTCCGGAGGTCGCGCAGGAACCAGGCGTTGACCCAGCACACACCGACTTCGAGCGCGGCGCCCATGCGATGCGCGCGGCTCACGTCGGTGGTCCACACGGTAGCCGCAAGGCCATACGGCGTCGCGTTCGCCATCTCGATGACTTCCTCCTCCGTGTCGAACGGCGCGATGTGGCAGCATGGCCCGAAGATCTCTTCACGAATGACCGATGCGGTCTCCGGCAGCCCCGTCCAGATCGTGGGCTGCACCCAGGCGCCTTCCTTCATCGACGCGGGCATGTCGGGCACGCCGCCGCCGGTGACCACCGTCGCCCCTTCCTCGCGCGCCTTCGCGTAATACGACAGCACCTTCTCGCGGTGCACCTGCGAGACGAGCGGCCCGAAGGTCGTCCCGGGCGCATACGGATCGCCGGGCGTCAGCGACTCCGCGCGCGCCTTGAGCGCCGCCACGAAGCGCTCGAAGATCGGGCGCTGAACGTAGACGCGTTCCGTGCCGAGGCAGACCTGACCGCTGTTGTCGAAGCTCGAGCGCGCAATGCCGGCGACAGCCTTGTCGAAATCGGCATCCGCGAACACGATGCCCGGGTTCTTGCCGCCGAGTTCGAACGAGACCGGACGCACGCCATTCGCGGCGGCTTTCATGATCGCTTCGCCGGTGCGCGTCTCACCGGTGAACGTGATGCCGTTCACGCCGGGATGTTCCGTGAGGAAGGCGCCGGCCGAATCAGGCCCGAAGCCATGAACGACGTTGTACACGCCAGCCGGCACCCCCACCTCGTTCATGACCTCGCCAAGCAGCGTGGCGGTCGCCGGCGTTTCTTCGGACGGTTTCACGACGACGGTGTTGCCGAAGGCCAGCGCGGGGCCGACCTTCCACGTCATGAGCAGCAGCGGCAGGTTCCACGGACAGATCACGGCAATCACGCCACGCGGCGTGCGCACGCCGTAGTTCAGCGCGTTGCCGCCGTCCGGGGCCACCATCGCGAACGACTCCGTCGGCACGTTCTTGATCATGTCCGCGAAGACCTTGAAGTTCGCGGCGCCGCGCGGGATATCGAGATGGCTTGCCAGACCGTGCGGCTTGCCCGTGTCGGCAATCTCCGCGGCGAGGAAGTCGTCGAAACGGCGATGGATGCCGTCGGCCACCGCGTGCAGCAGTTCCACGCGCTGCGCGACGGTCATCTTGCCCCACGGTCCCTGCAACGCGGCGCGGGCGGCGCGCACGGCGGCGTCCACTTCCGCACGCCCGGCTTCATGCACGTGCCCGATGAGGCCGTTGTCCACGGGGTTGCGGTTCTCGAACGTGCGGGCGGTCGACACCCACTCGCCGTTGATGAAATTCTGGAAATCCTTCATGTCTCGCTCTCTCGTTGTATCGGGTTGTATCGGGCCGTATTGGGTTGGTCCGGGCCGCTCGGGCGGCGGCGCGCCGCTCACGGCATGCCGCACACGATAAATCCGCCCGCCCGTCGCCGTCAACATTTTCTCGAGAATTTTTATTTATATCGATTTTTATTTAATTTAACGAAAATCCGGAGCAAGTTGCTTATAATCTCGGCATTCCCGACACACCGCGCACGCGCAGTGTCCCGCAACGTCACGCAACTTCCCGCAACGTCCCCTTACGCCCGGCTCATCGCCCAGTTCATCGCCCAGTTCATCGCCCAGCCCATCTCCCCTGCCCATCTTCCAGCCCCCCACGCACCGTATGCACAGCTCCAGTCCGTTTTCCCTCCAGGCCGCCGACGCCACGCTCGCGCAAAGCGCCTACCTGCGCCTGCGCGCCGACATCGTGCAAGGGCGGCTCGCACCGGGAGAGAAGTTGCGCGTCGAGCACCTGAAAGATCGCTACGAGGTGGGCGCCGGCACGCTGCGCGAGGCGCTCGCGCTGCTCGTCGCCGATGCGCTCGTCGTGCAGCACGGGCATCGCGGCTTTCGCGTCACGCCGATCTCGCTGGCCGACTTCATCGACATTACCGAGACGCGGGTGCAACTGGAGACCGAAGCGCTACGCCAGTCCGTGTCGCTGGGCGACGACGCCTGGGAGGCTGACCTGACGAGCGCGTTTCACCTGCTCACGCTCGCCGAGGAGCGACTGGGGGGTGCGGCGCAAGGCAAGGAAGGAAAAGGAGATGGCGAGGAGGGCGATGTGGGCGATGTGGGCGATGAGGAAGACAGCGGCAACGGCAGGGATGGCGGCGGCAACCGGTTTGCGCAGTGGGAGGCGCGCAATCGCGCGTTCCATGAGGCGTTGATCCGCGCATGCCCGTCGCGCTGGCTGCATCACTTCCTGGCGATCCTGTATCGCCAGTCCGAACGATACCGGCGCCTGTCGATCACGCACCGGCCGGTGCCGCGCGACGTTCACGAAGAACATCAGGCCATCTTCGATGCGTGCCTCGCGCGCGACGCGGACCGGGCCGCCGCACTGCTTGCCGCCCACATCCGCAAGACGCTGGAGGCCGTGCGCGAATTACCGGAGGCCATCCTCAACGCCGGGACGGCGCCGCTCGCGGCGGTGCGCTAGGCGCCGACACGTCCGGAACGGACCGCTCAGCGCGGCAAGCTCTCACGCACGATCTGCGCAAAATAGCGCGCGCCCACCGGCAAGATCGCGTCGTTGAAGTCGTACCCCGCGTTGTGCAGCGGGGTCGCGCCGGGTTCGTCGCCACAGCCGTTGCCGATGAAGGCGAAGTTGCCCGGCACGTGCTGAAGAAAAACGCCAAAATCCTCCGACGCCATTACCGGCGCCACGTCCGCGTCGACCATCGCCGCCCCCACGACCGCGCTCGCCGCCCGCACGGCGAGCGCCGTATTTTCGGCATGGTTGACCGTCGGCGCGAACTCGTGCGTGTATTCGAACTCGCAGTGCGCACCATGCATCGCGCACATGCCCGTGCAGATCTCGCGCATGCGCGACTCGAGCAGCCGCTGCACTTGCGGTGTGTAGCTGCGGGTGTCGCCCTTGATCACGACGTTCGTCGGAATCGCGTTGCGAATGCCGTCGGTGATGAACTCCGTGCACGACACCACCGCGGACATGCCCGGATCGACACTGCGCGAGACCACCGTTTGCAGCGCCACCACAATCTGTGCGCCGATCACGAGCGGATCGACGCCCATGTGCGGACGCGCCGCGTGCGTGCCCTTGCCGCGAATGCGGATGACGAAGTTGTCCTCGCTCGCCATGATGCCGCCCGCGCGCGTGGCGATGTGCCCGCTCGGAATGCCGGGCATGTTGTGTACGCCATAGATCGCGTCGATGGGAAAGCGCTCCAGCAGGCCGTCGGCGATCATCGCGCGCGCACCCCGGCCATGCTCCTCGGCCGGCTGAAAGATGAAACGGACGGTGCCGTTGAAGTCGCGCGACTCGGCGAGCAGCTTCGCCGCGCCCAGCACCATCGACATGTGGCCGTCGTGTCCGCAGGCGTGCATCTTGCCGCTCACCTGCGACGCATGCTCGCGACCCGGTGCGTTCTCCGCGATGGGCAATGCGTCCATGTCGGCGCGAATGCCGATGACGCCCTTGCCGTCGCCGGCACGCAGACTCGCGACCACGCCGGTGCCGCCGATGCCGCGATGCACGTCCAGCCCGAGGCTCTCCAGGATCTTCGCGACCGTCTGCGACGTGCCCACCTCCTCGAAGCCGGTCTCCGGCTGACGGTGAAACGCGTGCCGCCATGCACGCAGCGCCTTGGCGAAATAGATGTCCTGCGTCATGCGAGGCTCCCTCCGTGAGTCTGTCGGCGTGCGTGCCACGCCTGCCCGCGCGCGAGCACCGAATCCGCCGGCTCGCCGACGAGCTCGGCATACACGGACGGCGCCGTGGCGCCCTCCGTGTTGATCAGCAACACGCGCGACGCCGCGTCCAGGCCGATAGCCTGCGCCATCTCCGGCGAAGCGGCCGCCTGCATCAGGCCGGCCAGTCCCGCCGCCCCCGATTCGCCGGCGACGAAGGGCGCGTCGCGCTCGCTGCCGCGCGCAAGCCGCTGCATCGCGGCGACGGCCTGCGCGTCGGTGACGGTCATGAACGCGTCGACCGACGGTTGCAGGAAACGCCACGCCAGCGGCGAGGTTTCGCCGCACGCCAGCCCGGCCATGACCGAGTCGACCGAACCCGACGCGGATGCCGGCTTGCCGGCCATCGCGCTTTGATACAGGCAGTCGGCCTGCACCGGCTCGACGACCACGAACGTCGGACGCCACGCGCCCCAGCGCTCCCACACATAGCTCACGACGCCGGCAGCCAGTCCGCCCACCCCACCCTGCAGGAAGACGTGCGTCAGCGGGCACGCCTGGCCGTCGGCGTGCAGCGCCTCCTCGATCTCGGCTGCGATCACGCCATAACCTTGCATGACGTCGCGCGGAATCGCCTCATAGCCTTCGTAGGAGGTGTCCGAAACCACGTGCCAGCCATGGCGATGCGCGAGCGCCGCCGCCTCGGCCACCGAGTCGTCGTAGTTGCCCGCGATGCGAACGATCCGCGCACCGTGCGCGGCGATCGCCTGCTCGCGCTCTTCGCTCACGTGGGCGTGCAGCACGATCACGCAACGGCAGCCGATGCTCTGCGCCGCGGCCGCGAGCGCGCGTCCGTGATTGCCGTCGGTGGCGCTGATCACGGTGAAGTCCGACAGCGCATCGCGGTGCTCGCCCTGGAACAGCGTGGCGGCCGTGACGCCACTTCCGCCATGTTCCCCGTGTTCGCCATGTTCGCCGTATTCATCGTATCCGCCGTATTCGCGCAGCAGCAGGCGCGCGAGCGCGATCGGCGCGCCCAATGCCTTGAAGCTGCCGAGCGACGAGCGCCGCGCTTCGTCCTTCACCAGCACACCGCTCACGCCCAGTTCGGCGGCCAGCTCAGGCAGGACGCGCAACGGCGTACTGCCCGGGCGCAACCCGCTCCAGTGCGAGAGCCATGTGCGGCTCTGCTGCGCGCGGGCGATGCTCATGATGTCCTGAAGCGGCGCGGGATACGGCGCGCGCATGACATGCGGATTGACGTAAAGCATTGGGGGGCTCCGGTAAAGCAAATGAAGCGAATGAGGCGAATGAGACATGAGACGAATGAGCCGGCGAATTGCCTTGCCAGCGCCCGGCGGACGCCGCGTTGCGACGCGCGTTCGCAAACCTCGTTGATGGGCGTGGGCGTCTATGGGCGTCTATGGCGTCCGTGGCGTCCATGGGCATCGCCGGGCCCCGATTCAGCGCGCGATGCCGAGCCGCTGTGCGACGACGTCGAGCAGGACCTCGGCGCCGTGCACCAACTGGTCGTCATCGGTATGCTCGCGTGGGTTGTGGCTGATGCCCCCGCGGCTCGGCACGAAAATCATGGCGGCGGGCGCGATGCGCGCGATCATCTGCGCGTCGTGGCCGGCGCCCGACGTCATGCGCTTGTACGACAGGCCCATGCGCTTCGCGCTGGCTTCGATCGCCTCGGCGAGTGCGGCATCGAAGACGACGGGCGAGAAGCGCGCCAGCCGCTCGGTCGTCACGCGCACGCCCTCTTCCCTCGCAAGGGTCGCCAGAAATTCCGCAAAGCGCGCTTCGCCGGCGGCAAGACGCTGCTCGTCCGGGTCGCGCATGTCGACGGTAAACACCGCCTTGCGCGCGATCACGTTGATGACGCCGGGCTCGACGCGCAACGTGCCGACCGTCGCGAGGGTGGTGCCCGAGGCCACCGCGATGCGGCGAAGCTCGGCGACAGCCGCGGCGGCGACGTAACCGGCGTCGTGGCGCAGACGAGTCGGCGTCGTACCCGCATGATTGGCGTTGCCCTCTACGGTGACCTGCTGCCACGAGATCCCTTGCAGGTTTTCGACGACGCCGATCTCCAGCCCCTCGGCTTCGAGAATCGGCCCTTGCTCGATATGCAGTTCGAGGTACTCGTGCGGCACGAGCGTGCCCGGCGCCATGTCGCCGGCGTAACCGATGCGCACGAGTTCGTCGCCAAGGCGGGCACCGTCCGTGCCGATGGCGTCGAGCGCCTCGTCAAGCGGCAAGCCGCCCGCATGCACGAGCGAGCCCATCATGTCCGGGTGAAAACGCGCGCCCTCTTCGTTGGTGAATGCGGCCACGGTAATCGGTCGCGATGGCGAGATGCCGGCGTCGCGAAACGCTCGCACGACGGCCAGTCCGCCCAGCACGCCGTAGCAGCCGTCAAGCGCACCGGCGTTGACCACCGTGTCGATGTGCGAGCCCATCATGAGCGGGCGCAAGGGCGCATCGCCGGAGGCTGCCTCGGCAGCGAGCGTGCCGAAGATGTTGCCGATGCGGTCGATCTGCACGTCGAGATCGAGTTCGCGCATCCACGCGACGACCCGATCCCGACCGGCTTTCTCGGCGTCCGTGAGGGCAATGCGCGTGCGCCCGCCTGCGACGGGATCGGCGCCGATTTCGCCCAGCTCGCGAAGCTGCTGCAACAGAACGGAACCGTTCAGACGGAGGGGGGCGGCGACTTTCGAAGCTTGCATGAGTCAGTGATGTGTTGGCGGGTAAGGGATGGGTAAGGGATGGGTAAGGGATAAGTAAGGGATGGGTGAGGACGCGTAAGGATGAGCAAGAGCGAGCAAGAGGCCCGTAGGGGGGCGAGCAAGGGTTGGGACGCCTGCTCGGGCGGCGCCGTCTTCGCTGGCGGACGCGGCGGGTGCGCGCGTCACCGCTAGCGGAGTATCATCGGATAGCCTGAATAATATTCCGACGCGCGCGTAGTAATCGCGCGTTTTGGGCGTTCAAAACGAATTTTTGTTGCGCATCATGAGCCTGGACAGTTACGACGTCGCCCTGCTCGCGGCGATTCAGCGAGACGCGACCACTCCCCAGCATGCGCTCGGCGCGCAGGTGAATCTGTCGTCCGCGGCGGTAAACCGGCGGCTCAGGAAGCTTGCGGACGAGGGCGTGACGCGCAAGACCGTCACGCTGGTCGATCCCGCAAGCGTGGGTTATCCCCTGACGGTCATTACCGAAGTGGAGGTCGAGAACGAGCGGCTGGACCTGCTCGACGCCATGAAGCGCAGCTTCCTCGCGTGTCCGCAGGTGCAGCAGTGCTATTACGTCGCGGGAGAATGCGACTTCGTCGTGATCATGGTGGTACGCGACATGGCGCAGTACACCGAACTCACCCGAGCGCTCTTCTTCGAGAGCAACAACGTCAAGCGCTTCAAGACGCTCGTGACGATGAGCCACGTCAAGGCGGGACTGGAGGTGCCGCTGGACGCGGCGCAGAAGTAATCGGCGAGCCGCTGCGCCGGCAGGCGTGGCGCGGCCGGTCTCACGTCGGCCACGCCAGGTCGGTTGGGCGGGCGCGGCCGCCCGCGCGAGGCGTCGCGGGCGCTTCCTCGCGCGCGAGCGGCATGTGTTCCGCCCGCCACCTCACATTTCGTAGCGCAGCGTCACCATGGCGCTGCGCGGCGCGCCCGGCATGTTCAGGTTGGGACTGGAGCCGTGTGCGGAGACGATGTAGCCCTTGTTGAACACGTTGTAGACGTTGAGTTGCAGCGTCATCCGCTTGTACGCATACCACGCCATGAAGTCGGCCGTAACGTAGCCGGGCAGCGTCACCGTGTTCAGCGGGTCGGCCATGCGCGCGCCCACCAGATTCAGGCCACCGCCAACGCCAAAACCGCCGCCAAGGCGTTTCGTCAGCCAGAGATTGCCCGAATGGCGCGGCGTGAGCGTCGCGCGCTTGCCCTGCAGCGCGGGCGTCGACTTGGTGACGGTTGCATCGAGATACGCGTAGCCGGCCAGGATGCGCCAGCCTTGTCCGAGTTCCGCCGCCCCGCTGAGCTCCACGCCGTCGGTTCTCTGCTCGCCGATCGGGATCAACGCCGTACCGGCCGCGTTGGCGACCTTGATGTTGCTGCGCTCGAGCCGGAACACCGACACTGTCGTGGTGACCTTGCCGTCGAGCCAGTCGTACTTCGCCCCGACTTCGGTGTTCGTGGTGGTCTCGGGCGCGAGCTCGGCATTGTTGGCTGCCAGCGAAAACGCTTCGCCGGAAGGTTGGAAGGACCGGCTCCACGACACGTAATACGACTGCGCCGTGCTGGGCTGCCAGACCAGCCCCGCGCGCGGACTCCACGCCGTGTCGGTGCGCGAAAGATTGGGCTGGTTGGGACGGCGCTCAAACGTCTGCTGCTCGAACCGATCGTAACGAATGCCGAGCAATGCCTTCCAATGCTCGCTAAAGGCGATCATGTCCTGCGTGTAGAAACCGAGCGTCTTGAACACGCCGAGGTTGTTGGCCGTCGGCGTCGTCGAGGTATGCAGCGGCAGCGTCGGCAAACGCGGCGCGAACAGGTCGAAGTTGATCGTCTTGCCGCTCGCGTCGGTCACCGGCGCCGAATAGCTGACGAGATCCTTGTTCTGCTGGCCGATCTCCACGCCATACAGCAGCTCGTGCTTCATGCCAAAGAGCACGGCCTTTTGCGTGAGTTCGGACTGGTTGAACCAGCCGTGCTCCTCGCGATAGACGTTGCCGTGATTGAACGTCAACGTGCGATTGGCCTCGTTGACGGTGCCCACGAGCGTGTTGTTCCGATCGAGCGAATAGTGGTAGTAGCGGGTGGCGTTGCGGACCGACCACTCGTCGTTGAACTCGTGCTTGATCGTCGCGGTACTGGAATAGACGCGCGAGCGCGTGTAGTCGACGTCTCCCGCATTGGCCGCACCGTAATAGGCTGATGCCGGCACATCGACGGGGCGCCCCCGATAGGCCGGAATGCCGAAGTCGGTCAGACGGCGATCTTCCAGATAGTCCGCCTGCAGCAGCACGGTCGTCCTCGGCGCGAGGCGCAGTTCCAGGGAGGGCGCGACGGCCGAGCGGTTCAGAAACTGCTGGGAGCGGTAGCTCTTGCCTTCCTCGTGCGCCCCCGTGATACGGAACGCCGCCGCGCCGTCGCCCAACACGCGGGCGACGTCGGCTTCGACACGCCGGTCTGCCCAGGAGCCGTAGCTCACGCCGACGCTCGTCACGTCGACGCCGGGCTTCTTGGTCACCCGGTTGATCAATCCGCCGGACGAGCCGCGGCCGTACAGCACCGCGGCCGGCCCCTTGACGACCTCGATACGGTCGACGTTGGACAAATCGCGGAAATACAGCGCATCGTCGCGAATGCCGTCGACGAACTGGTCCGCGATGGCCGAAAACCCGCGGATGGTCACCTGATCGCGCTGGCCGTCACCCGTGGAAAACCCGATGCCTGCCACGTTTTTCAGGGCGTCCTGCACGGAATTCGCATGCTGATCGCGCATGACTTCCGCCGTCACCACGTTGACCGTCTGCGGAATGTCGCGCAGCGGGGCGTCGATCCTGGTGGCGCTCACCGCGCTCGTGGGGTTGTAGCCCTCGCCGGGATCGCGGATCGAACTGGCGTTGACCACCACCGCCGGCAGCACGGTCGCCGCCGCACCAGCCGATTCCGGGCCCGCCGGCTGCGCGCCGTCCTGTGCCAGCGCGGTGCCCACCATCATCGGCTGGCACGCGAGCGCCACCCACGCGACGCGGCGTGCCGGATGCAATACTCGTTTCATCTCCCTGCCTATCTTTTGTAATGATTCGTAATATAAAAACGAGACGCATTATCATTTGAAAGAAAAAGCAGGTCAATGACTGTTTTTTGCTCCGAATTTTGCTCCAAGGCGGGGGGCAGACCCGGCTGTCAGCCGGGCGCCGGGACGAAACCGGCGTCGCAAGGTATGGCCGCGGGCCGGAGATTACCGAACCGTCACGATGGCGAGATTTCCTCGCGCAGCACGTCGAGAAATGCGCGCATGCTCGCCACGCGCTGCTCGCCGATGCGTCGCGCGGTGCGCGTCGTCAGGCCGTCGGCCAGATGCAGCAGTTTCGTCTCGAAATGATCGAGCGCGAAACGCCGGTCGTCGAGCGGGCGCGCGGCGGCGAACGGATCGGCGGGGTCGTAGAGGCGGGAGCCGACACGGCCGGCAACGTAGAACGTGCGCGCGATGCCGATGGCGCCGATCGCGTCGAGCCGGTCCGCATCGCGCAGAATGTTCGCTTCCGGCGTCTCGGGCGCAATGCCCGCCGAGAAGCTGTGCGCCTCGATAGCGTGCGCCGTGGCGGCAATGCGCGCCGCGGGCCAGCCAATCGTGTGCAGAATGCCGCTGGCCTTTTGCGCCGACAAACGCGACGCGTGTGCGCGACGCGGATCGGTCTTCTCCACCTGCACGCAGTCGTGCAGCAACGTGGCGACAGCCAGCACCTCCAGATCGGCGCCGGACTCGCCGGCGGCGATCTCTTTCACGAGGCGCCACACGCGAATCAGATGCGATCCGTCGTGTGAACCGTCGCCGCTGTGCGACGGTTCCGTGGCGCCCGCGGCGGCGAGCACTGCGGCGATCGTGGTGCCGTAAGGCGCGAAGGCGTGGGCGAGCATGGCGATGATGTCCCGGCGGAAAGAGCCCGCAATTTTACCTGCCGGGGCGTCGTTCTTCGCCAAAAAAACGGGGACCCGAAGGTCCCCCAAACTGGGTGAGCAATCGAGTCGAATGTCGCCCCTCTCAAAGACGTTTGGCCTGCCGGATGCTGCGCAGGAAGGCTCGCGTGCGCTCCTGTTGCGGATCGCCGAAGATCTGCTCGGGCGGCCCCTCCTCACAGACCACGCCGTCGCACAGAAAGCAGACCTTGGACGCGACCTCGCGTGCGAAGCCCATCTCGTGCGTGGCGAGCAGCATGGTCATGCCGTCGTGCGCCAGATCGCGCACGATGTTCAGCACTTCGGAGACCAGTTCCGGATCGAGCGCCGAGGTGATCTCGTCGAGCAGCAGCACCATCGGGTCCATTGCCAGCGCGCGCACGATCGCCACGCGTTGTTGCTGGCCGCCCGACATGCGGTCGGGATACTCCGCTGCCTTGTGCGCGAGACCGAAGCGCTCGAGCAGCGCCATCGCACGATCCTCGGCCTCGCGGCGAGGCTGCCCGAGCACGCGGATCGGGGCGAGCGTCACGTTCTCCAGCACCGTCATGTGCGGAAACAGGTTGTAGCCCTGAAACACGATGCCGATGTCGCGGCGCAGCGAATTGACATCGACGCCCGGCCCCGAAATCCGGTCGCCGTGCACGAGGATCTCGCCGGCGTCGATGGGCTCGAGCCCGTTGATACAGCGCAGCAGCGTGGACTTTCCCGACCCCGAGGGGCCGATGAGGCAGACCACCTGATGCTCTTCGACGCTCAGCGCGAGCCCGTTGAGGACCGGCACGTCGCCGTATGACTTGGTGACGTCGCGAATCTCGAGGAATGACATGGTCGTTCGCTCCTTCAGGCGCCGCCCGCACGCATGCGGGCCCGGTCGCGTTGCGCCATCCGTTCCACGAAACGCACCTGCGGGATCGAGATGATGATGAACAGCACGGCCACGGTCGTGGCAGCCGACAGGTTGTAGTGATTCGAGGCGATGACCATTGACTGGTTGAAGGAATCGATCACGCCGACCACGTTCACGAGCGCGGTGTCCTTCTGCAGCGCGATGAATGCGTTGAGCAGCGGCGGGATGATTTGCCGGATGCCCTGCGGCAGCACCACGAAGCGCAGGGTCTGCGTGTACGACAGGCCGAGCGAGCGGGCGGCGGCCACCTGGCTCCAGTGAACGCCCTGAATCCCCGCGCGGTAGATTTCCGCCACGTAAGCGCCGACGGTGAGCGTCAGCGCGATCACGACATACGTGGTGAGCGACAGGTCCTTCAGGATCGGCACGCCGGTGAGCGGCAGGCCGAAGCCGACCAGATAGATGACCAGCACGGCCGGCATTGCGCGGAAAATATCGACGTAGGCCGTGGCAATGAAGCGCAGTGGCTTGCCCGCCTGCCCCGGCGCGAACATCGCCAGTGCCACGACGAGGCCCCAGATCAGCACGAAGACTTCCGCGATGATGAAGATCTTCACGTTCACCCAGAACGCGTCGAGCACGAGCGGGAACGTCTTGACGATCAGCGGCAGGAAGAAAAACGTCTTGGCCACGGCGAGATGGTTCGCGAGCACGAACTGCAGCGCAAGCACGACGATGACCTGCGCGAGCGTGTAACCGAGCGCGATCCAGCTCTGGACGTCTGCCTCGGCGCGCGCCACGCGCGCGGCGACGACGTCGCGGCGCGCGGCGGCGCGGCGAAACGCGCGCCATCGCGCGAATGCCCGGACAAGCGGCATGAGCACGATCAGCGAGACGAGGCCGAGCAGCACGGCGCCCACGGGCACCCACCAGCCGTCGAGCTGGTTCGCGACGAGGCCTTCGCGCAAGGCGACGATCGTGTAGGCGCTGCCCGCGATGGCGACGAGCGCACCGATCAGCGCCACGAGCAACAGCGTGAACGGCGAGGACGGCATGCCGCCGATGTTCAGCCGCCGCTCGCGCCCCGCCGCGCCGATCCCGGCGCCGGCCGCCTTCCGAGGGGATTCGCTCATCGACACGGTGACCTCACGGCGTCAGTACCGGCACTTTGGCCGGGTCTGCCCCGAGGCTCGGCACCAGGTACTGCGTGGCCAGCCGGTCGAATGTACCGTCCTTCTTCATCTCGGCGATCAGCTTGTTGAACGCCGCGAGATTCGGCGAATCCTTGTTCACCAGACCGCCCCACTGCTCGCTCGTGTCGTAGCGCCCCACGACTTCGAAGCGGCCTTCGGACTTCTTCGCGATGGACAGCACGTTGGGCGTGTCGTACAGCACGGCATCCACCTGGCCGGCGGCGAGCGCGGCGTACATGGCGGCCGTGTCGGTGTAGACCTTCGGGTGCTCGGCGACCTTCACCTTGTCGGTCAGGTACGGCAGGATGGTGGTGCCCTGCTTCACGCCGAGGCGCATCTTCTTGATGCTGTCCTTGTCGACCTTGGTTCCCGTCTTGACGAGGACGCCCTGGTCCGAGGTGAAGTACGGATCGGTGAAATTCACGACCTTCTTGCGCTCGTCGGTGATGGTGATCTCGCTCAACGCAATGTCGAAGCCCTTCGCCTGACCGGTGACGACCTGCGCGAACGAGCGGTTCACCACGATCACGCGATCGAGGCCGGCGCGATACGCCATGTTGGCGGCCATGCAGTATTCGAAGCCGTCCTTGATGGTGTCGGGCGAGTCACCGTTCCACCAGCCGGGCGCCGGCAGCACGGGACGCACCGACAGCGCGCCCGGCGTGACCGTCTCGAGCTTCACCGAGCCGCGCGTGCCGGTGACTTCGCACTTGCCGTAATCGGGCGCGGCCGCGGCACTCGCGCAAAGGCCGCCCAGCACGGCCGAAATGAGCAGCATGCGCGCGTGCGCCATCTTGCGAGGTGCGCGTGTCTTGTCTTGCCGTTCGATCAGTTTCATGGGGGAGTCTCCTTGCGTCTTCGAGGTTCGAGGTTGTGTCTGACGACGTTGAGCGGCCGGGGGGCGGTGCCCCACGCGCTCGGGATTTCGCCGCGTCGCGGCACCGCTACGTTACTGTGAATTTGCCAAAGCGCGCGCGACATTCACGCCACCCGCGCCGGCGTTGCTTCGGGGCGATCAGTCCGGCAGCGCCGCCGCCGGTTGCGCGATGCCGCCGCGCGGCCTGCCCGACTCGACGTCGCCCCAGAGCACCGCGTGATCTTCCGGCAGTGCGCGCGAGTTCGGCATCGACAGCCACAGCCGCATGAGCATGCGGTCCTGGCCGGTCGTCGCGTCGTCCTTGAACGCCGTGCGGCCGTGATAGACGATGTGATTGTTCAGCAGTTGGATGTCGCCCGGTGCGAAGCGCATCTCGAAGCATTGCTCTTCGGCCACGGCCATGAGCATTTGAATGGCTTCGTGTTCGGCTTCGGAGAGCTTGCGCACGCCGGGCAGCATCTGCGCGTTCTCGATGTAGGTCAGCGAGAAATGACTCGTGAGCTTGCCGTCGCGCACGCCGAAAATCGGCAAATCGTAAGCGATATGCTCGCCGCCCGCCTCCTCGCCGAAACGGCTGCGCGGAATCGGCTTGCACAGCAGCGCGTGCAGGTCCGGGCGGCGCGCGAGAATTTCGTTGTACACCGTCGCACTGCTCGCGAGCTTGCTCACGCCGCCTTCGGACGCCTGGCGCACGCACAGCAGGCCCACCACGTCGCAACGATCGGTGTGAAAGCGCAGTTGACCCGGCGAGAGCGTGCGTGCGCCCGAGGACAGAAACGGCTTGCCGGCGCTGTCGACTGTCGCGCCGTAAAGCCGGGCGCCGACGCCCATGCCTTCGTCCTTGATCTCGCGCATGACCTCGCCGCGGCGATTCTGGAACATCGGCGTGCCCAGATGCGCGCCCAGCGCGAACCACATGCGGCGCAGTTGCTCCACGCTGTAGCGCGTGACGTCGAGGCCGCGGATCTTGACCATGCCCGAGCCGTTTTCCAGCTCTTCGCGCACGTCGTCGAAGAAAGCAGCCGCATCCGGCAGCGGGAAGTTGTGCCGGTTGACGTTGCGCCAATCGATGTCCTTCGTTGCGTCCAGCGCAGCGTCGATTTGCTCGAGCACGATCGGCGGGAATGTCTTGACCCAACGATCGTGATTGACCATTTCGGTCCCTCGCCAAACACACGCGCCTTGCAGACTCTGCGACTCGGCCATGAAATCCTCCTGATAGATGTGATGAGCAGTACGCCTTACGTTGTATATACATGTAAAGACGTTACACCCATCTTTTGAAGTCCGACAATCGGGAGCGGCGTCCAATCAGGGAAAGTCCTAGCCTCGGAAAACAACAGGCTCGCGAAGCTTGTTTGCGCAACGGCATGACGGCTCGCAACGCCTTGCCCGGCGGGCTGGACGGCGCGAATCGCGGGTCTGAAATCCCGCGCGGGACGACCCTAACCCCCGGGTACGTGGACTCCCGGTCGACTCGACTATACGCGAACAAAATTGTCTACGTATATTATTTATTATTTTCGTATACGATTTGACGAGAACAACGCCTCGCTCTCGTGCCGGACGGCCCGCGCTTCCGGAAGAGACGGCGGTGGAACGCGAGGCCGCCGAGGCGCGCATGAAAATGCGAAGGCGAGCGACCGGCGCGAGCTGTGTGATCAGGCGTATGTCTTGCCGGTCAGACGGAAATAGGCCATCACTTCGCGTTGGGTTTGCTCGAGGTGTTTGCGAAGCAGACGCACAGCCGTCTTCGTGTCGCCGGCCGTGCACGCCTGATGGATGGCGACGTGCTCGTCGTAGGAGCGCTGATGATCGTTGACGGCGAGGAGGTGAGCGCGCAGAAAGCGCCCCATGCGCTCCTGCGCGGCCTGCGCGGTGGCGACCAGGCGCGGCCGGTTCGCCGGAGCGTAGAGCGCCTGGTGAAAGGCGAGATTGAGCTCGCTCCAGGACTGCGGGGTGTCGGCCTTCTCGTAGCGCTTGAGCAGGTGTTCGGCAAGTGCGAGGTCGCTGGGCGCCATGTTCGGCACGGCGATCTCGAGCGCGCGGCATTCGAGCGCGATGCGCAGATCGAGCATCTCCACGCAGTCGCTTGCGGTGAGCGGTGTGACGAATGCACCGGCGTTGCGCTTGAGTGTCACCCATCCCTCGGATTGCAGACGCATGAGCGCTTCGCGCACGGGGATCTTGCTCACGCCGATTTTGGCCGCGACGTCATCCTGCCGAATGGGCGCGCCTTCCGGCAATTCGCCGGACAGGATCTGCCGGCGAATTTCTTCGTAGGCGCGCTCGACGGTGGAGAGGAGAGGAACGTCGTTCATGGTCACGGAAGACGGCGGATCGGAGTGAGGTGGACGACGCGTGAATTATACAATTCACGACTTCCGTATACTTTTTCGGAAGATACAAAAAAGCCCGCAACCCAAAAAGGGGGCGGGCTTTCGTTCGTTGCGCGCGAAGGTCGCGTTAGAACGGAATATCGTCGTCCATGTCGTCGAAGCCGCCGGACGGCTTGGCCGGCGCTTGCTGGCGGCCACCGCCGCCGCCGCCGCCGCGCGAATAGCCACCGCCACCTTCGTCGCCGCCGCCCCGCGAGTAACCGCCACCGCCACCGCCTTCGCCGCCGCTGCTGCGGCCGCCGAGCATCTGCATCTGGTCAGCCACGATTTCCGTGCTGTAACGGTCCGTGCCGTCCTGCGCCTGGTACTTGCGCGTGCGGATGCGGCCTTCGATGTACACCGACGAACCCTTCTTCAGGTATTCGTTGACAATCTCGGCCAGACGACCGAAGAACGACACGCGGTGCCACTCCGTCATCTCCTTGAATTCGCCGCTCTGCTTGTCCTTGTAACGATCGGTCGTCGCCAGACGGATGTTCGCGACCGCATCGCCGCTCGGCATGTAGCGGACTTCGGGGTCGGCGCCGAGATTGCCGACCAAAATGACTTTGTTGACTGATGCCATGAATCTTTCTCCGGTATTGCTGAAATCCGTTCAGGACTGACGAGGCGCTGGCGTCCTCATCGGTGCGGCGATTATAAGCCACACGAATGCCCCCGCCGCGCAGGCGGCGAATATTGCGTTTTGACCGTAGTGGGTCATCAGATAACCCCCTAGCGCACCACCGCAGAACAGCCCGAGGGCCTGCGTCGTATTGTAGACGCCCACGGCCGCGCCCTTGCGCTGCCCCAGGGCCAGCTTCGACACCAGCGACGGCTGCGACGCCTCGAGCACATTGAAGCCGAGGAAGTAGACGAAAAGCACCACCGCGATCACGCCGACCGTCGGCGGCAGCCCGCCGAGGGCCACCTGCGCCGCCGCCACCAGCGCAATCGCCGAGAGCAGCACCGCCTTCATTTTTCCACGCTTTTCAGCGGCGATGATGGCCGGCACCATCGCCACGAACGACAACCCCATCACGGGAAGATAGATCTCCCAATGCTGCGCCACCGGCAAGCCGGCCGCCACCAGCATGCGCGGCATCGCCACGAAAAGCGCCGTCTGCGTGGCATGCAGCACGAACACGCCGAAATTCAGGCGCAGCAGCTCCGGGTTGTGCAGCACTTCGGAAAACGGTGCCGGACCGGCCAGCGCATGCGGGGGCGGCGCGGGCACGACCCACAGCACAACGAAAATCGCCAGGACGGCCAGAATGCCGATCGCCGAAAAAAGCCCGCTCATGCCCAGCCAGTGATACAGGAACGGCGCACATACGATGGCCACCGCAAACGACACGCCGATGCTCCCGCCGATCATCGCCATCGCCTTGGTCCGGTTGGCGTCGCTCGTCAGATCGGCCACGCAGGCCATCACCGCCGACGAGATCGCGCCCGCGCCCTGCACCGCCCGGCCGACGATGATCCACGTCAGATCGTGCGCCATGGCGGCGATGAGCGAGCCGAGCGCGAATACGATCAGCCCGAAGACGATCACCGGCTTGCGGCCCAGGCGGTCCGACGCCCAGCCGTAAGGAATGTAGAGCAGCGACTGCGTCAGACCGTAAATGCCGATGGCCAGCCCGACGAGGAACGTATTGTTGCCGCCCGGGATCGTCTGCGCGAATACCGAGAACACCGGCATGATCAGGAACAATCCGAGCATGCGAAGCGCAAAAATCCCCGCGAGCGACGCGCTGGCGCGCACTTCTAGCGGGGTCATGCGGCCACCTCGGCCGCGCGTCGTGGCAGGGGAAGCGGAAGTCACGGAATCGATAGACATTACGTCCTGAGGGATGGAAATGGCAGGAAAAAACCGCTTGCTGTCCCGGAGTCGCCCGGATGGCGTCCGGATAGCGCCCGATGTCTGGCGTTCCTGCCGCCGAAGGCGCGAAGGAGGGGCGCCAGCCTCTGGAAATCGGGCGGTTCGGCCCCATCTGCACCGGGTGCCGGCGTACCGCTCCGGATGGCCCGCCAGACGGTTCAGCTCCGGCAATCAAACTTAGGTATATTAGCAGGTTTAGCCGCCCGGATTTCCCCCCAGCGGCCCGCCCGACCGCTCCCGCCGCCCTGCCGCGTCGACGCCCGGCCAACGCCGTGCCGACGCGGCTCGACGTTCCGGGAAATTCGAGCGCTTGGGGGCCGGAACCCGCCCCGCGACAATTCGCCGCGCGGATTCCTCGGCGACGACCCGGAACCGTCAATGGAAACCATTCGTATTCGTGGGGCCCGTACCCACAACCTCAAGAACGTCAATCTGGATCTGCCGCGTCACCAGCTCGTGGTGATCACCGGCCTGTCCGGCTCCGGCAAATCGTCGCTGGCGTTCGATACGCTTTACGCGGAAGGCCAGCGACGCTACGTCGAGAGCCTGTCCGCATACGCGCGCCAGTTTCTGCAACTGATGGAGAAACCCGACGTCGACCTGATCGAGGGACTGTCGCCGGCCATCTCCATCGAACAGAAAGCCACGTCGCACAACCCGCGCTCCACGGTCGGCACGGTCACCGAGATTCACGATTACCTGCGCCTGCTCTACGCTCGCGTGGGCACCCCGTACTGCCCCGACCACGGGTTGCCGCTCGAATCGCAAAGCGTCTCGCAGATGGTCGATGCGGTGCTCGCGCTGCCCGAGGAGACCAGGCTGATGATCCTCGCGCCAGTGGTCGTGGACCGCAAGGGCGAGCACGCCGATCTGTTCGAATCGATGCAGGCGCAGGGTTTCGTGCGGTTTCGCATTCGCTCGGGCGGCGGTGCGGCCAACGAGGGCACGGCGCGCGTATACGACATCGACGCGCTGCCCAGGCTCAAGAAGACCGAGAAACATTCCATCGACGTGGTGATCGACCGCGTGAAGGTCCGCCCGGAACTGAAGCAGCGTCTGGCGGAATCGTTCGAGACAGCGCTGCGCCTGGCCGATGGCCGCGCCATCGCGCTCGAGATGGACACCGACAGGGAACACGTCTTCAGCTCGAAGTTCGCGTGCCCGGTGTGCTCCTACGCGTTGCAGGAGCTCGAGCCGCGCCTGTTCTCGTTCAACAACCCGATGGGCGCCTGCCCGACCTGCGACGGCCTCGGCCAGATGACGTTCTTCGATCCGAAGCGCGTGGTCGCCTTCCCCGCGCTGTCGCTCGCGTCCGGTGCAATCAAGGGCTGGGACCGCCGCAACCAGTTCTACTTCCAGATGCTGCAAAGCCTCGCGGCGTTCTACGATTTCGATGTCGACACCCCCTTCGAGGAGTTGCCCGAGGCAACGCAGAAGATCGTGCTGTACGGCTCGGGCGAGCAGGAAATCCCGTTCACTTACGTGAACGAGAAGGGCCGCACGTCGGTGCGCTCGCACGCTTTCGAAGGCATCATCCCGAATCTGGAGCGCCGCTATCGCGAGACGGATTCCGTGGCCGTGCGCGAGGAGCTCGCCAAGTACCAGAACAACCGCGCCTGCCCCGACTGCGAAGGCAGCCGGCTGCGCCGCGAAGCGCGTTTCGTCAAGGTGGGCGAAGGCCCGCAGGCGCGGGCGATCTACGAGATCGGCAACCTGCCGCTGCGCGAAGCGCTCGGCTATTTCCACGAGCTGGTGCTGCACGGCGCCAAGCGCGAGATTGCCGACAAGATCGTCAAGGAAATCGTCGCGCGGCTCTCGTTCCTGAACAACGTCGGCCTCGACTATCTCTCGCTCGAGCGCAGCGCCGACACGCTCTCGGGCGGCGAAGCGCAGCGCATCCGCCTGGCCTCGCAGATCGGCTCCGGCCTCACGGGCGTGATGTACGTGCTCGACGAGCCGTCGATCGGGCTGCACCAGCGCGACAACGATCGGCTGATCGGCACGCTCAAGCATCTGCGCGATCTCGGCAACTCGGTGATCGTGGTCGAGCACGACGAGGACATGATTCTCGCGAGCGACTACGTCGTCGACATGGGGCTCGGCGCGGGCGTGCACGGCGGCACGGTGATCGCCCAGGGCAGCCCCGAGCAGATCGAGCGCGCGCCGGAGTCGCTGACCGGCCAGTACCTGTCGGGCGCGCGGCGCATCGAAGTCCCGGCCGAGCGCCATGCGCCGGGCGAGGACTATCTGCGCATCGTCGACGCGACGGGCAACAACCTCAGACACGTCAATCTCGACCTGCCGGTCGGCCTGCTCACATGCGTGACGGGCGTCTCCGGGTCCGGCAAGTCCACGCTGATCAACGACACGCTGTATCACGCGGTCGCGCGTCATCTGTACGGCTCGTCGGCCGAGCCGGCGCCATACGAGCAGATCGACGGGCTGGAACACTTCGACAAGGTCATCAACGTCGATCAGTCGCCCATCGGCCGCACGCCGCGCTCGAACCCGGCCACGTATACGGGCGTGTTCACGCCGATCCGCGAACTGTTCGCCGGCGTGCCGACCGCCAAGGAGCGCGGCTACGATCCGGGCCGCTTCTCGTTCAACGTGAAGGGCGGGCGCTGCGAGGCGTGCCAGGGCGACGGCGTGATCAAGGTCGAAATGCACTTCCTGCCGGACGTCTACGTGCCTTGCGACGTCTGCCACGGCAAGCGCTACAACCGCGAAACGCTCGAGGTGCAATACAAGGGGCGCAATATCTCCGAGGTGCTCGACATGACGGTCGAGCAGGCACACGAGTTCTTCAAGCCGGTGCCGGTGGTGGCGCGCAAGCTCAGGACGCTGCTCGACGTGGGGCTGGGCTACATTCGCCTCGGCCAGTCTGCGACCACGCTCTCCGGCGGCGAAGCGCAGCGCGTGAAGCTCTCGCTGGAGCTCTCCAAGCGCGACACGGGCCGCACGCTGTATATCCTTGACGAACCGACCACCGGCCTGCATTTTCACGACATCGAACTGCTGCTCACGGTGATTCACCGCCTGCGCGACCAGGGCAACACGGTGGTCATCATCGAGCACAATCTCGACGTGATCAAAACCGCGGACTGGGTGATCGACCTTGGACCGGAGGGCGGCGCGGGCGGCGGGCAGATCATTGCGCAGGGCACGCCCGAGCAGGTCGCCGCCAACAAGGCGAGCTTCACCGGCAAGTATCTCGCGCCGCTGCTCGCACGCGGCAAATGAACGCCTGAGGATGCACGAGATCGTGTAACACCGCACGTCCGGCGCAGGCAGTGCGGGTTCGGCACGCCGCGCACGCCGCCTGGCTGGACGATGTTTTCTTTCAAGGACGTCATTGCATGGAACCGCGCTCTGGCTGGAATCCGAACCGGGAGTTCTGGACCGAACTGGCGAGCTACGTCTTCGCGGCCGTGGCGCTCTGGCTGATTCTCAGTGTGCACCTGCTCTCTGCCGTGCTCTCGGGCATGGTGGTCTACCAGCTCGTCCACGTGCTCGGGCCGCGCCTGCAACTGCGCATCTCGAGCGAGCGCGCGCGGCTGGTGGCCGTAGCGCTGCTCTCGGCCGTGATCGTCGCGCTGATGACCGCCCTCATCTTCGGCATTCTGACTTTCTTTCGCAGCGATGCGGGGCACCTCGAACACCTCAATACCCGCATGATGGACGTGGTCGAACAGGCCCGTGCGCAGTTGCCGGTGTGGCTGACGGCGCGATTGCCCGCCGACAGCGACGACATTCATCAGGCCGTGACCGAATACCTCAAGGACCACACGCAGGAAATGTCGCTCGTGGGCAAGGAAGCGCTGAACGCCATGGTCCACATCATTGTGGGACTGGTGCTCGGTGCGCTGGTCGCGCTCTCGTCGGTGCGGCCGGTGCAGCACATGCGTCCGCTCGCCGCCGCGCTCACGCGGCGCGTGACGCGCTTTGGCGACGCCTTTCGCCGCATCGTGTTTGCCCAGGTAAAGATCTCGGCCATCAACACGCTCTTCACCGGCATCTTCCTGCTCGCGGTGCTGCCGATGTTCGGCGTTCATCTGCCGTTGCGCAAGACGATGATCGTGGTGACGTTCGTCGTCGGACTGCTGCCGGTCATCGGCAACCTCATCTCGAACACGTTCATCGTGGTGCTCGGCCTGTCGGTGTCGCTGTACGTGGCCATCGCGGCGCTCACGTTCCTGATCATCATTCACAAGCTGGAGTACTTCCTGAACGCACGCATCGTGGGCACGCAGATTCAGTCGCGTGCGTGGGAGCTGTTGCTGGCGATGATTCTGATGGAGGCGGCATTCGGACTGCCCGGACTCATCGCCGCGCCCATTTACTACGGCTATCTCAAGAGCGAACTGGCCGAGAAACAGCTCGTATGACAGCAGCGGCGCGAAAGCCGCGCCGCGCTTCTTCTGCGCCCATCCTGAGCGCAGCCCCCTTCCTGACATGCCGAATTCGCAGGGCCGTCATGAACCCGTCGAAATTTGACATTCCGTCACTCAATGACATAATGTCAACGCATGACTTCCACCAGATCAGCCAAACCGCCCCAAGCCGTCGGACCCGCCGCCACGCGCACCGCATCGGGCGTGAGCGCCACGAGGCCGCACGAAGAAAACGCACTGCTGCTGCGCGAAGGCCGCAAGATCGTCGAGGCGCTCGGCGCGACGTTCGCGCCGCTCGTCGAAGTGGTCTTGCACGACCTGACCGATCCCGACCACGCGATCGTCGCCATCGCCAACAACCTGTCGGGCCGCCAGCCGGGCGACGCCGTCACGGAAATGGGACTGGCCCGCATTGCGGACCCGGCGTTCCCGGAAGTCATTGCGAACTACGCGAACCGGTTTCCGGACGGACGCCCGGCCAAGAGCACGTCCATCGGGCTCAAGAACAGCGCCGGGGAGTACGTCGCGGCCATCTGCCTGAACATGGACGTCTCGATGCTCGCAGCCGCCGCGGCCAGCGTGCAGCAACTGGTCAACGTGGCGAATGCCGCGCCGGCGCCCGTGCGCGAGACGCTCGCCCCGCGACGTCTGGACGACATCGCCCCGCTCATCACGGAGTTCGCCGCGCGGCACAACACCACGCCGCCGGGCCTCACGCTCGCGCAGCGCCGCGACGTCATCCGCGTGCTCGAGGCGCGCGGCCTGCTCGACTTGCGCCAGGCCCACGCGGAAGTGGCGCGCACACTGGGCGTGGCGCGATCGACCGTCTATACCTACCTCTCCGACCCGAAGGGCTCATCATGACTGCTCCCCCCCTGGCGATCACCTATGGCGACATCGCCGCCGCTCACGACCGCATCCGCGAGGCCGCGCATCGTACCCCCGTGCTCACGTCGCGCACCGCCGACGCGATGACCGGCGCGCACCTGTTCTTCAAGGCGGAGAACCTCCAGCGCATGGGCGCCTTCAAGTTTCGCGGCGCATACAACGCGATTTCGCAGTTCACAACGGAGCAACGGCGCGGCGGCGTGCTGGCATTCTCGTCCGGCAACCACGCGCAGGCGATCGCGCTGTCCGCGCGGGAACTCGACGTGCCGGCGCTCATCCTGATGCCCCAGGACGCGCCGCAGATGAAGATCGACGCCACGCGCGGCTACGGCGCCGAGGTGATCCTGTTCGATCGCTACAGGGAAGACCGCGAGGCGCTCGCGCAGCGACTGGCTGCCGAGCGCGGCATGACGCTGATTCCGCCCTACGATCATCCGCACGTCATGGCCGGTCAGGGCACCGCCGCGAAGGAGTTGATCGAGGACGCCGGCGAACTCGACGTGCTCGTGGTCTGCCTGGGCGGCGGCGGACTGCTCTCGGGCAGCGCGGTGGCCGCGCGCGCGCTCAACCCCGATATCGAGATCTACGGCGTGGAGCCGCAGGCGGGCAACGACGGCCAGCAGAGCTTGCGCACGGGCAGGATCGTGCACATCGAAACGCCTCGCACCATTGCGGATGGTGCGCAGACGCAGCATCTGGGTGAATACACGTTTCCGGTGATCCGATCGCTCGTCGACGACATTCTGACGGTGACCGACGACGAACTGGTGCGGACGATGCAGTTCTTCGCGAGCCGCATGAAGATCGTGCTCGAGCCGACCGGCTGCCTGGCGGCGGCGGCGGTGCTGCAAGGCCAGCTCGACGTGCGCGGCAAGCGCGTGGGCATCGTGCTCTCCGGCGGCAACGTCGATATGGCGCGCTTTGCCAGACTCACGCTCGGGGAGCCGGCATGACCACCCGGGAACGTGGTATCGAGGCGGTGAACGTCCCCACGCTGCCGCCGCCGCGGGGGCATTACTCGCACGGCGTCTGCGCGAACGGTTTCGTGTTCGTGTCGGGACAACTGCCGATCACGCCGGAGGGCGAGCGCCTCGCGGGCGCGCCGTTCGCGGTACAGGCCAGGCAGGCGCTCGACAATGTGGCGCAGATCCTCACGGCGTGCGGCACGCGCATCGACCGGCTCGTGCAGGTGCGCGTGTACATCACCAACGCGGACGACTGGGGACCGTTCAACGAGGTCTATGCCGCCTGGGCCGGCGACGCCAGGCCGGCGCGCTGCGTCGTTCCCGTCCCGGCATTGAGCCACGGCGTGGCCGTGGAAATCGAGGCGACGGCGCTGGCGGGGTGAGCGGCGAGCGGCGCGGCGCCCGCCGCTTGGGCGCCGTCGCCTCGCCCGATGCGGGTTTTTTCCCAAAACGAGGCAACTTTGGGGAGGAAACCCACGACGGCGCGGGATTTCCGGAATCGAAGGCTCGTCAGAGCGATACACTTCGAGCCACGAACGCCGACCACGCCCATCCACGACCACGTCAATGACCAAACCACTCTCTGCGCCACCCTCGCACGACGCCCGCCACCACGCATCGACCGCCACGGCCGCGCCGCAGCAACGCATCGACGACGAGCCGCTGCGCCTCGTCACCAGCTTCAACGACATCTTCGTCGTCATTGCCTCCTGGCTGCTCTCGTTCGGCACCGTGTGGTTCACCGACCGCCTGCCGTCATGGTTGCAAATGCTCATTTCGGCCGCCATTGCATGGGGACTTTCCGAAATTTTCGTGCGTCGGCGCCGCATGACGCTACCCGCGCTGTGGTTCTCGTTCAGCTTCGTCACTTCGGTTGCGCTGCTCGGCTTCGGCAATGCATCCCTGCTGAGCTTCGACGACAACATGCGAGCGTCGATGAGCGGGTGGACGCTCGTCGCCACCTGCGCATGCACCGCGATCGGCGCCGCGCTCTTCTGGTGGCGTTTCCGTGTGCCGGTGGTCATTGCCATGGGCCTCGCCGGCATCGTGATCACCGTATGGGTCCACGTGCTCGTGTTCGATGCCAACGCCGGCGACTGGCTGCTGGCCGTCACCGTCGCCGCCGGCCTCGCGATCTTCCTCTGGGCGCTGCATTGGGACGCGCAGGATCCCCGGCGCACCACCATTCGCTCCGACGTCGCCTTCTGGCTTCACCTGCTCGCCGCGTGCATGGTCACGCATCCGGTCTTCTGGGCGCTCTCGCCCCAGCATCCCGGCGCGGTCATCGCCGTGTTCGCGCTGCTCACCGTCGTCTCGCTGGTGATCGACCGCAGGGCGCTCATGCTTTCCTCGCTGCTCTACCTGCTGAGCGCCATCCTGAAAATGGTGATCGGCATCTCCCCGCACGGCGACGACGCCAGTCTGCCGCCCGACCACTCCATGTCGATGGCCGCCATCGTCGTGGGCGGCGTGCTGCTGTTGCTCTCGGTGTTCTGGCAACCGTCGCGCAACGCCGTGCTTCGCTTGCTGCCCGCAAGCTGGCGGGCACGTCTGCCGCGCTGAGCCGCCCAGGAGCGCTTAAAAAAAAGCCGCGCTGGTACATCCCGGCGCGGCTTCGTCTTTTGGCTTCCTTTCGGCGGCGATCACTGGATCGTCACGCGCTCGAGCACTCTCATGTAGTGATCGAGCGGCGGCGTGGCCATGCCCGCCACCTTGGCGCGATCGTCCCATCGGCGCAGCCGCAGCGCGGCCCCGGCATGCTCGCGCGCCAGGAACGTCCTTGCCTCTTCGTCGCTGAACACACCGCCCTGCAACGCAAGACTGCGCACGGAGTCCGCCGAGAGCTGGCCATAGTACTCGGGGTCGACCGCGCACAGGCAGCGCTTCGCGTCCACGTGCAGCCGGATCGGTTCCAGCACGGCGTCGTCGAACAGCGGCCGCAGGAAAGGCAACGCGAAATATTGATGCAGATCGTCGATGCCCCGCTCGGTGGGCGTGTCGCCCTGCAGGTTGAGCAGATGGCCGAGATCATGGAGGAAGCTGGCCGCGACGAGCGCCTCGTCGGCGCCCTCGCTCTCGGCAAGCGCGCCGCATTGCAGCGCGTGCTCCAGCTGGGTGACAGGCTCGCCGCTGTAGGCGAGCGAACCGAATTTATCGAACAGCGTGCGGATGTCCGGCAGGCTCAGAGCCATCTTGAGAACTCTCGTTGTCGTCGCGCGAACCAGGGGCGGCGGCCGTCGCGACATCGGCAAGCGCCGCCAGCTTCGACGCCTTCGTTTCCTTGAGCGCCTTGGCGTCCTTCATCTCCTTCGTTTCCTTCGGCTTGTCGCGCATGCGGCTCTTGCGCAACGCGCCCGCATCGTCGAGCACCGGGTACGCCGTCGAGCAGAACAGCGAATTGAGCCGCTTCATGTCGCTGATGATGTCCAGATGCAGCGAGCTCGTCTCGATACTCTGCACCGACTGCCCGGCCAGACGATTCAGGTGCGTGTAGGAATACGCGCGCTCGAGATCCCGGAAACTCTCCTTCTCGGCCATGAGCCGCTGCGCGCTCTTCAGGTCGGTGTTCAGAAACACCGACAAGCCGAGCTGCAGGTTTGCCACGAGCCGTGCATGCATGTCGCAGATTTCCTGCAAACCGGCCTCGGAGAACGACAGTTTGTGCGAAATCTTCTTCTCCTCGACCTCCGTCACCATGCGCTCGATGATGTCGCCCGCATGCTCGAGGTTGATCGTGAGCGAGATGATGTCCGTCCACCGGCGACTGTCCTGCTCGCTCAGGTTTTCGCGCGAGACGCGCGTGAGGTACATCTTGACCGCGGTGTAGAGATGATCGACGTCGTCGTCGAGCCGGCGCGTCTCGCGCGCCTGCACCACGTCGTTGCTTCGAATCACGTTCAGCAGACCGTTGAGCATCTGCTCGACGATGTCTCCCATGCGCAGCGTCTCGCGCGTGGCGTTGGCCAGCGCGAGCGACGGCATCTCGAGTGCGCTCTCGTCCAGGTGGCGCGGGCGCAACGCCCCGTCCGCCTCCGGCTTTTCCGCAAGCAGCCTCACGCACAGACGCGCCATCGGTTCGGTAAACGCCAGAAACACCACGCAGCGGACGAGGTTGTACAGCACATGGAAGTTGACGACGGCTTGCGCCGGCGCGTCCGAGATCCAGTTGACGAGCCGCGGCGCGTAGTCGACGAACGGCAGCACGAGCAGGCAGCCGATCAGCTTGAAGAGCAGGCTGCCGAACACCACGCGACGCCCGGCGGCGTTCTGACCGGCCGAGGTGAGCATGGCCAGCATGCCGCTGCCGAGGTTCGCGCCGATCACGAGACACAGTGCGACCTTGAGCGAGATCACCCCCGAGGATGCGAGCGTGGCTGTCAGCAGCACCGCCGCCAGACTCGAGTAGGAGATCATGGCGAACAGGGCGCCGATCAGCGTGTCGAGCATGACGTCGCCGGTGAGCGAACCGAACAGCACCTTGACGCCGGCGGCCTCGGTCATCGGCGTGGTCGCCGCCACGATCAGCTGCAACGCGAGAATGATCAGGCCCAGCCCGATGCAGACGCGTCCGAGCTGGCCCGCGCGGGTCTGCTTGCGCGACAGGAAAAAAATGACACCGAAGAAAATCAGCAGCGGCGAGAGCCAATGCAGGTCGAACGTGAGGACTCGCGCCATGAGCGCAGTGCCGACGTCAGCGCCGAGCATGATCGATAGCGCAGGCGCCAGCGCGATGAGCCCCTGCGCGCCAAACGACGACACGATGAGCGCCGTCGCGTTGCTGCTCTGCACCAAGCCCGTGACGAGCACACCGGCGGCGAACGCGAGAAAGCGGTTCGAAATGCTGTGGGAGAGAATGCGGCGCAAATCGGCGCCGTAGACGCGCAGGACTCCGGTACGCACGATATGCGTACCCCAGATCAGCATCGCCACCCCGGAGAGAAGGTTGAGCAGTGTCAGCATGCCAGTGTTCCGTGATCTTGTTGTCGACGGGACAGGCAGCGCGGCGCGCCGCCAGCATGACGCGCCCACTGGTTTGCCATACCGGCATCCCGCGTCAGCCCTACACTGGCGTCGGGATCCGTATGAAGTTCACGCGTCATGCGCATCCCCAATCGGTACACCGTACACCAAAACGACCCCAGCAACAATCGTGTCATCAATTTGTCACAATTTTTGCTGCGATTCCGGCGAGCCTTGTTGCGCAAGGGGGACAGGGGTGCCAACGACCGCCTGCCCCGCACTCGGCGCCGCGCTCAGATCCCCCACGGCAGGGTGAAGGTTTTGGTATTGGTGAAGCTCTTCATTGCCTCCTGCACCCCTTCCTTGTACCCGAGCCCCGAGTCCTTGATGCCGCCAAACGGCGTGAGCTCGATCCGGTAGCCCGGCACTTCCCACACGTTGACGGTGCCCACCTGCAGTTCGTTGGTAAAGCGCGTCACGTAGTCCAGACGATTCGTGCACACCCCCGACGACAGGCCGAAGGCCGTACCGTTCGAGATGGCGATCGCCTCGTCGATGCTGCCGAACGTCAAGATCGGCGAGACCGGGCCGAAGGTCTCCTCGCGCACGACGGTCATCTTCGGGTCCACGCGATCGATCACGGTCGGGGAGTAGAGCGCGCCCTCGCGCCTGTTGCCCACGAGCAGGCGGGCGCCCTGCGCGATCGCTTCGTTCACGCGCGCCTCGAAAAGCCGCGCGGCCGCCTCGTCGATGACGGTACCCATGTCGTTCGCGCCGTCGGTCGGATCGCCGTACTTCCACGCGCGCGTCTTCTCCACCACGAGATCGGTAAACGCCGCCGCGACATCGCGGTGCACGAGCATGCGCTTGACGGCCGTACAACGTTGGCCGGAATTCTTGTACGAGCCCTGCACCGCGAGGTCGGACGCGCGATCCAGATCGGCGTCCTCCATCACGATGAGCGGGTCGTTGCCCCCCAGCTCCAGCACGATGCGGCGATACCCGGCCTTCGACGCGATGTACTTGCCGATCGCCACGCCGCCCGTAAACGTGATCATGTCGATGTTCTCGTTCGTGATCAGTTCGTCGGCGATCTCCATCGGATCGCCGGTGACGACCTGCAGCATCTCCGCGGGCAAGCCGGCCTCGTAGAGCGTGTCGGCCAGATAGTAGGCCGAGAGCGGAACCTTCTCGGACGGCTTGAGCACCATCCGATTGTTCGTCGCGATCGAGGGCGCGACTTTGTGCGCCACCTGGTTCATCGGGTGATTGAACGGCGTGATGGCCGAGATTGCACCGAGCAGCGGCTCGCGCTGCGTGACCACGCGGCGCTTCTTGCCGTGCGGCGTGAGATCGCAGGAGAACGCCTGACCGTCGTCCTTGAGCGCCTCGCCGGCGGCGAAACCGAGCACGTCGGCCACGCGTCCGATTTCGTAGACGGCGTCCTTCTTGCACAGCCCCGACTCCATCGTGATGATCGCCGCCGCTTCAGCGGTGCGCTCGCGCAGCAGCGCCGCGGCTTTCTCGAGGATGTTGGCACGCTCGAAGCGCGTGAGCGTCGAGCGGTATTGCTTGGCGATCGAGAACGCGCGGCGCACGTCTTCGAGCGAAGCCTTCGGCACGGTGCCGACCAGATCGCCCGTGTACGGATTGAAGACTTCGATGATCCGTTCACGGGTCACTTTTTCACCGCCGATGCGAAGGGCTTCGGCACGGAACTCGGGATGCAGCTTGTGCGGCGCGTTCATGGGGTTCTCCACAGCATATCCAACTGGACAGGGGCCCGGCGGTGCGGCCCTTGCGCGGGCCGCGTCGCCGCTGGTTCTCGTTATCTCGCTATCTTGCTATCTCGCTATCTCTGTGTTCGTCACACGCGTTTGGCCTCAGACGTGGTTGAGCGCCACGTCGAGAATGTCGAAGTTGCGCAGTCTCGCCTTGCCTGGAATGCCCTCGGTCTTGCGGTTGAACAACAGCGGCACGGTCTGCTCGGAGATGCCGCCATGCGAGCGCAGCGGTACGGTGAGGCCCGTCAGATCGTGGCGGCTCGCGCTCGTACCGAGCACCACCGACTGATCGCTCACCACCACGAGATCGCCAACGCGGTCGGGCGGCAGTTCGAAGCGCGCGCAGGCCTGCGCATTGGTCAGCACCACGTCGATGCCCGGCATCGCGGCAATGCGCTGGCCGATCGCGTCGGCGTCGATGTCGCGCGGCAGATAGATCGTGGCATACGAACCGAGCGCGCCGTGGTGCACCACATACGGATCGGTGATCGGCAGGATCACGCGTGCGCCGCCCGCATCGACGCCCTTGCCGAGCCAGTCGTCGAGCAAATCCTGCAGATAGATGACGTTGGGCTGGCCGGTCTTCGGATCGTGCTTGGCGTTCATGCCGTGGTCAGCGGTCAGCCCGATCACTGCGCCGAGTTCGTCCATGCGACGCAGGTACTTGTCCATCATGGCGTAGAAGGCATTGGCGCCCTCGGTGCCCGGCGCCCATTTGTGCTGCACGTAGTCCGTCGTCGACAGGTACATCAGGTCGATGTGGCGCGTCTCGAGCAGACGCACGCCGGCAGCGAACACGAACTCCGAGAGCGCCGCGCTGTAGACGTCCGGCACGGGCATGCCCACGAGCCCGAGCACGTCCTCGATGCCGTTTTCCGCCAGCGTGACCTGATCGGCCTTCTCGGACGAGAAGCAGATGCCCTTCATGCGGTGGCCGAGCAGCTTGCGCAGCTTGTCCTTGGCTGTCACTACCGCGACGCTCGCGCCCGCGTCGGCCGCGGCGGCAAGCACCGTGCCGGCGCGCAGATAGGCCGGATCGTTCATCATCACTTCCGCGCCGCGGCCGCCGTCGGCCGCCGGATCGAAGAAGTAGTTGCCGCAGATGCCATGCACGGCGGGAGGGGCGCCGGTCACGATGGACAGGTTGTTCGGGTTGGTGAACGACGGCACGACGCAGTCGCCCTGAAACACGGCCCCCTCGGCCAGCAAGTGCTTCAGGTATGGGGCCACACCGGCCGCGGCGGCCGCTTCGAGATACTCGAACTGGCAGCCGTCGACGCAAACGATGACGGTCGGCTGTTGCGGCAGCCGGTACTGGCGGCCGTTGACTTGGATCTGCACGGGCTGGTTCACGTCGGGTCTCCTCAAGAGCAACTCGGTTGGTCGCCGCTGGCGTCGCGCAGGGTGCGCTGCCAACCCGGCGGCCGGGTATTCCGTAATGCGATCGTGCGCGGTAGTACGCCGTGGTGCGCGGTAATGTGCGGGCTCATGTGTGCGCTCATGCGTTGTCCCAAGGGCGGCGCGGGTCTGGCGCGTGGGCTCCGGCTGTGGTCCCGGACTGCGGTTCTCATCCGGCGCTCGCTTGCGCGGGCCCCCCTGGCACGCGAGCGAGCGCCTCGCGAATGCGCGCCCGTCCGCGCGACAGATGCTCGCGCGTGACCCGCGCAGCGCGCTCCGGATCGCGCGAGGCGATGGCACTCACGATGTCCCGATGCTCACGCTCGGACTTCGGCGGCGCCGAGGTATCGCCGGTCAGCGCCTCGTGCCGGAACAGGCTCAGTTCCTTGACGAGACGGCGATACGTCTCGAGCAGCTTGCGATTGCCGACCATCTCGACGAGCGCGTCGTGAAACGCCAGGTTCAAGCCGTAGTACGCCTCGCTGTCGCCCGCCTCCACCGCCTGGTGCATCGCTTCGACCGATTCGCGCAGCCGCGTGAGCTGTTCCGAGTCGATGGCTTCGGCCAGCGTGCGCGCCACGTATTCATCGAGCACGCCGCGCAGCGTGTAGATCTCTTCGGCTTCCTCCAGCGTGATCACGCGCACGAACACGCCGCGATTCTTCTCGGTGCGCAGCAGCCCCGCCTCTTCGAGCGCGCGGAACGCCTCGCGCACCGGGCCACGTGACACCCCGAGCCGGCCCGCGACCTCGATTTCATTGAGTTTGGTGCCGGGCGTGAGCGTGCCCGCCATGATCTGGCGCTCGATTTCGTGCTGAACGAGCGTGGTGAGCGACTGACTCTGCAGCAACTCGATTGCGGTCGGCGACGTGGGCTTGGAGGTCATACCGGTCTTCCTTGTCTCTGGGCACGGGTGCCATCACGCAAAGCCGTTACACCGGGGGCAAGTTGCCTTAACGGATCGTCTGAGGCAATTTGTGGCATTACGTGATTAATTTTGTTGCTTGACATTCAAGCACAGCGGTTTGTAGATTGTCAACAAAACACATCCGACTTTGCAGGCAAGTTTGGCGGCACCGTCGGGGCGAGTCGGCGCAGGCAACGACAAAACCCTATCTGAATCAACGATTTCCATACTATTGGAGGTATTTGACGCGCAGATGACAAACACCCAGGGTTTCAATAAAAAGACATAAATTGCCAATAATATGCAACACATCGCCTCGGAGAAGTCAACTTCCCGACTGACAGCGCGACCCACAGGAGCCATCCATGAACCAACCGTTGCGCCGCGCCACGCGTGCCGCCGCTGTCCTCGCCGCCGCGATCGTCTGTGCGGCCCAGGCGGGTCAGGCGCTCGCCAAGACCACGCTCACCGTCTACACGGCGTGGGAAGTCGAAGTCATGCGCCCGTATGCCGAGGCGTTCCAGAAGGCGAATCCGGACATCGAGATCAAGTACGTGCGCGACTCCACCGGGGTCGTGACCGCGAAAATCCTCGCGGAAAAGGCCAATCCACAGGCGGACGTCATCGCAGGGCTGGCCGCCTCGAGTCTGGAGCTGATCAAACAGGAAGGCCTGCTCGCGCCTTACGCACCGAAGGGTTTCGATCAGCTCACGCGCGCCTACAGCGACAGCGCGAACCCGCCGTCGTGGGTCGGCCTCGACGTATGGGGTGCCACGGTGTGTTTCAACACGGTGGAGGCGGCCAAGCGCAATCTGCCGAAACCCACGTCCTGGGAAGACCTCACGAAACCCGTCTACAAGGGCATGATCGTGATGCCGAACCCGGCCACGTCCGGCACGGGCTTTCTCGACGTGACGGCCTGGCTGCAGATGTTCGGCAAGGAAGGCGGTTGGAAGTACATGGACGCGCTCGACAAGAACATCGTCAAGTACACCCACTCCGGCTCCAAGCCGTGCCGCGACGCGGGCGCGGGCGAATACCCGATCGGTATCTCGTTCGAGTTCAACGCGCATCGCACCAAGGCCGCGGGCGCGCCGATCGATCTCGTCTTCCCCAAGGAAGGGCTGGGCTATGACATCGAAGCCGCCGGCATCGTGAAAACCACCAAGAAGATGGATGCCGCCAAACGCTATATGGACTGGCTCGCCAGCAAGGAAGCGAATCAGATGTACGCGAAGGACTGGGCCATCGTCGCCTATCCGGGCGTGGCCAGGAAATTCGACACGATCCCGGCGAACTACCCCGACCTGCTCGTGAAGAACGACTTCACCGAAATCGCGAAGAGCCGTGAGCCGGTGCTGGCCGAATGGCAAAAGCGCTACGGCGCGAAGTCAGAGAAGAAGTAACGTCGGCCGGCATCCGGGACGGACGGGCGCGACACACCGCCGGTCCGTACCGACTGATCACAGGGCGAACACCGCAGGAGGGTCCCCCCGAATGAGCGACGACACTTATCTGAGCCTGAACGGCATTCACAAGCGGTTCGAGAACACCGTGGTGCTGCACGACATTCATCTGCAGGTCAGGCGCGGCGAAATGCTGTGCTTTCTCGGCCCTTCGGGCTGCGGCAAGACCACGCTGCTGCGCATCATCGCCGGGCTCGAAGCGCAGACGCACGGCACGCTGTCGCAAAACGGACGCGACATTTCGACGTTGCCGCCCATGCGGCGCGACTACGGCATCGTCTTCCAGTCGTATGCGCTGTTCCCGAATCTGAGCGTGGCGCAAAACGTCGCCTACGGCCTCACGAACCGCCGCGTGCCGCGCGCCGAGCGCGACCGGCGCGTGGCCGAACTGCTCGCGATGGTCGGCCTGCCCGATGCGGGCGGCAGGTTTCCCGGTCAGCTCTCCGGCGGCCAGCAGCAGCGCGTTGCCATTGCACGCGCGCTGGCCACCTCGCCCGGCCTGCTGCTGCTCGACGAACCTCTGTCCGCGCTCGACGCGCGCGTGCGCGTGCGCCTGCGCGGCGAGATCCGCGCGCTGCAGCAGCGCCTTGGCATCACGACGATTCTCGTCACGCACGATCAGGAGGAGGCGCTGTCGATGGCCGACCGCATCGTGGTGATGAATCAGGGCGTGATCGAGCAGGTCGGCACGCCGGGCGAGATTTACCAGCGCCCTGCCACGCCGTTCGTCGCCGACTTCGTCGGCAAGACGAACATCCTGCCCGCGCGCCTGGGCAATGCCGGGCGCGTACACGTCGGCCGGTACGAGCTCACCTGCGGCACGCTCAACGGCTGCCGCACCGGCGAGGACATTCGCGTCTTCTTCCGTCCGGAGGACGTGCGCGTGCGTGATCTCGACGAGCTCGACGACGACGCCAACGTCTTCGATGGCGCCGTCGAGAAGATCGAATTCCTCGGCGCGTTCTCGCGCGTGACGCTGCGCATGCAGGCGTGCGAGCACCCGCTCTACGCCGATCTCTCGCCTGCGGACATGCAGGCCCTGCAACCGGCCGCCGGCGGCGCCCTGCGCTTTGCCGTGCCAAGCGCCGCCGTGCGCGTCTTCCGCCAGGGGTGAAGCCGAGATGAGTTCCGTACCTTCGACACTGCGCAGTGCGCCACCCGTGCACGCGGGTCCGACCGGCGAGGCGGGGAGCCAGTCGTTGCCCTCATCACTCCCATCGGTCTCATCGGTCTCGCCGGTCCCGGCCCTGCGCCCCGTGCGACTGGCCTCGCACTGGACGGACCGGCTCGCGCAGGCCCTGCTACTGGCGGCGGCCGCCGCCGGCGTGCTGTTCCTGCTCGCGCCGATGGCGGCGATTCTGGTCAAGAGCGTGCAAGACGGCGACGGCCGGTTCGTGGGCCTGCAGCACTTTCGCGAGTACTTCCACTCGCCCGCGCTGCTCGGCTCGATCTGGAACAGCGTCTGGATTTCGGCGGTGACGACCTGCCTCACCGTGCCGCTCGCGTTCATCTTCGCATACGCGCTCACGCGCAGCTGCATTCGCGGCAAGACACTGCTGCGCAACATCGCGCTCATTCCGATTCTCGGCCCGACGCTGCTGCCCGCGATCTCGTTCATCTTCTGGTTCGGCAACCAGGGGCTGCTGCGCCCGTTCATGGGCGACATCGACATCTACGGCCCGCCGGGCATCGTGATGTCGCTGGTGAACGCCACGTTCCCGCACGCACTGATGATCCTCATCACCGCGCTCTCGCTCACCGACGCGCGACTGTACGAAGCCGCCGACGCGCTCGGCACGCCCATGCTGCGGCGCTTTTTCACCATCACGCTGCCCGGCGCCAAGTACGGCGTGATCAGCGCGGCGATGATCGTGTTCACCTACGCGATTTCGGACTTCGGCATTCCGAAGGTCATCGGCGGCGACTTCAACGTGCTCGCCACCGACATTTACAAGCTGGTCATCGGGCAGCAGGACTTCTCCAAGGGCGCCGTTGTCGGGCTCGTGCTGCTCGTGCCCGTGGGCATCACCTATGTCGTGGACGCCATGGTGCAGCGCAAGCAGCAGGCGCTGCTCTCGGCGCGCGCCGTGCCTTACGCGCCGAAGCCCTCGCGCGGCTTCGACTGGCTGATGGCGGTGCTGTGCTGGAGCATGGCCGCGATCATGCTCGCCATTCTCGGCATGGCGGTGTACGCGTCGTTCGTGAAGTTCTGGCCGTACAACTTCAGCCTCTCGCTCGGCCACTATCGCTTCGGGCTCGTGGAGAGCGGCGCGCTCGACTCGTACCTCAACAGCGTGCAGATGGCGTTCTGGTGCGCCGTGTGGGGCACCGCGGCGATCTTCGTCATCGCCTACCTGCTCGAGAAGACGCGCGGCATGACCTGGCTGCGCGGCTTCATCCGCATGATGGCCGTGTTGCCGATGGGCGTGCCGGGTCTCGTGCTCGGCCTCGGCTACATCTTTTTCTTCGTGTCCGAGGCGAACCCGCTGCACGGCCTCTACGGCACGCTCGCGATCCTCGTGATCGTCAACGTGGTGCACTACTACTCGTCGAGCCACCTCACGGCGCTCACCGCGCTCAAGCAGATCGATCCGGAGTTCGAATACGTCTCGGCCTCGCTCAAGGTGCCCTTCTACCGCACCTTCTGGCGCGTGTCGGCGCCAATCTGCCTGCCGTCCATCATCGACATCAGCCGCTACCTGTTCGTGAACGCGATGACGACAGTCTCCGCCGTGGTGTTCCTCTACTCGGCCGACACGTCGCTCGCCTCGGTGGCCATCGTGAACATGGACGAGACCGGCTCCATCGGTCCCGCGGCGGCAATGGCCACGCTGGTGGTGCTCACCTCGGTGCTGGTCTGCCTGCTCTATCACGGCATTCAGCAGGTGGTGGAGCGCTACACGCAGGCGTGGCGCCGGCCGACGGCGAGCACGCCGAACGCGTCGGGCGGCGCGCCCGCCTCCGGATCTCACGTATGAAGCCGGCGCGCGGCGCGGTGTCCACGGGCCCTCGCCCGCCATGTTCGCGAATGTCGACGGTGCGGTTACTTCTCTCGCTTGTTTCCCCGCTTGATAGGAGGCGGTCATGATTCTCGGTCAGGAACCGATTCTGCTCACCCCCGGCCCGCTCACCACGTCGCCGGCCACCCGTCAGGCCATGCTGCGCGACTGGGGCTCGTGGGACGCCCAGTTCAATCGCATCACGGCTTCGCTGTGCCGCGATCTGGTGGACATCGTGCATGGCGGCGAGGACTACGTGTGCGTGCCGCTGCAAGGCTCGGGCACGTTCTCCGTCGAGGCGGCCATCGGCACGCTCACGCCGCGGGGCGCGCGCATTCTCGTGCCGGATAACGGTGCGTACTGCCAGCGCATTCTGAAGATCTGCCGCTATCTCGGGCGCGACGCCGTCGCGCTTGCCATTGCCGAAGACCAGACGGCCACGGCCGCCGCCGTCGAGGACGCGCTCACGCGCGACCCGTCGATCACGCACGTCGCGCAAGTGCATCTGGAGACGGGCGCCGGCCTGCTCAATCCGCTCGCCGATATCGCGCGCGTCTGCCAGAAGTACGGCAAGGGGCTGATCGTGGACGCGATGAGTTCGTTCGGCGCGGTGGAGATCGACGTGCGCACGATGCCGTTCGACGCGCTCATCGCCGCGAGCGGCAAGTGCCTCGAAGGCGTGCCCGGCATGGGCTTCGTGATCGCGAAGAAGTCCGTGCTCGAAGCGAGCGCCGGCAACAGTCACTCGCTGGCGATGGACCTGCACGACCAGTACGTCTACATGCAGAAGACGACGCAATGGCGCTTCACACCGCCCACGCACGTGGTGGCTGCGCTGCGTGCGGCGGTCGACCAGTTTCTCGCGCAAGGCGGCCAGCCGGTGCGCGGCGAGCGCTATCGGCGCAATTGCAGGACGTTGATCGAGGGTATGGCGTCGCTGGGTTTCCGGCCGTTTCTTGCGCCCGAAGTGCAGGCGCCCGTGATCGTGACGTTCCACGCGCCGGCCGACAGCAAGTACGACTTCAAGGCGTTCTACGCCGCCGTGCGCGATCGCGGCTACATCCTGTATCCGGGCAAGCTCACGCAGATCGAGACGTTTCGCGTGGGCTGCATCGGCGCCATCGACGAGAACGAAATGCGCAATGTCGTGACCGCGATCGGGCAAGCGCTGGCTGCGCTGGGCATCCGGCAGGTGGCGCCGCTCACGCGGGCGGCATGATCGGCGTGATGGGCGTGATGGGCGTGATGGGCGGGATGGGCGGGATGGGCGGGATGGGCGCGGCGGGCGAGACTCGCACACGCGGCCGCCCTCCGGTAAGCTCCGAGGTATCGCGCGTGCATGCGCGCCCCGCGGAGACCGTCCCTCATGCCATCACCGAAAGCCGCCGGTGCGGCGCCCCCGGCTAAACGCGCCCCGGCCCGCAAACGCAGCAGCGAATCGCCCGACATCCGCTTCAAGCGCGCCTATGACGCCCCCGAGCCCGACGACGGTCAGCGCGTGCTGGCCGATCGCCTCTGGCCGCGGGGTCTCGCCAAGGCGAAGGCACACATCGACTTCTGGGCCAAGGACGTCACTCCGAGCACGCCGCTGCGCCAGTGGTTCCACCAGCATCCCGACGAGTTCGACGCGTTTCGCAAGCAGTACCTCGACGAACTCGCCGCGCTCGACGCCGGGCACAACGCCACGCTCGGCGAGCTCCGGGCGCGCCTGGCCGATGGCCGCGTCACGCTGCTCACGGCCGCGCACCGTCTCGAAGACGACGCCACGCACACGCACCTCGAGGTGCTGCGCGACTTCCTCGCGGGGCATTGACGCCCCTGCTGCGGCGGACTTTGCCGCCACATTGCCGATGTTTTGCCAGGAACAACGCGGTATCGTGGCGCGACACGGCATTCCGCTCGTCGAAACGCCCCGACGCGCGGCGGGCGCCGCGCCAACCCGCATGGCGCCGGCCCGCGCGCAAGGACGGCGACGCACTGCGGCGAATTTGCTATAACGCAGCTTCAGCGCCGGCGCCGTCCCGGAGGTCGGTCACGTTTTCGCCGTAGACCCCATTTGCGCGGCGCACGCCGATACCGCCTGCCGTGCCGTGCTTCGAATGCTTACCTGGTTGCCGCTCCCGGCAACGCCACGCCTCATGCTCGTTCCACTGATCGTTGCCTGCGCGCTGTTCATGGAAAACATGGACTCGACCGTGTTGTCCACTTCGTTGCCATTGATCGCGCGCGATCTCGGCGAGAGCCCGATCACGCTCAAGCTGGCACTCACGACCTATCTCATCAGCCTCGCCGTGTTCATTCCGGTGAGCGGCTGGATCGCCGACCGCTTCGGCACACGAAACGTGTTTCGCACCGCCATCGGCGTGTTCGTGCTCGGCTCGATCTGCTGCGGCATCTCGACCAGCCTGCCCGAGCTCGTGATCGCGCGCTTCGTGCAGGGCATGGGCGGCGCCATGATGGTGCCCGTCGGGCGACTCGCGCTGCTCAAGTCGGTCGAGAAGCGCGACATGGTGCGCGCGCTCAACTATCTGACGATTCCGGCGCTCGTCGGGCCGGTGCTCGGCCCGCCGCTCGGCGGCTTCATCACCACATACTGGCACTGGCGCTGGATCTTCTTCATCAACATTCCGATCGGTGTGCTCGGTTTCGTGCTCGCCACACGGTACATCCCCGATCTGTACGAGAACGATGTGCCGCCGCTCGACGTGAAGGGCTTCGTGCTGTCGGGCCTCGGGCTGTCGATCCTGCTGCTGGGTCTGTCCACGATCGGCCGTCACCTGATTCCCACGCCGCTGGCGCTCGGGCTCGTCGCCATCGGCGCGGCGCTGATCTGGACGTATCTGCGCCATGCCAGGGGTCTCGCGCATCCGCTGCTGCGACTCGACCTGTTCCGCATTCCCACGTTTCGTGCGGGCGTGGCCGGCGGCACGCTGTTTCGCATCGGCGTGGGCGCCACGCCGTTTCTGTTGCCGCTGATGCTGCAGCTCGGCTTCGGCATGACGCCCATGGAGTCCGGCGCACTGACCTTCATTTCGGCGGCAGGCGCCATGTTCATGAAGACGCTTTCGCTGCGAATTCTGCAGCGCTGGGGCTTCCGGCGAGTGCTGATGACCAACGCCGTGATCGCCGCGGCCACCCTTGGCGGTTACGGGTTGTTTACCGGCCACACGCCGCACCTCGTCATTCTCGGCACGCTGCTCTTCGGCGGTTGCTTCCGCTCGCTGCAGTTCACGAGTCTCAACGCCATTTCCTATGCCGACGTGCCCGCACATCGCATGAGCCAGGCGACCAGTCTTGCGAGCGTGGCGCAGCAAGTCTCGCTCACCCTGGGCATCACGATCGGCGCGGCGGTGCTGCAGACGTCGTCGTATCTGCATGGCCGCGACCACGTCACGCACGCCGACTTCCCATGGGCGTTCCTCGCCGTTGGCCTGATCGCCGTCAGCTCGACGGCCTCGATCGCGCGGCTTGCCCGCGACGCCGGCAGCGAACTCGCCCAGCGAAGCTGACGTCTCGCTCGCCGCGGCCTCTCTCCTCTGTCCAACGACAACGCCCGGGACATCGTGCCCCGGGCGTTGTCGTTCGTGTCCGTGCGCGCGTGTGCGCGCAGGCCTTGCGGCTCAGCGGAAGATCACCGTCTTGTGGCCGTTGAGCAAAATGCGGTGCTCGGCGTGGTAGCGCACGGCGCGCGCGAGCGCCACGCATTCCACGTCGCGACCGATGGCGGTCAGCTGCTCCGGGTCCATCGTGTGGTCCACGCGCTCGACTTCCTGCTCGATGATCGGGCCTTCGTCGAGATCCGAGGTGACGTAGTGCGCCGTGGCCCCGATCAGCTTCACACCGCGATCGAACGCCTGGTAGTACGGCTTCGCGCCCTTGAAGCTCGGCAGGAACGAATGGTGGATGTTGATCGCGCGGCCCGCGAGCTTCTTGCACAGATCGGCCGAGAGCACCTGCATGTAGCGGGCGAGCACGACCAGATCGACGTGGTTGTCCTGGACGAGTTCGTAGACCTTCGCCTCCTGCGCGGCCTTCGATTCCGGCGTCGCGTTCATCAGCGGCAGATGATGGAACGGAATGTTGTAGCTGGCCGCGAGCTGGTAGAAATCCTTGTGGTTCGAGACGATCGCCGGGATTTCGATGTTGAGCTGACCGGTCTTGTAGCGGAACAGCAGATCGTTCAGGCAATGGCCGATCTTCGAGACCATGAGCAAGACGCGCGGCTTGATGGCGGCGTCCACCAGTTCCCACTGCATCTCGTACTGCTCGGCGAGCGGCGCGAACTCGCGCTGCAGCGTAGCCAGATCGGTCTGGCCGGGTAGTTGCTGGAAATGCACGCGCATGAAAAAGCCGCCCGTGAAGCGATCGTTGAACTGCGCCGAGTCGAGAATGTTGCCGCCACGCTCGACCAGGAAACCGGCCACCGCGTGGACGATGCCGGGACGGTCCGGACAGGACAACTTCAGAATGTAGCTATTTTCGATCGGTGCCATGATTGCTCCTGGGCAAAGGCTTGCAATGTCGTTGCAGTGTTGAAATTCATGTTCGTGGCCGCGCGGCGTTCGAGCGCGCGCGGCGCACGGGTATCGGTCATTCGTCGGCCGGCTTGAACAGCGCTTCGATGCCGGCGCACTCGCTCGCGCGGATCGCGCCTTCGCGCAGCAGGAAGTCGAGGCTCGCGAGGCTCGCGTCGACAGTCATCTTGCCGCGTGCGATCACGTCGCGCACGTGACCTGCCGCGCACAGCCAGTGCGCACTCGCCTCGCCGTCCTGATTCTCGGGCACGAAGCCGGGCGGCAGCGCGAGATCGTAGACGAAAATCTGCTCCGACTGCACGCCCTGCGGAATCTCCGCCAGAATGTGCAGCGTGCGGCCCGGACGCGCCTCGCTGGCGAGAAACGCCGGAATGCCGGCTTCTTCCCAACATTCCTTGACGAGCGTGTCGCCCACGCCGATGCCGTTGCCGATGCCGCCGGCCGCGGCGTTGTCGAGACAGCCGGGATCGGTCGCCTTGAGCACGCTGCGGCGCGCAATCCACAGCTTCGGGGCTTCGCCGATGAAGCGGGCCGGCACGTAGCCGTTCACATGCACGGCGAACGTGCGCGTACCGAAGAATCGCGAGGCGGCCCGCTCGATCCAGGCGAGCGGCGTGTCGTAGAGCCGCTGGCGAATGGCATACCGCTCGTTGCGCCAGCCCGTGATGCGCCCCTGCGCGGCCAGCGCTTCGATGACCGGGGCGAGCGCTGCCGTCCGGGCCTCGCATGTGTCGTGGCGCGGGTGAATGCGCACGGCAAGCGAGCTGATCTCGAACACGTCGGGCCAGTCGCGCAGCGACGCCACGTCGCTTCGGCGAATCCATCCATAACGCTGCGAGCCGATCACGAGCGGCAAATGCGCCGTGTCGTCGAAGCGGCGCGCCGCCGCAATACAAGCAAAAGACATACGTCAGAGACCGGACGCGCTCCTCGGTGAAGACGCGCGAAATCGAAGCAAAAGCGGCATTTTACAGAAGCGGCGGGGACTCCGCCCGTCTCGGGCGTCGGTGCTGCGCGGCGCAGACCGTCGCCGGCGCCCAGCGGTGTGGTGCGGCGCCCGGTGGTGTCCGGTGGCGTCCGGTGGCCCGCACAGCACCGTCCCCGCCCTCGAATGCCCGCACGGGCCTCGCCCTTCGCATTTACGGGCCGACGCCTTTGCGCGCTGGCGCGGCTCAAGCCTTCACCCGCTCGCCCTTCGGGTCGTACAGCGCACGCAGCTGCACGCGCGCCGCGAGGCGTTCGCCCGCGAGCTCGACTTCATAGCGTCCCGATTCGACGTAGTCGGCCGTGACCGTGCCGTGCGGGTTCGTCAGAAATGCCAGCCCGATGGGCGCATCGATCGTGTGACCGTATGCCGCCGAGGAAACGAACCCCACCGGCTTGCCGTCGCGCAGCACTGCCTCGCCGCCCCACAGCATCTTGTCGCGCGCGCCGTCGAGCGCCACGCTCACCAGCCGGCGCCGCACGCCGTTCGCCCTGGCGTGCTCGACGGCGGTGCGCCCCACGAACGGCACGTCGCCGCCCAGCTTGCAGGCGAACGCGAGGCCGGCCTCCACGGGGTTTGTGTCCGGCGTGAGCTCGCGGCCCCACGCGCGATAGCCCTTCTCGATGCGCAGCGAGTCGATGGCGTAGTAGCCCGCGTCCTTCAGGCCGAGCGCCGCGCCGGCCGCGTGCAGCGTCTCGTAGACGCCCACGGCGAACTCCACCGGCACGTAGAGCTCCCAGCCGAGCTCGCCCACGTAGGTGAGGCGCGTGGCGCGCACGGTCGCATAGCCGAGGTCGATCTCGCGGCTCGCGCCGAACGGGAAAGCGTCGTTGGAGAAATCCGCCCGGGAGACTCGCTGGAGCAGCGCCCGCGAGTTCGGGCCCATGACGGCGAGCACCGCATACTGGCCGGTGACGTCGACGACGGTGCAGCGCGGATCGCCCGGCAAGCCGGCGATGCGCCGCTCCAGATAGTCCATGTCGCGCGTGGTCTGGGCCGAGCCGGTGACCATCAGGTACTGGTCCGGCGCAAGGCGCGTGAGCGTGAAATCCGACTCGTAGCCGCCGCGCTCGTTGAGCATCGCGGTGTAGACGGTGCGCCCGGGCGGCACGGCCACGTCATTCGCGCACAAGGTCTGCAACACGGCCTCGGCGTCCCGGCCCTTGATGAGCAGCTTCGAGAACGAGCTCATGTCGAACAGCGCCACGGCCTCGCGACACGCGCGGTGCTCCGCGCCGCTCCAGGCGTGCCAGTTCTGCTGGCCGAAGCTGTATGCGATCTTCGCCTCGGCCGGCGACGGCGCGAAGAAGTTCGGCCGCTCCCAGCCCATCTTGCTCCCGAAGCACGCGCCTTTCGCAAGCAGCGCCGCGTACAGCGGCGAGCGACGAAACGGCCGCGCCGTGTCCAGTTCGCGATTCGGCCATGGCATGGCGTAATGCAGGCCGAGCGTTTCCTTCACGCGATCGTGCAGCCAGGTGTCGTTGCCGTTGAAGCCCGCAAAGCGCCGGATGTCCACCGGCCAGAGGTCCATCGTCGGCTCGCCGGCGACGATCCACTCGGCGAGCGCCATGCCCGCGCCGCCGGCCGAAGCGATGCCCATCGAGTTGAAGCCCGCGCCGACGTAGAAGTTGCGCAGCTCGGGCGCCTCGCCGAGGATGAAGTTGTTGTCCGGCGTGAATGACTCCGGACCGTTGTAGAACTGCCGGATCTGTGCGGTCTGCAGCGCGGGCACGCGAATGAGCGCGTTCTCCATGAGGATTTCGAACTGGTCCCAGTCGTCGGGCAGCAACTGGAATTCGAAATGCTCCGGAATGCCGTCCATGCCCCAAGGCTTGGCGTCGGGCTCGAAGCCGCCCATCACGAGACCGCCGACCTCCTCCTTGAAATAGATGTAGCCGTCCGGATCGCGCATGACCGGCAAATCGGGATGCACGCCGGCGATGCGCTCGGTCACGATGTAATAGTGCTCGGCCGAATGCAGCGGCACGCTCACGCCGCACAGCCGGCCCACCGCCTTGGCCCACTGCCCCGCGCAATTGACGACGATCTCGGCGTCGATGCGCCCGCTCTCGCCGTCCTTGTTGCGCCACGAGACACCCGTCGCGGTGCGGATGCCGTTTGGCGACGCCGTGTGAATTTCCGTGATGCGCGTGTTCTCGGCAATGCGCACGCCGCGGCTTCGCGCGCCGCGCGCGAGCGCCTGCGTGAGATCGGTCGGGTTCGCCTTGCCGTCGCCCGGCAGCCACACCGCGCCCACGAGATCGTCGGTGCGCATCACGGGCCAGAGCTCGCCCGCCTCGCGCGGCGAAATCACGTCGCACTGCACGCCATAGGCGCGCGCGACGGCAGCCGTGCGCTTGAGCTGCGTCATCCGCTCGGCCGTGCGTGCAACCGACAGCGAGCCGCATGGCTTCCAGCCGGTGCCGAGCCCGGTCTCCGCTTCGAGTTCGCCATAGAGCCGGGTCGAATAGCGGATGAGCTTCGTCATGCTTTCCTGTGAGCGCAATTGCCCGACGAGCCCGGCAGCGTGCCAGGTCGTGCCGCAGGACAGTTGCCCCTGTTCCAGCAGGACAGCGTCCGTCCAGCCGAGCTTGGCGAGGTGGTACGCGACCGAACATCCGACGATGCCGCCGCCAACGATGACGACGCGGGCGTGGGTGGGCAAGGCTGCAGTCATGAGCGGGCTCCGGAAAAGGCTCGCACCGGCCGACGCCGGGCAATGTGTCGTGGGCGATGACGTGAGATTACGCAAATCGCCCCATCATTGCAATAATTTGCAACATTACAACACATATTGCCACAGAAACGTGGGGAGGAAGGGCGGATATAGCGACTGACATATGGCCGTCACGAAACCCGGGCCATGCACCGCCATGCCCTCCCCGGAGACGCGGTGCGAGCTTCGTGCGACTCATGGCGCAATGGCCGCCGCGCCATCGCCATCGCCATCGCCATCGCCATCGCCATCGCCATCGCCATCCCCATCCCCATCCCCGCCGGCGAGCCAGCGAAGTCGCGTCGCTCAACCCTTTCCCGGCGACGTGAGCACGGCCACCAGACGGTCGCCGGCTTCCGCGAGAGCGCCGTCGTTGGAGACGACGGTGAGCGGCACGCCGTCGGGCGGCGTCCACGCGACGCGATGCGTCACGCGCTTGTGCAGCGCGTCGCCGGTTTCGCGGCCGCGTCGGGCCAGGCGCAATGCCCGCACCTGCGGATCGACGCGGACTTCCACGAGATGCAGCCGCTCGCCGTAACGGCGCACGGCCCGCCCGAGAAAGGCACGCGAGCCGTTCACGACCACGTTCGCACCGGCCGCCATCCACGCGTCGATCTCCACACCGACGCCGTACCGGCAATCGTGGCTCTCCCAGTCGAGCGCGAAGCAGCCCAGCGCTCGCCGCTGTGCGAACTCCGCATGCGTGAGCGCGATGTGGTTCTCGCCGTGCGCGGGCGCTCGCGTGATGTAGCGGTGCGCGAACAGCACGGGCGGCGTGCCGCGCGCCGCCGTGTCGAGCCGCTCGCGCGCGTAGGCGAGCAACGAGTCCTTGCCCGCGCCGGACGGCCCCATCACATAGAAGAGATGCGCTTTCGTCATGCCGCCTCCCCGAGGGTGAATCGCTCGTGAAGCATGAACGGCTCGCCGGGCGCCGGCTGGACGAAGATCGCGATCGCCTCGACGCGCATCGCACCGAGCGCCTGCGCGCGCGGCTGCCACCAGTCGATCATCGCCGAAGCGTCCGCCGCGTAGACACGGTCCGATAGCGTGACGTGAAAACGGAATTCGTCGAGCACGTGCGGATAGCCCCACCGCGCAAGCAATTCGCGCTGGCGCGATGAAAGCCGCTGCGCTTGCCGGCGTTCGCATTCGGCCTCGGTCAGCGGGGCGCGCAACGCGTCGAACGCGCGCACGCAGTCGGCCGCCAGCGATTGCATCGCCGCGCCGGCCGGATCGTTCGCTTTCGGGCGCAACGCGACGAAGCCGGGGCGCTTGCCGCACCCGGTGTCGATGAGGTCCGCCTGCACGGGCAGATCGAAAGCCGCGTGGCGTGCCGCCACACGGGCCGCTGTCGTGAAAAGCGCGTCGACGCGCGCGTCCGGTGTCAGGCGCATTGGCGCCTTGAGCGTGGCGTGCAAGCCGTAGCGGCGCGGCTCGCCCGTCAGGTCGCGGAGCGCGCGGGAAAGGCCGGGAACGTGCGGACAAGCGAGTTGGCGGCCGGTGATGGCGTCGCGGCCCAGCCAGCGGCTGCCTTCGTTCCACCAGCACGAGCCGGGCGGCGGCGCGTAGTAGACGGCAAAGCGCGCCACGGCGAGGTCGAGATCGGGCAGCGGTTGGCGGCGGGGCGCGACCGTCATGCCGTCTCCCCATGCACGACGAGTTGCATGCGGTCGGCCGGGAAGTAGGCGATACCGTACTTGATCGGCTTGCCCGCTTCGTCCACGTCCGTGCTCTCCACGCTCAGCACGGGCTGCTGGCGATTGATACCGAGATGACGCGCGATCTGCGCATCGGGCAGCCGCGCGCCGATGCGGCTCTCCCGGCGCGTATAGTCGGTCACGCCGAAGCTCGCAAGCGTTTCGCTGATGCTCGGGTGCTGCGCGAAAGCGTCGGGGAAGTCGGGAAAGCGCGCCGCCGGAAACCAGTTCTCGCTGTAGGCGAGCGGCAATTCGACGCCCTGCGCATCGAGACTGCGGCGCGCGAGCTCGACACGATAGACCGGCGAGCCGGCGCGCAGCCCCAGCGCCTGCGCCACATGGGCCTCGGCTTTGCGCTTGTGCGCCGAAACGATCTGCTGCGCCGTCTTGAGATTGTGCTGCGAGAGATTTTCGGTAAAGCGCGTGCGGCGGCCGATCACGTAGCCGATGGCGCCCGCCTGCACGAACGTGCCGCGCCCGTGCTCCACGCTCACGAGCCCCTGCTGCGCGAGTCCGAGAATCGCGCGCCGCACGGTGTGACGATTCACGCCGAAGCGCTGTGCGAGCTCGGTCTCGCTGGGCAGGCGATCGTCCGGCGCCCCCTCGCCATACCGGCGCTGACCGATTTCCGCGGCGAGAATCTGCGCGATCTGCCGCCAGACGGCCACACCGCCGCCGCGTTCGAGTTGTGCTGTCATCAAATTGACACCCGGCAAAGTTGTAATGGGTTCGCGTGCATTACCCCTCCGATGTCTCGATGATCATACACACGTCTATACGACTAGACAATCATGCCAAACACAAATTCCGGCACGACAGGCAACGAGAGCGCCGCCGCGCCGCCAGCGCGCGCGCGCTGGCTCGCGCTGCTTGCCCGCGCCACCCGCGATGAGCTGGACGGCGCCATTGCGCGCTGCGCCGGCGCTCCCGGATTCGTCTGGTTGCGCGCGCCGCAGACTGGCCTCGTACTCGTGCAGGGCCGCGTGGGCGGCTGCGGCGATCGCTTCAATCTGGGCGAAGCGACGGTGACGCGCTGCACCCTGCGCCAGCCCGACGGCGTGGTGGGCACCGGTTACGTGCTCGGGCGCGATGCCGAACGCGCCGAGCGCGTGGCGCGGCTCGACGCCCTCATGCAGATGCCCGTCTATCACGACACGCTCGCCGCCGGCCCGCTCAGGGCGATCGCGCAGCGGCTGGCTGCCGCGGCGGCGCAACACGAAGCCGACGCGGCCGCGAGCCGTGTCGAATTCTTCACGATGGCTCGGGAGGCCTGAATGCTGATGGCATCGATGCCTGACTGGTCGCAACTCCAGCCCGGTTTTGCCGACCCGGTTCACGACGCGCAAGGCGTCTTTCGCGCCGTGCTCGACGCGCTCGCCCGGCCCGGGCAACTGCGCAGCGTGGGCAGCCGGCTCGCGCCCAGCGCCGAGGCAAGCGTTGCCGCGCGCGCCACGCTGCTCGCCCTGGCGGACGCCACCACGTCCGTCTGGCTGCAATCGTCGCTGCCGGAAGTCGCCAGCGCGTTGCGCTTTCACACGGGTGCGCCCCTGCTGAGCGGCGAAGCGGAACTGGCCAACGCGCAGTTCGCGCTGCTCACGGACCCCGCGCGCTGCCCCGCGCTCGAGCGGTTTGCGTTCGGCACGGCCGAGTCGCCCGAGCATGCCGCCACGCTCATCGTCGACGTTCCCACGCTGCACGCAGGTCACGGTGGACATGGTGGACATGGTGGACATGACGGACATGACGGACATGCGGGGCCGGCAAGTCGCGCAGCGCTTCGTTTGCGCCTGCGCGGCCCGGGCATTGCCACGCATTCGGACGTCACGGTCGGCGGTCTCGACGCGGCGTTCTGGCGCGCGCGCGCTGCCCTTGCCCCGCGCTTTCCCGCCGGACTCGATCTGCTGGTCACCGCCGGCGACACCGTGCTCGGCCTGCCGCGCACAACCCATGTGGAGGTCTGCTGATGTACGTCGCGGTCAAGGGTGGCGAGCGTGCCATCGAACAGTCCTGGAACCTGCTCGCCCGCGCACGGCGTGGCGACACGCGCGTGCCCGAGCTCACCGTCACGCAGATCCGCGAGCAGATGCGCCTTGCAGTCGCGCGCGTGATGAGCGAAGGCGCGCTGTACGACGAAACGCTCGCGGCGCTGGCTATCAAGCAGGCCGCCGGCGATCTCGTCGAAGCGATCTTTCTGCTGCGCGCGTATCGCACGACGCTGCCGCGTCTGGGCACGGCGCTGCCCATCGACACGGTCGCCATGCGCCTGTCGCGGCGCATCTGCGCAACGTTCAAGGACGTACCCGGCGGACAGACCCTGGGGGCCACGTATGACTACACGCAGCGGCTGCTCGACTTCGCGCTGCTCGCACAAGACAATGCGCGCGACGACGCACCGCTCGCCTCCGATGCGGCCTCGCCCGCGAATACCGACGCGTCGGCGCCGGACGCACGGACTGCACCCGCGGCATTCGCCGTACCGCCCATCGACCGCACGCCGCGTGTGACCGACATTCTGGCGCGCGACGGCCTGCTCGAGCGGCCGCCCGCCGACGACACGGACCCCGAACCGCATGACCTCGTGCATTCGCCGCTGTTCACGCCGGCACCTCGCACCGCGCGTCTGCAGAACCTCGCGCGCGGCGACGAAGGCTTCCTGCTCGCGCTCGGCTATTCGACGCAGCGCGGCTACGGCAACGACCACCCGTTCGCCGGCGAAATCCGCATCGGACAGGTCGCGGTCGAAATCGTGCCGGAAGAGCTCGGCTTTGCCATCGACATTGGCGAGATCACCGTGACCGAATGCCAGATGGTCGCGCAGTTCGGCGGCAATCAGCACGTGGCGCCACAGTTCACGCAAGGTTACGGCCTTGCGTTCGGTGACAACGAGCGCAAGGCAATGGCGATGTCGCTCGTCGAGCGCGCGTTGCGCACGCAGGAGCTGGGCGACGCTGTCACCTCGCCCGCGCAGCAGCAGGAGTTCGTTCTCTATCACAGCGACAACGTGGAAGCCTCGGGCTTCGTGCAGCACCTGAAGCTGCCGCACTACGTCGACTTCCAGGCGGAGCTGGCGCTGGTGCGTCGGCTGCGCGCCGAGCACGCCGCCAAACATGGCGCCGCCCATGCGCACGACATCACCGCTTCGGCCGCTTCAGTCGCTTCGGCCGCTCCAGTCGCGCCGGACACCGATCAGAACAAGGAGGCCGCATGAGCGATGCCGCCATTTCGCGCGAGCGCGCATCGCCCCGCCCGGCGGCCGGCGACGCCGTCGAGGGTTACAACTTCGCGTTTCTCGACGAGCAGACCAAACGCATGATCCGCCGCAGTCTGCTCAAGGCCGTGGCGATTCCCGGATACCAGGTGCCGTTCGGCAGCCGCGAGATGCCGCTGCCCTACGGCTGGGGCACGGGCGGCATTCAGGTGAGCGCGGCCGTGATCGGCAGGCGCGACACGCTCAAGGTCATCGACCAGGGCGCGGACGACACGACCAACGCCGTGAACATTCGCCGCTTCTTCGCGCGCACGGCTGGCGTCGCCACGACCACGAGGACGTCCGAGGCCACCGTGATTCAGACCCGTCACCGCATTCCGGAGACGCCGCTGCGCGAAGGCCAGATCATGGTCTATCAGGTGCCGATGCCCGAGCCGCTGTTCCGTCTCGAGCCGCGTATTGCCGAGTCGCGCAAGCTGCACGCGCTCGGCGAATACGGCCTCATGCGCGTGCGCCTGTACGAGGACATCGTGCGGCACGGCGCGATCGCCACGACTTACGACTATCCGGTGATCGTCAACGGACGCTATCTCGCGTCGCCCTCGCCGATTCCGAAATTCGACAATCCCAAGCTGCATATGAACCCGGCGCTGCAACTCTTCGGTGCGGGACGCGAACGGCGTCTGTATGCGATTCCGCCATACACGCCGGTCGAGAGTCTCGACTTCGACGACCATCCGTTTGCCATTCAGAAGTGGGAAACCCACTGCGCGCTGTGCGGCGCGACGGACAGCTTCCTCGACGAAGTGATCACCGACGACGCGGGCACGCGCATGTACGTGTGCTCGGACAGCGACTATTGCGGCGGCCGCGCCGACGCGCCGGGCGCCGGAGAGAACGCATGAGCGCGCATCCGGATACCGCATTGCGCACTGCGCCGGCCGGGGACGCCCCGCTGCTTCGCGTGGCCGGCCTCGGCAAGCGCTACGGCCAGCGCACTGGTTGCGCGGACGTTTCGTTCGATCTGTGGCCGGGCGAAGTCATTTGCGTCGTGGGCGAGTCCGGCTCGGGCAAGTCGACGCTGCTCAACGCGCTCGCGCTGCGTCACGAGATCGATGCGGGCACGCTGCACTACCGCGGCGCCGACGGGGCGCAGCACGATCTGCGTGCGCTCGACGAAGCACAGAGGCGCCGCCTGCTGCGCACCGAATGGGGCTTCGTGGAACAGAACCCGCGCGACGGCTTACGCATGAACGTTTCGGCCGGCGGCAACATCGGCGACCGGCTGATGGCCGTGGGCGCACGCCACTTCGGCAACATTCGCGCGAAGGCACGGCACTGGATGGAGCAGGTCGAGCTCGACCCGGCGCGCGTGGACGACATGCCCGACACGTTCTCCGGCGGCATGCAGCAGCGCCTGCAGATCGCGCGCAACCTGGTGACCGAACCGCGTCTCGTGTTCATGGACGAGCCGACCGCCGGCCTCGACGTGTCGGTGCAGGCCCGCTTGCTCGATCTGCTGCGCTCGCTCGTCGAACGCCTTCATCTGGCAGCCATCATCGTCACGCACGATATCGGCGTGGCACGGCTCATTGCCCACCGCCTGATCGTGATGCAGGCCGGGCGCGTCGTCGAATCCGGGCTCACCGACCAGGTGCTCGACGACCCGCAACACCCCTACACGCAACTGCTGGTTTCCTCGGTACTGCCCGTATGAGCGCGACGACCTTTCCCCTCCCCCCCGGTCCGGGCCCGCTAGGGCACGCGTCGGTCTCGCTCGCCACGCGCGATCGCGACGTGATGCTGCGCGCCCAGGGCCTGCACAAGACCTTCTGTCTGCACGCGCAGGGCGGCGCGACGATTCCCGCGCTCGACGGCGTGGATCTGACGGTGCGGCGCGGCGAATGCGTGGCGCTCGTCGGCCCCTCCGGCGCCGGCAAGAGCACGCTGCTGCGCTGCCTCTACGGCAACTACCTGGTGGGCGCGGGACGCATCGAAATCCGGCACCGGGACGCCTCGCACGGCGATGGCGAGCGCTGGGTCGACCTGAGCACGGCCAGCGCGCGCGACGTGCTCGCCGTGCGCCGCACCACGCTCGGCTACGTCAGCCAGTTCCTGCGCGTGATTCCGCGCGTGAGCACGCTAGATATCGTGGCCGAGCCGCTGCGGCGTCTCGGTCACGCGCACGCCGACGCCGCCGGGCGCGCGCGCGAGCTGCTCGCCCGCCTGAACATCCCGGAGCGGCTGTGGGAGCTTGCGCCCGCCACCTTCTCGGGCGGCGAGCAGCAGCGCATCAACATCGCGCGCGGACTGATCGCCGCCGCCCCGGTGCTGTTGCTCGACGAGCCGACGGCGTCGCTCGATGCGCGCAATCGCGCCGTCGTGGCCGACCTGATTGCCGAAGCGCGTGCGGCGGGCAGCGCCATCGTCGGCATCTTCCACGACGAAGCGACGCGCGACGCGGTCGCCACACGCACGCTCGCCATGCGTGCGGCGCTTCGCAACGATCATTGATCCCCGGAGTCCGTCCATGCTCATCAAGAACGCCCGCATCGTCACGCCGCAGACCACCTTCACCGGTGTCGTGGAAGTGCGCGAGGGCCGCATTCGCTCTGTGGAGGAAGGCACGACGCAGGTGCCGGATGCCGTCGACTGGGAGGGCGACCATCTGCTGCCCGGTCTGGTCGAATTGCACACCGATAATCTGGAGAAGCACCTCGCACCTCGCCCGGGCGTGCTGTGGAACACGCATGCGGCATTTGCCATTCACGATGCGCAGGTCGCGGCCGCCGGCATTACCACGGTCTTCGATTCGCTCGTCATCGGCGAGCGCGACGCGAGCGGCCTGCGCAGCCGCCGCGTGCAGGACGAATGCGGGCAGGCCTTGCTCGAGACGGCGGCCGCCGGCCTGTTTCGCGCCGATCACTTTCTGCATCTGCGCTGCGAAGTCGCCACGCGCGACGCTGCCGATGCGTTCGTCGAGATGTGCGATCACCCGCTGCTGCGCCTGGTGTCGGTCATGGACCACACGCCGGGGCAGCGTCAGTGGCACGACCCGGCGCTGTACCGTCAGTATCACGAGCGCAACGGCAAGGTGTCGGACGAGACCTGGGAGAAGATGCTGGGCGAGCTCAAGGCGCAGCAGGCAGCGTTCGCCGGCCCGCATCGCCGCAGGATCGTGGAGATGAGCCGCGCACGCGGGCTGCCGCTGGCCAGCCACGACGACACGTCGCTCGAGCACGTGGAGGAGGCCGTGCGCGACGGCGTGACCCTATCCGAATTCCCGACGACGCTGGCCGCCGCACGCAGCGCGCACGCGCGCGCGATCGGGGTGATCATGGGCGCGCCGAACGTCGTGCGCGGCGGGTCCCACTCGGGTAACGTGGCAGCCGCGGACCTCGCCAGAGAGGGCGTGCTCGACATACTGTCGTCGGATTACGTGCCGTCGAGCCTGTTGCAGGCCGCGTTCGCGCTGCACACCGACATTGGCTGGTCGCTGTCGAAGGCAATGCGCACGGTGTCGTGGAATCCGGCCCGCTCCGCCGGTCTTGCGGACCGCGGCGGCATCGTGCCGGGCCTGCGTGCGGACCTGGTGCGCGTGACCGTGCGCCCCGGCATGCCCCCGGTGCCGCGCGCGACCTATGTGCTGGGCGCGCGTGTGGCTTGATGCGCTGGCGTGCAAAGCCATGACGCCGGTCCCGAGCGACCGGCGTTTTTTGGCGACCGCGCCATCGTGGCGTCAGATCACCATCTTTCGCACGCGCGCGGAGAACACGTCGATGCAAGTCACCACGACGATCATGATGAGCATCACGGCGCACGTCTGGGCGTACTGGAAGCTGCGAATCACTTCGTATAGCACCACGCCGATGCCGCCGGCGCCGACCATGCCGACGACGGACGCCGAGCGCACGTTCGATTCAAAACGGTACAGCGTGTAGGAAATCCACAGCGGCATGACCTGCGGCAGCACGCCGTACAGGATTTCGTCGATGGCGCGCGCGCCCGTGGCGCGCACACCCTCGACCGGACGCGGGTCGATCGCCTCGACGGCCTCGGCGAAGAGCTTCGAGAGCGTACCTGTCGTGTGCACCCACAGCGCGAGCACACCCGCGAACGGCCCCAGCCCAACGGCCACGATGAACAACATCGCGAACACCATTTCGTTGATCGCCCGGCAAGCGTCCATCACACGGCGCACCGGTTGATACACCCATGCGGGCACCATGTTCGACGCCGAGAGCAAGCCCATCGGGATCGAGCATGCCACGGCGAGCACCGTGCCCCACACCGCGATGTGGATGGTCACCATCATCTCGTGCACGTACACGCGCCAGTCACGGAAGTCGGGCGGAAAGAAGTCGTGCGCGAACTGGCTCATGTTGCCCGAGTCGCGAAGCAGATCGAGCGGGCGCATGTCCGCACCGCCCCACGACCATACCAGCACCAGAAAGAAAAGCCCCCAGCCCGTCAGAGACAGCCACGAGCGCTTGGGCGGCTCGCCCGGCAGACGGCCGGTCGCGCCGGGCGCGGCGCTTGCAGTGGAGGGTACGCTGGTGTTCATGTCGTTTGCCACAAGTCGGACCGGCCTGACCTCAACCGGCGAAAAATCGGACCGCAGCGGCAGCGGCGGGCCCTGCTGCCTGCCCGCCGCGCCCGGCCGGCGCGAAACGCCATCGCGTCATGCGCCGGCACGAACTGCGTCGTGAAACGGTTACTTCGTCTGGCTGAGCGCCTGATCGAGCGCCGCGAGCTTGCTGTCGATGTCGGCCAGTTGCGATTTCTTCCTGGCGGCGTCGAGCGTGGTGTCCGATTCGAGCTGCACCTTCTGCTTGAACAGTTCGAGCTGACGGATCGGCAACAGTTGGGCGTCGGTCGACGCGCGGAAACCGCCGTAGTTGTAGATGTTCTTCAGGACTTCCTTCTCATGCGCGTCCTTGCCATACGACAGGAAGAAGTCGCGGATCTTCTTCTTCGTGGCGTCCGGCAGGTCCTTGCGCCAGAGCAGCGGGTCCGAAGGGATGAGCGGCGACTTCCAGATCACGTGCACCTGCCTGGCCTTCTCCGGCTGCGTGGCTTCGAGCTTGTTGAGCTCTTCGGTGTTGTTCGTGGCGACGTCGACCTGATTGTTGAGCACCGCCATCAGGTTCGCACCGTGGTTCGAGCTGCGCGCGCTCTTGAAGTACGTGCGCGGGTCGATGTTGTGCTTCGCGAACACGTAGTAGCCCGGTACCAGCGTGCCCGACGTCGAAGTCGGATCGCCCAGGCCGAAGTTGATTTTCTTGCCGTTCCGGATCACGTCGTCGAGTGTCTTGTACGGGCTCGACTTGTTCGAGATCAGCAGCGAGTAATAGCCCTCGGTGCCGTCGGCGTAGACGATCTTCGCGAAGACTTCGCCTTGCGAGCGGTCCACGGCTTCCATCGCGCCCTTGTTCCCCATCCACGCGAGCTGCACCTTGTTAAAGCGCATGCCTTCGATCACGCCGGCGTAGTCGGTGGCGAAGAACGGCGTCACCTTCAGGCCCGTCTGCTTCTCCATGTCGTCGATGAGCGGCTGCCAGCGCTGACGCAGCGCGGCGCTGGAGTCGGTCGAGATGATGCCGAAGTTGATTTCCTGCGCGTGCGCCGCCGCCACCGAAGCGAACATGGCCGCGCCGGCCAGCAGGGTTTTCCACAGTTTCATGAGAGCAGGCTCCTGGTCAGGTCAGGCTAAGGGACATCGAGGTTAGAAAGGGGGTTTGCGCGTCGACTGCATTCGTGCCCGCCGCGCCCTCCGAGGCTTCGTCGGGAGCGTCGTTGAGCAACTCGCTCGCCTGCACGCCGTACAGCCGGCGCAGCAGATCGGGCGTGAGCGCCGAGGACGGGCCGTCGTACACCACACGCCCCTGGTGCAACGCGACCGTGCGCACGCAGTAGCGCATGGCCACGTCGACCTGATGCAGCGAGACGACGACCGTCAGCTTGTGGTCGCGGTTCATGCGCGCGAGCATGTCCATGACCTTGCGCGCCGACTCCGGGTCGAGCGAGGCGATCGGCTCGTCGGCGAGAATGATCTTCGCGCCCTGCACCAGCGTGCGCGCCAGTGCCGCGCGCTGCTGCTGGCCGCCCGAGAGCGTGCTCGCGCGCTGGAACGCGAGATCGGCAATGCCCACCTCGCCAAGCGCGGCGATCGCCGCCTGGCGCTCGGCAGGCGTGAAGCGGAACATCAGGCTGCGCCACAGCGGCACGCGGGCGAGCACGCCCGTGAGCACGTTGGTGATTACGGGCAGACGGCCCACGAGATTGAATTGCTGGAAGACGAAGCCGATGTCGCGCCGGATCTGGCGCACCTCGCGCACGATGCGGCCGTCGCGCTGGATCGGACGACCGAGGATCTCGATGCTGCCCGGCTGCGGATCGGCCGCGACGAAGCCGGCGATGTGACGCATCAGCGTCGACTTGCCCGAGCCCGACGCCCCGATGAGCGCCACCATCTCGCCCGGCATGACCTTGAGCGCCACTTCGTCCAGCGCGCGGCGCCCGCTGCCGAATGTCTTGGTCAGTCGCTCGATTCGAATCGCTTCGTCCACGGTTCACCTGTTAGTCGAATCGCCGGTCGCCACCGACGCGCGCCGCTGTGTCCGCCCCGACGGAAGCGGCCGCGCGCGCATCGCCCGACTAGCTGTTTTGTGGCAATTTGTGCCAAAAGTGAACGCAGTCTAAAAAGTCTGGATGACAAGACAGTGACAACCGGCGAGCTTTTCCCCGCGAGTGAAAAAGCCTTATTCGGTCAACGATTTGGGAGGATTTTCCATGGCGCGGAGCGCCCTGCGCCTACGGCTCGCGGGCGTGGCCGAACGGGCGGGCAGCCGGGGGGGCCGCCCTCGCGCACACAATTTTGTCTACATCTTTTGGAGGTGCGGGGCGCGACGTTGCCCAACGCCCGAAGCTCGCAGCGCCGCACAGGACACCGGCGGCGCGAAGACATACGGATGTGTAGACAGACGGGTGCGCGCCTTTGTCGCGTGGCGACGTGTGGCGTGCTGTGGCGCGACGCCGCTAGGCGACAAGAAGCTCGGGCCCGCGGGCGCGCAACTGTGCGAGCATGGCCTTGTGCGGCGCCGCGTCGCTGATGAGGTAGCGCGCCGCTTCGAAGTGGCGGATGCGCACGGGCGTCACACGCCCGAACTTCGTGTGGTCGGCGACCACGGCCGACACGTTCGCGCACAGCAGCATGCGCGCCCGCAGTTCGGCGGCGGCACGGTTGAAGTCGGTGATGCCGCCGTCCTCGGTCACGCCGCCCACGCCGATGAACGCGAAGTCCGCGTGGTATTGGGCGATCTGGTTGATGGCGTCCCAGCCCTGCACGGCGTCTTCGTTGTCCTGCAGTTCGCCGCCGAGCAGCGTGACGCGATTGTCGTGGTGACGCCCCAGCAGGCGCGCGATCTGCCAGTCGTTGGTGTACACGCGCAGCCTGTGTTTCGAGAGCAGCGCCTGCGCGAGCGCACGCGTCGTGGTGCCATAGTCGATGATGACCGACGCACCGTCGGGCACGAGTTCCGCCGCGCGCACGCCGATGGCGCGCTTGCCCACGGCATTGACGTTCTCGCGCAGCGTCCAGTCCGGTTCGCTGCGATCGGCGGCGAGCGCGCCGCCGTGCGTCATGAGCAGCAGCCCGCGTGCGGCGAGCGTGTTCAGATCTCGACGCACCGTCTCTCGCGAGACGCCGAGCTCGCGCACCAGATCGCTGATGGCAAGCGCCCCGGTCTTGGCGAGTTGTTCGAGCACGTATTGTTGGCGTTGTTCGGCAAGCATGTTCGGACAGTGTCGGTTGAACTACGAATTCATTTTGTCGACGGCGGCACCGAGGTGGCGCCGCCCGCACCGTTGCACTTCGGCGCCTCGCGCATTATCCCTGCAATGCCACGCGCAGCCCCAGGCCGATGAAGATCGCTCCGGCCGCACGGTCGAGCCAGCGTCCCGCGCCGGGCCGGCGCTTGAGCCACGTGCCGAGCACACCGGCGAACCAGCCGTATGCGCTGAACACGACGATGGTCTGCGCCATGAACACGAGGCCGAGCAGCAGCATCTGCCAGCCTGGGTGCGACGCATCGGCGCTCACGAACTGTGGCAGGAACACCAGAAAGAACAGCGTGACCTTCGGATTGAGCATGTTGGCGAACACGCTCTGGCGGAACACCGCGCCAAGCGGCTGCGCCCGGGCCTCGCTTGCCAGCGCCATTGCGCCTCGCGCGCGCAATGCCTTGATGCCGATCCAGAGGAGATACGCCGCACCTGCGAGCTTGATCGCCTCGAACGCCCACGGTGACGAACGCAGCACCGCCGCAAGGCCGATCGCCGCGATGCTCGTGTGAAAGAGGCAGCCGAAGGTGAAGCCCGCCGCGGCGGCAAGACCCGCCCGGCGGCCCTGCGCAATGCCCCGCGCGATGACCTGCATGTTGTCGGGCCCGGGCGCGAGCGTAATTGCCACCGAGCTCAGCAGGAACAGCCAAAGGTTGGGCATCGGGACGTCCGGTTCATGGGTGAGGTTGCACGGGGTGCGTCAATGGCGAATGCCGCAAAGTCAGTGGCCCTCGAAGGAGCACAGCAGGAATAGCGGCAGGCCCGCCTCGCTGATGAGGCGCGAGCCGCCCAGCTCCGGCAGGTCGACGATGGCCGCCCCTTCGATTACCGTCGCGCCCAGGCGCTCGAGCAGTTTCTTGCCGGCGAGCATCGTGCCGCCAGTGGCGACCAGATCGTCGATGAGCAGCACGCGATCGCCCGGACCGCAGGCGTCGGCATGGATTTCGACCGTCGCGCTGCCGTACTCGAGTTCGTACTCCTCGGCGACCGTTTGGTAAGGCAGCTTGCCTTTCTTGCGAATGGGGATGAAGCCGATGTTCAGCTCATAGGCCAGGATCGAGCCGAGAATGAAGCCGCGGGCGTCCAGTCCGGCGACATAGTCCGGGCGCTGCGCCATGTAGCGATGCACGAACACGTCGATCAGCACCCGCAGGGTTCGCGGGTTCTTGAGCAATGGCGTGATGTCGCGAAACTGCACGCCCGGCGAAGGCCAGTCCGGCACGGTGCGAATCTGGCTCTTGATGTAGGCGGCAGGGGACTCGTCGATCTGCACGGGGATCCTTGTTTCGGTACTGAGAGGTAACACGCCACATTATGCCAAAAAGGCCCGGTGGCCCCGCCCCGCTGTCGGCGTGGCGGGCTCTCATGCGTGCGCGGGCGTCCGGACACGTGCCCCCGCGCACCGCCTTCCAACTCCTTACGCGCTGCTTACCTGCTGCTCGTCCGCTGCTTACCGGTTGCTTACCCGTTGCCCAGCAGGCGCTGCTCCGCGAGCACCAGCTTGTCGGGCAGGCCGCGCAGCACGACGATGTCCTCGGCCATGAGCCGCGTCTCGGCCACGGGCTCCACGCCCCGGATGCCGTGGCGCCGGATCGCCGTGACCGTCACGCCGAGCTTGTCGAGCCGCAATTCGCCGAGCGTGCGGCCGACCGCGTCGGCGTTCAGTGTGAGCGGCACCGACTGCAGCCGCACCTGTTCGCGCTCGCCGCCTTCGTCTTCGTCGTCGATGCCGTGGAAGTAACCGCGCAGCAGGCTGTAGCGCTCGTTGCGCGCCTGTGCGACGCGGCGCAACACCCGGCGCATCGGCACGCCCATGAGCACCAGCGCGTGGGAGGCGAGCATCAGGCTGCCCTCCACGATCTCGGGCACCACTTCGGTGGCGCCGGCGGCAATCAGGTCGTCGATGTGCGTGTCGTCGACGGTGCGCACGACCACCGGCAGGGTCGGCTCCAGCGCCTGCACCTGCGCCAGCACCTTGAGCGCCGCCGGCGTGCTGTCGTATGTCACCACGATACCCGCGGCGCGGTGGATGCCCGCGGCGACCAGCGCCTCGCGCCGGGCCGCGTCACCGAACACGACCGTCTCGCCGGAGCGCGCCGCCTCCATCACGCGGTCGGGATCGAGGTCGAGCGCCACATAGCCAATGCCCTCCTGCTCGAGCATGCGCGCGAGGTTCTGCCCGCATCGGCCATAGCCGCAGATGATGACATGGCCCGAGGTCTTGATGCTTTGCGTGGCGATGCGGGTCATCTGCAGCGACTGCATCATCCATTCGTTGGCGACGAAGCGCAGCGCGATGCGATCGGCGTTGATGATCAGGAAGGGCGCGCAGAGCATCGACAGTAGCATGCCCGCGAGCACCGCCTGCGACAGCGACGGGTCCAGCAGTTCGCGGTCGATCACCAGATTGAGCAGCACGAAGCCGAACTCGCCGGCCTGCGCAAGGCCCAGGCCGGTGCGGATCGCCGTGCCCGGCGGACTGCCGAACACGCGCGCGAGACCGGCGATGAGGGTGAACTTGACGAGCAGCGGGCCGACGAAGAAAAGCAGCACGAGCAGCGGCTGCTTCATCACGATCGCGGGATCGAGCAGCATGCCCGTGGTGATGAAGAACAGGCCGAGCAGCACGTCGCGAAACGGCTTGATGTCGTCTTCCACCTGGTGCCGGTACGGCGTCTCGGCGATCAGCATGCCCGCGATGAACGCGCCGAGCGCCATGGACAGACCGAGATGCTCGGTAATGTAGGCAAGCCCCAGCGTGAGCAGGAGCAGGTTGAGCATGAACAGCTCCTGCGAGCGCCGCGCCGCGACCACGTGAAACCATCGGCCGACGAGCTTCTGTCCGAGCCAGAGCAGCAGCGCCAGTGCGCCGGTGATCTTGAGCGCCGCGAGCGACAGCGCCAGGACCAGCGCCTTCGAGTTGCCGCCCAGCGCGGAGATCACGATGAGCAGCGGCACCACCGCGAGGTCCTGGAACAGCAGCACGCCCATGATGTTGCGGCCGTGCTCGGTCTCCAGCTCGAGCCGCTCGGCGAGCATCTTGGTGACGATCGCGGTGGAGGACATTGCCAGAGCGCCGCCCAGCGCCACCGATGCCTGCCACGAGAACGACCAGAACAGGTTGACGAGCGCGCCCAGGCCGAGCGCGATGAGCAGCGTGCCCAGCACCTGGGATACGCCCAGGCCGAGCACGATGCGTCGCATGCTCTTGAGCTTGGGCAGCGAGAATTCGATGCCGATCGAGAACATCAGGAAGACAACGCCGAATTCGGCGAGGTACTGCACGCGCTGCGAGTCGGCAGCCAGCCCGAGCGCGTGCGGGCCGATCACGATGCCGACGCTCAGATAGCCGAGCATGGGCGGCAGATGAAGCATGCGGAACAGCACCACCCCGAGACAGGCGGCAAACAGCAAGACGAGTGTGAGTTCGAGCGGCGATGCCATCAGCGAAGGTGGATTTCCAGAGAGAAGCGCGAAACTGTCATGACCGGATGTCATGCAAGTGCCGTGCCAGTTTGCGTCCGGGCGGCGGTCTCCATCGGGAAACCAGGCAATATCCGAACGTGCCGGGGCCCTGTCCGATGCGCGCGGGGCCAGGCCTGGCGCGGCTGCACCTCGGCGCCGCATCCGTTTTGATATACTCCGCGCATGATAGCGAAAATCAATCCAGGCCGGGCGCTCGAGGTTGCCCGGGAGGTGTTGCGCACGGAAGCCGACGCCATCGAACGCGTCTCCGCGCACCTCGACGATAGCTTCTTCGAAGCCGTCTCGCTGCTGCTCGCCTGCCGCGGACGCGTCGTCGTCACCGGGATGGGCAAGTCGGGCCACATCGGCCGCAAGCTGGCCGCCACGTTCGCCAGCACCGGCACGCCCGCATTCTTCGTTCATCCTGCCGAAGCCAGCCACGGCGACCTCGGCATGATCACGGCCGACGACGTCGTCGTGGCGCTCTCCAACTCCGGCGAGACCGGCGAAATCGTCAGCATTCTGCCGACGATCAAGCGCCTTGGCGCGAAGCTCATCGCCATGACGGGCAACGCCGCGTCGAGCCTGGGGCGGCTCTCGGACGTGCATCTGGATGCGCACGTCGACAAGGAAGCCTGCCCGCTGGGCCTCGCGCCGACTGCCAGCACCACGGCCGCCCTCGCGCTCGGCGACGCATTGGCCGTCACCCTGCTCGACGCACGCGGCTTCGGCGCCGAAGACTTCGCCCGCTCGCACCCAGGCGGCGCGCTCGGACGCCGCCTGCTCACTTTCGTGCGCGACGTGATGCGCACCGGCGATCGCGTCCCGCGCGTGCGCTCGGACGCGAGCCTGTCCGAGGCGCTGCTCGAGATGACCGCCAAGGGACTCGGCATGACGGCCATCGTCGATGGCGACGATCAGGTCGTGGGCATCTTCACCGACGGCGACCTGCGCCGCCTGTTCAAGCGCACGCTGGACTTCAGCACGCTCAGGCTGGCCGACGTGATGAAGGCCGGCCCGCGCACGATCGGCCCCGACCAGCTCGCGGCGCAAGCGGCCGAGTTGATGGAGCGCTTCGGCATCACGCAACTGCTCGTCACCGAGAACGGCCGCCTCGTCGGTGCGCTGAACGTCCACGACCTGTTCGCCGCGAAGGTCGTGTGAGTCCCCGCCCTCAAGCCCCTGGTTCTTGCCGATGAGTCAGCCCAGCCACACCCCGTTCACCCATTTCGACGTCGCCGACGCGAGCGCGCGCGCCGCGCGTGTGCGCGTGATGGTCTTCGACGTCGACGGCGTGCTCACCGACGGCGGCCTGCGTTACGGCCCGGCCGGCGAAGTCATCAAGACGTTCGACTCGCTTGACGGTCACGGCCTGAAGCTGCTCGCCGAGGCCGGCATCGTCACGGCGATCATCACGGGGCGCCAGTCCGATATCGTCGCCAGGCGCGCGGCCGATCTGCGCGTCGCACATGTATACCAGGGCGTGCACGACAAGCGCGAAGCGTTCGAGGACCTCTGCGCCAAGGTGTCGGCCGCCCCCGAGGCGTGCGGGCACATCGGCGACGACTGGCCCGATCTGCCCGTGCTCACGCGCGTGGGCTTCGCGGCCTGCCCGGCGAACGCCCACGTCGAAGTGAAGGCGCGCTGCCACTGGATCGGCGCCACGCGCGGCGGCGAAGGCGCCGTGCGCGAGCTGTGCGACTTCATCCTGCGCGCGCAGGGACGTTACGACGCCCTGCTTGCCGAAGCACTGGCCTGACGCCCCGAGGAAGCCGCCCCGCTCATGGCCATTCAACGCGTCTCGCCCGCCTCCCTGATCGCGATCGCCGTGCTCGCCTGCCTCGCGGCCGGCACGTACTGGCTCGTGCAACGCACGCTGCCGTCGAACGCCGATCGCACGCCGTATGTGAAGCAGCACATCCCCGATTACTACGCCGATGACATGGTGATCTCCATGCTCTCGGCGAGCGGCCAGACGCAGTACCGCGTCAACGCCGTGCACATGACGCACTTCGAGGACGACCAGACCACCGCCATGACGCTGCCGGCGGTGCGCGCCTTCACCCCCGACCAGCCGGAAGTGACGGCCACGGGCAAGCGCGGCACGCTCAATGCCGACATGTCGGTCGTCGACCTGTACGACAACGCTGTCGTGGTGCGTCAGCCGGGACCGCGCGACCCCGAAATGCGCGCGCTCTCCGAGCATTTCCAGGTGCTGGTGAACGAGGACATCGTGCGCACGGAGAAGCCTGTCCAGCTCTATCGCGGCGCCTCCGTCATGTACGGTGACGGCATGATTTTCAATAACATCACGCGGGCCGTACAATTGCTCGGCAACGTCCACGGCACCATCCAGCCGGCGGAACTGAGCAACAAACGTCCGGCACCGCCCGCCGCGCCGAGCGCGGCCCCCCAGACCAAACAGGGCCCCAAGACCCCATGATCGATCGCCGCAACCTGCGACCTGCATCCCGATCGCTGCGTGCGCTGCGCACGGTGGCCGCTGCCTTCGCAGCGCTCGCCGTCTTCGGCGCACTGGCCACGCTGAGCGCGCCGCTCGCGCACGCCGAGCGTGCCGACCGCGACAAGCCGCTCAACATCGAATCGGATCACATGAGCTATGACGACCTCAAGCAGGTCAACATCTTCACCGGCAACGTGACGATGACCAAGGGGACGATTCTCCTCAAGGCCGATCGCGTCGAAGTGACTCAGGATCCGGAGGGCTATCAGTACGCCACGGCGTTCTACAAGCCGGGCGGCCCGCTCGCGTACATGCGCCAGAAGCGCGACGGCGTGGACGAGTACATCGACGGGTGGGGCCAGACGATCTATTACAACGGCAAGACCGAAGTCGCCACGCTCACCACGCAGGCCACGCTCAAGCGGCTGGCCGGCGGCACGCGCGTGCTCGACGAGATTCACGGCAGCGTGATCACCTACGACACCTACAACGAGGTCTACACCGCCAACAGCGGCGCCGATCAGGTCAACGCCAACAATCCGAAGGGCCGCGTGCGCGCCACGCTCGCGCCGCGCAACGCCACCGGGGCCAACCAGGCGCAGCCGGGCGGGGCGAGCAAGCCCGCCGCGGCGCCCAAGGGCGACCTGCCGCCGCTGTCCCCCTCCAAAAGCATCGGGAATCCGCGTGAGTAATCCTGCCAGCAACGCCTCCAGCATCAATCCGGGCGCCGGCCCGTCGGGCAAGCCGAGCGCGCTCGTCGTGCGCTCGCTCAAGAAACAGTACGGCGCGCGTACCGTCGTCAAGGACGTCTCGCTCGACGTGAAGAGCGGCGAGGTCGTCGGCTTGCTCGGGCCGAACGGTGCGGGCAAGACCACCTCGTTCTACATGATCGTGGGGCTGGTGCCCGCCGACGACGGCGAAATCCAGCTCGACGGCAATCTCATCAGCGAACTGCCGATCCACGAGCGCGCCCGCATGGGCGTGTCGTACCTGCCGCAGGAAGCGTCGGTATTTCGCAAGCTCACGGTCGAGGACAACATCCGCGCCGTGCTCGAACTGCAGGTCGATGCCGCCGGCAAGCCGCTCAAGCGCGACGAGATCGAGCGCCGCATCGAGGCGCTGCTCGACGAACTGCAGGTGAGCCATCTGCGCGAGAACCCGGCAATGTCGCTCTCGGGCGGCGAGCGCCGTCGCGTGGAAATCGCGCGTGCGCTGGCCACGCAGCCCCGGTTCATCCTGCTCGACGAACCCTTCGCCGGCGTCGATCCGATTGCCGTGCTGGAAATCCAGCGCATTGTGCGCTTTCTGAAAGACCGTGGCATCGGTGTCCTGATTACCGACCACAACGTGCGCGAGACGCTTGGCATCTGCGATCACGCCTACATCATCAGCGAAGGCTCCGTGCTGGCTGCCGGCACCCCCGACCAGATCGTGGCCGACGAAAGCGTGCGGCGCGTCTATCTGGGCGAGAATTTCCGGATGTAAAGGAAATTTTTCGCATGTAAACCCTGCCCCCGATAGGGCGCCGGGCCGGTTCCGTTGGCGTGACAAAGCCTCTACAATGAAGGCGAGACACGCTATGAAACCGACTCTTCAACTTCGCACCTCGCAGCACCTGACCCTCACGCCGCAGTTGCAGCAATCGATTCGGTTGTTGCAACTGTCGACGCTCGAACTCCAGCAGGAAGTCGAGCACGCCCTTACCCAGAACCCGATGCTCGAGCGAGAAGACGACTGGCTCGCCGGCTCGGTGCGCGTGGGCACGGACGGGTCGCTGCGCAACGAACGGAGCACGTCGGCGAGCAGCAGCAACGACGGCCCCGACACCGCCAACGGCCACGACGACGCCCGCGAACTCGACGGCGAAACCCGCTTCGAGGACGGGGCGAGCGATAACGGCAGCGACTGGAGCCTGAACGATTTCGCCCGGACGGGCAGCGCTTCGGACGACGACGACAACGCTCGCCCCCAGCTGCACGTCGATCATCCCAACCTTCGCGAGCACCTGCTCGCCCAGTTGCGCGTGACCAAGGCCAGCCCGCGCGATCGCGCGCTGGTCGAATTCCTTATCGAATCGCTCGACGAAGACGGCTATCTCGGCACCACGCTCGACGAAATTCAGGCGGAAATGCCCGAAGAGCTGGCGCTCGAGACCGAGGAGATCAACGCCGCCCTCGCGCTGCTGCAGAGCTTCGATCCGGCGGGCGTGGGCGCCCGCAATCCGGCCGAATGCCTGCGTCTGCAACTGCAGCGGCTGCCCGCGAGCGGCGTTCGCACGCTTTCGCTGCGCATCGTCTGCGATCACCTGGAATTGCTCGCGGCACGCGATTACACGCGGCTGCGCCGCCTGCTCGGCGTGAGCGAAGACGCACTGCGCGCCGCGCACCAGCTGATCCGCTCGCTCGACCCGTTCCCGGGCGCCGCCTACGGCTCGCCGCCCGCCGATTACGTCGTGCCGGACGTACTGGTGCGCAGGCAGGGCAGCGGCTGGAGCGCCGAGCTCAACCCGGAAGTCATGCCGCGCCTGCGCATCAACGAGATGTACGCGCGCATCCTGCGCAACAACCGCAACGACCCGGGCACCGGCAATCTCCAGCAGCAGCTCCAGGAGGCGCGCTGGCTGATCAAGAACATCCAGCAGCGGTTCGACACGATCCTGCGTGTGGCGCAGGCCATTGTCGAGCGTCAAAAGAACTTCTTCACGCATGGCGAAATCGGCATGCGGCCCTTGGTTTTACGTGAGATTGCTGATACGCTGGGTTTACATGAATCCACGATTTCACGCGTGACTACGAGTAAGTACATGCTCACTCCATTTGGAACCTTCGAGCTCAAGTACTTCTTCGGGTCGCATGTGGCCACCGAAGCCGGAGGGGCTGCGTCGTCGACAGCCATCCGCGCCCTCATCAAGCAACTGATAGGAGCAGAAGACCCCCAAAGCCCCCTTTCCGACAGTCGTATCGCGGAGCTGCTGGCAGAGCAAGGATTCGTGGTTGCGCGGCGCACCGTCGCGAAGTACCGCGAGGCCATGCGAATCCCCGCAGTGAACTTGCGCAAATCTTTGTAGGACAGTCCTGGTGCGCCATGTTGGCTCGCTGGGGCATCACGCCGCAGTGCGACATTGCGTCACGTCAATGGCTCGCACTCCCGCTAGCCAGCGCCGCTCATGACGCGGCCTGCACTTCGGCATTTCAGCAAGGAGAGCAGCTATGAATCTGAAGATCAGTGGACACCATCTCGAGCTCACGCCGTCCCTGCGCGAATTCGTCGTCAACAAGCTTGAACGCGTGTTGCGGCACTTCGACCAGCTCATCGGCGCCGAGGTGATCCTCTCTGTCGATAAGACCAAGGAGAAGGCCGGACGCCAGATCGCCAGCGTCACCGTGTATCTCAAGGGCAAGGAAATTTTCGTCGAAAAGTGTGACGAAAATATGTATGCCGCCATCGACAAGCTGATCGACATGCTCGACCGCAAGGTAATGCAGTACAAGGACAAGGTGCAGAATCATGGTCGCGAAGCCCTCAAGCATCAACAGCCGCCCGAGGCGGAACCGCTCCAATAATTCCTTTCCGGCGAGGTAGTCGCATCGACTGTCACTGACGCAAGCCCGCACGGAACCACACGAGCGAATCTACGTCTGTCATAAGTCTGGCATCACCCACCGCGGGGCCGTTGAACGGCCCCTTTTGTATGGGGCGACGCGTCTCGGCTGACGCGCCTACGGGTGGTCTATAATGCGAGGTCAATCGGGGGTTGGAGGGCGACTACGCGTTCGCCCGCATTACAAGATGAACCGTTTAGTCAAACTCTTACCTGCGTCCAATATCCTGCTTGGACTGTCCGTCACCAGCAAGAAGCGTGTCTTCGAGCAAGCCGGGCTCCTGTTCGAGAACAACGCCGGACTGTCGCGCGCGCTCGTCACCGACGACCTGTTCGCGCGCGAGCGCCTGGGTTCGACCGGGCTCGGCGAAGGCGTGGCGATCCCGCATGGCCGCATTAAGGGACTCAAGCATCCGATGGCGGCTTTCGTGCGTCTGGACGACCCGATTCCGTTCGAGGCGCCCGACGGCCAGCCCGTCTCCCTGCTGTTTTTCCTGCTCGTGCCGGAACAGGCCACGCAGCAGCATCTCGAGATTCTGTCCGAAATCGCGCAGTTGCTCTCCGATCGCTTGATGCGCGAGACATTGAGCAACGCGCCCAGCGCCGACGACGTTCACACGGCCCTGGCGAACTGGCAGCCCTGAGCCGCCGCCAACTTCGAGTCCCGTAGCTCCCATACTCAACCGAACGAGGCGACGCGGTGGAACTGACCGGCATCAACGCGCAAAGCATTTTCGATGACAACGCCGCGACGCTGCGTCTGTCGTGGCTCACCGGCCACGAGGGCTGGGAGCGCGGGTTCACGCCCGAGAGCGTGGCCACCGCCACCTCCAGCGCCGACCTCGTGGGTCACCTGAACCTCATCCACCCGAACCGCATTCAGGTGCTCGGCGAGGCGGAACTGCGCTATTACCAGCGCCTGAGCGATGAGAACCGCAAGCGCCACATGGGCGAGGTCATCGCCCTGGAGCCGCCGTTCCTGGTCGTCGCCGACGGACTGGAGGCGCCGCCCGATCTGGTGCTGCGCTGCACCCGGTCGTCCACACCGCTGTTCACCACCCCGCTCTCCACCGCATCGGTTATCGACAGCCTGCGGCTGTACATTTCGCGCGTGTTCGCCCCGCGATGCACGATGCACGGCGTTTTTATCGACATTTTGGGCATGGGCGTGCTCCTCACCGGCGACTCCGGGCTGGGCAAGAGCGAACTCGGTCTGGAATTGATCAGCCGCGGCCACGGCCTGGTCGCCGACGATGCGGTCGATTTCGTGCGGCTGGGCCCCGATTTCGTGGAAGGGCGCTGCCCCCCACTGCTGCAAAACCTGCTGGAAGTGCGCGGGCTGGGCCTGCTCGACATCAAGACCATCTTCGGCGAGACGGCCGTGCGCCGGAAAATGAAGCTCAAGCTGATCGTGCAACTGGTGCGCCGCCCTGACGGCGAATTCCAGCGCCTGCCGCTCGAAGCGCAGACGGTGGATGTCCTCGGCTTGCCCATCAACAAGGTGATCCTGCAAGTGGCCGCCGGGCGAAACCTCGCCGTGCTGGTGGAGGCCGCCGTGCGCAACACGATCCTGCAACTGCGCGGCATCGACACGCTCAAGGACTTCATGGAGCGCCAGCGCCAGGCCATGCAGGATCCCGACGGGATGCAGGGCAAACTGCTCTGAGCCGCGTCTCCGGGTTTACCGCATTGCATGCGGTTTTCTGTCAACGCAGCGCGATTGCGGCGCGTTTTCTTTCATGTTGTAATCGCCACGCGGTTCTTCCCCGTGCGTGTCGACCTTAATGGAGAGACGATCATGAAGAAAGCATTCGCTGCACTGCTCCTGGTATCCCCGCTGCTCGCGTCGCCCGTGTTCGCCCAAAGCGCCGCCGCGCCCGAGGCAGCCCCGAAGGCCAACGCACAGCAAAACAAGATGACCGCGTGCAACGCGCAGGCCGGCGACAAGAAGGGCGACGATCGCAAGGCGTTCATGAAGCAATGCCTGTCGAACAAGCCGGCCGCGTCCGCCAAGCAAACGCAGCAGGAGAAGATGAAGACCTGCAACGCGCAAGCGGGCGACAAGAAGGGCGACGACCGCAAGGCGTTCATGAAGTCCTGTCTGTCGAACAAGCCGGCCGCCTGAGGCATCGACGCCAATCTACGCCGAACGGCGCCCCTTCCGGGCGCCGTTTTCGTTTGCGAAGCGCAGTCGGAATCACCCCGTGGTCGCGGGGAAGTGGCCGGAAGGGCCGGAAGGTTCGAAAACGGACGAAAACGGCTGAAAACGGCTGAAAAGGGCTGAAAAGGGCTGGAAATGGCTGGAATGGCGGCGAGGCTGGAAAGGGCCTAAACGGGCCTAAACGGGCCGGAGCGGCCGGAAACTCCTGGAATTGCGTACCTTTGCCGTGAATTGCCGAGCATTGCCGAGGAGAGCGCAACGCCCGGACAGCCCGCCGCTCGACACCCGTGAGACACAATCGCTTACCATGATGGTTGTATTCGGGAAATGTCATGAAGATCGTACTCATTACCGGTGTATCGGGCTCCGGCAAGTCGCTCGCCCTGAATGTCCTCGAGGACGCCGGGTATTACTGCGTCGACAACCTGCCGTCGCGATTTCTGCCTGAGCTTGCCGAATATCTCGAAACGCAGAATTACACGCGGCTTGCCGTCGCCATCGACGCGCGCAGCGGCGGCTCGCTTGCCGATCTGCCGCCGATCATCGGCGGTCTGCGCCGCTTCGGCCACGATGTGCGCGTGCTGTTCCTCAACGCCAACACGCAAACCCTGGTGCAGCGCTTCTCCGAGACACGCCGCCGCCATCCGCTCTCGGTGGGCGACAACACGCTCTCGGCCAACGGCTCGCTCGTCGAAGCGATCGAGAAAGAGCGCGAAATGCTCAACAGCGTGACCGAACTCGGTCACCAGATCGACACCAGCAATCTGCGCGCGAGTGCGCTGCGCCGTTGGATCCGCGAGTTCGTGCAGCACGATCACACCGGGCTTACGCTGATGTTTGAATCGTTCGGCTTCAAGCACGGGGTGCCGCTCGACGCCGATCTCGTCTTCGACGTGCGCTCGCTGCCCAATCCCTACTACGACACGCAGTTGCGGCCGCTCACCGGCCGCGATCAGCCGGTCATCGACTTCCTGTCGGCCATTCCCGAGGTCGCCGAAATGATCGACGACATCGGCGCGTATCTGCAAAAGTGGCTACCGAGCTTCATGCGCGACAACCGCAGCTATCTGACGGTGGCCATCGGCTGCACGGGCGGGCAGCACCGCTCCGTTTTCATCGCCGAGACGCTCGGCGCGCGCTTTCGCCAGGAAGCGAGCGTGCTCGTGCGCCATCGCGAGCTCGCACCGCTCGAGGCCGCCTGAGCGGCGCGACCGCGCTCGCTGCCAGCGGACGTCGGGCGCGCGAGCTTCAGGCCGGCAGCAGCAACTGACCGTCGCTCGGCGACAAGGCGTCGGCGATCTTTCGGATGGGTGACGGCAGACCGGCGGCGGCGATACCGGCCGCATCCAGCCAGGCCAGGCGTGCGCCGCTCGCCGGCGGCTGCCGCCCGGGGGCAGACGGCGAGAGCGTTACCAGCCACGGACGCAAGTGCAGCCGGAAATGCGTGAAGACGTGCGTGAGCCCATGCAGCGGCGCGAGCGACTGCACCGCCCCCTGCTGCGCCCCGAGCGCCGCGGCGTGCGCGCACAGGCGCTCGCGCAGTGAGGCGTCGTCGGGCGCTGGCGCGTCGGTCGGCGGCGTGAGCTCCGGCAGACTCCACAGGCCGCCCCAGATGCCGCTGTCCGGGCGCCGCTCGAACAGCACTCGCCCGCCCGCGCGAATCACCAGCACATCGACATGGCGCTCCGGCTGCGCCTTCTTCGGCTTGGTCGTGGGCAACGAGCGCTCGCGCCCCGTCGCATGCGCCACGCAATCGCTGTCAAACGGGCATTCGCCGCAGCGCGGCTTGCCGCGCCCGCACAGCGTGGCGCCGAGGTCCATCATCCCTTGGGTGTAGGCCGGCAGATCGTGATCGGGCAGCAGCGATTCGGCCAGCGCCCACATCTCCCGCTCGATCTTCGGCGTGCCAGGAAACCCCTCGATGCCGAACACGCGCGCGAGTACCCGTTTGACGTTGCCGTCGAGAATCGCGGCGTGCGCGTCGTAAGCGAATGCCGCGATCGCGGCGGCCGTCGAACGGCCGATGCCGGGCAACGTGGCGAGCGTGTCCGGATCCGACGGGAAGCGCCCGCCGTGCTCGGCCACGACCACCTGGGCGCAGCGATGCAGGTTGCGGGCACGCGAGTAGTACCCCAGGCCGCTCCAGAGCGCCATGACATCGTCCTGCGGCGCGCTGGCGAGCGCGGCGACGTCGGGAAAGCGCTCGAGAAAGCGGCCGTAATACGGGATCACCGTGGCGACCTGCGTCTGCTGCAACATGATTTCGGACAGCCAGATGCGGTACGCGTCGCGTGTGTTCTGCCAGGGCAGATCGTGACGGCCGTGCTCGGCCTGCCATGCGATCAGCCGCTCGGCAAAGGTGTCGGCCAGCGAACCGGCAGCGAAATCGGGGGTAGAGGCGTTCATGGGGATGTCCGGGGAGGCGTCGAGTACGACTGTACAGCGCGGCTGCGGGCGTCTTCGCGGGCTGGCGTCTTCGCGGGCCGCCGCGCGTGCGTCATTTCTGGCAATGCGGGCAAAAGAACGTGGAACGCTGCTGCTGCACGATCTGGCGAATCGGCGTGCCGCACACGCGGCATGGCTGTCCGGTGCGGTCGTAGACGAAATACTCCTGCTGGAAATAGCCGCTGCGACCGTCGCTGCCGACAAAATCGCGCAGCGTGCTGCCCCCTTTCTCGATTGCCGCGGCAAGCACTACCTTGATTGCCTGCGCGAGCTTCTCGGCACGCGGGCGGGACAGCTTGCCCGCAGCGAGCCGCGGATGGATGCCGGCGCGAAACAGGCTCTCGGAGGCGTAGATATTGCCCACGCCGACCACGATCGTGCCAGCGAGCAGCGCCTGCTTGATGGCGACGGTGCGCCCGCGCGTGCCGGCATGGAGCCAATTGCCGTCGAACGCGTCCGACAGCGGCTCGACGCCGAGGCTCGCGAGCAGCGGGTGCGAGAGAACGTCGCCGGCCGAGCGGGGGTGGAACAGCATGGCGCCGAAGCGGCGCGGGTCGCGATAGCGAAGTGCGCATCGCTCGAACACGAGATCGATGTGATCGTGCACCCCGGCCGCGGGCAAGGCCTGCGGCTCGGGCATCACGCGCAGCGTGCCGGTCATGCCCAGGTGCACCAGCAACCAGCCCGGCGCATATTCGAGCAGCAGGTATTTGCCGCGACGCTCGACGCCAATGAGCGTCTCGCCGCGCAGCAGCGTGTCGAGACCGTCGGGCACGGGCCAGCGCAATGCGGCGTTGCGCACGTCGATACGCGCGACGCGCGTGCCCGCCACGTGCGGCGCAATACCGCGGCGGGTGACTTCGACTTCGGGGAGTTCAGGCATGCCTGCGAACGTTTGCTGAGGATTTAGACTCTATTGTATCGGGCGCGCTACAATCGCTCGAAACCTGCCGTGGATCCCTATGCCGAAGACCCGAATCCCGTCCATCCCCGCCGCTTCCGAGACTGCGGTAACCGTGGCACCCATGGCCTTGCGCCTGCGCGGCGCACTGGCACGCGGGGCGTGGGCCGGCGCCACGGCGCTCGGCGTGACCTGCGCCAGCGCAGTCATGGCGCTCCTGCCATCGTCCAATGCCTTCGCGCAAGCGGCCCAGGACGGCGCGCGCGCGCTGCTCGCGCAGAACGCACCGGCCTCGCCCGCGGCCCCCGGCAAGGCATCCGCGCCGGGCGCCGCGAGCCGTGCGGCGGCGGCAAATACCGATACCGACGCCGAGGACGTCCCGCCCGGGGCCGCCGTCCCGAAGGAAAAGCTGCCGAACGTGGCGCTTTCGAGCGAGATCGTCTTCGAAGTGATGGCCGCCGAACTCAGCCTGCAACGCGGCAACCTCGCTCCGGCTTACAACACCTACATCGCGCTGGCCAATCGCACCAAGGATCCGCGCATGGCGCGCCGGGCGGTCGAGATCGCGCTCGGTGCGCGCCAGCTCGGCGACGCGCTGATCGCCGCGCGCCTGTGGCACCAGCTCGATCCGACTTGGCGCCCGGCGTCCCAGCTGCTCGCGAGCCTGCAGGTCGGCACGGGCCATCTCGGCGAAGCCGAGCCGCTGCTCGTCGACGAACTGAACAAGGTGCCCGAAGCGCGTCGCGGTCAGGCCATTCTGGAATTGCAGCAGATGATCGCGCGCAGTCCCGAGCGAGCCACCGGCGTCGATTCGCTCAAGCGCATGCTGGCCAACGACATGCAGCGCCCGGAAGCACAACTGGCCATTGCGCGTTCGCAGCTCGATGCCGGCGATACGGCCGGCGCACGCGCGTCGCTGGAGAACGCGCTCAGGATCAAGCCCGATTATGAAGCCGCGGCGTTGGTGTACGGCCAGATGGGGCCGTCCGAGCGCGCCCACGCCATCGCGGGACTCAAGACGTTCCTCGATCGCAACCCCGGCGCCAAGGAAGCCCGCTTCGCCTACGCGAAGCTGCTGCTGGCCGACAACCAGCTCGATGTCGCGCAAAAGCAGTTCGAAACGCTCGAGAAGCGCTATCCGCACGAGTTGTCGACGCTCATGGCGCTTGCGCTGCTGAGCCTGCACGCGAAGCATCCGGAGAAGGCCGAACAGTATCTGCAGAAGTACGCCTCGGAGGCCGAGCAGCAGAACACGGACGGCGCACAGGCTTACGTCTATCTCGCGCAGATCGCGCAGGACCGCAAGGACTATCCGGCGGCGGACAAGTGGCTCTCGAAGATCCGCGAGGACAGCAACGCCTATCTGCCCGCGCAGATCGGCCGCGCGCAACTGCTCGCCGACCAGGGCAAGGTCGAGGAAGGCCGTGCGCTGCTGCACGGCATCAAGTCGAGCGATCCGCGCGAGCAACTGGCGCTCAAGCGCGCCGAATCCGATCTGCTCGTCAAAGCCAAGCGCTACGGCGACGCCGAGAAGCTGCTCGAGGCCGAGGTCAAGAATCATCCGGACGATCCGGATTTGCTCTATCAGTACGGCATGGTTGCCGAGCTGAACAAGCACTACGACGTCATGGAAAAGGCCATGCGCCGCGTGATGGCAACGCAACCCGACAACGCGCAGGCGTACAACGCGCTTGGCTACTCGCTGACCGAGCGCAACACGCGTCTGCCCGAGGCGCTCAAGCTGCTGCAAAAGGCGTCGGCGCTCTCGCCCGAGGATCCGTACATCATGGACAGCCTGGGCTGGGTGAAATACCGCCTGGGCGACAAGCAGCAGGCGCTCGAACTGCTGCGTCGCGCCTACGGCATTCAGGCGCAGGCGGAAATCGGCGCCCACCTCGGCGAAGTGCTGTGGGAATCGGGCCAGCAGGACGAAGCGCGCAAGACCTGGCGCGAGGCGCTCAAGCTCGACGGCGACGACGATACGCTGCGCTCCACGATGAAGCGCTACAACGTGGCGCCGTGATGCCCGGATTGACGATGTTGTGCGCATTTCGGAACCCGGCGGCGCACGCGCGGGTGGCCCGCGCCCTCTCGCTGGCCTGCGCCGCTGCGCTTTTCGCAAGCGGTTGCGCGAGCCTCGCACCGCCGGCGCCCATCGTCCAATCGGCCGATGCGGGCGCGGAACACTATCGCGGCCGCTTCTCGGTGCGGTACGAGCAGAGCGGCGAGCCCCGCAATACCTACGGCAACTTCGATTGGCAGCAGAACGGCGAGAATGCCGTCGTCCAGTTGCTCGACCCGCTCGGGCAGACGCAGGCGATCGTTCGCGAGAATCCGCGCAGCGCCTCGCTCGAACTGCCGGGCAAGGCGCCGCTCACGGGGCCGCGCCTGGAAGACGTCATGCGCGATGCGCTCGGCTTCGCGCTGCCCGTCGGCGGCCTTCGCTACTGGCTGCGCATGCAGAGCGCCCCGGGATCGCGGGCGAGCATCGAGCGCGATCCGCAAACGCGGCGCCCCACGCGTCTGACGCAGGACGGCTGGACCATCGACTATCAGGCGTTTTTCGACGGCTCACCGCTGCGCGTCAGGCGCATCGACCTCTCGCGCGATCTCGACGGCTCGCCGCTGGCCGTGCGCCTGGTCATCGACGAATAAGCGGCGAGCCGGGCCGGTTCGGCACGTTCGCGCAGGCGGTGCTATGCTTGGCGCCGCGTGCTGCAGCGGCGGCGGCTGCTGTCGATGCATATCGCCGCCGACGGCGCCGCGTGCTGCAGCGGCGGCGGCTGCTGTCGATGCATATCGCCGCCGACGGCGCTGCGGGTGCTGTGGGCGCTGCGCCGAGACGCGTGCGCTGCGCGACGTTCGCGATATCCGCTTGGCGCACGCGTCGATCAACCGCCCCTACGATTCCCCGGCGCACGGACACCCTCGCGGGCGCTGTGTGCTCCGATAGCTCCGCTTCGCATCGCCATGTACGAAATCCTGCGTGACTGCCCTGCCCCGGCCAAGCTCAACCTGTTCCTGCATATCGTGGGACGCCGACCCAATGGCTATCACGAACTACAAACCGTCTTCCAGCTAATCGACTGGGCCGACACGTTGCACTTCGAGCGACGCGACGACGCGCGCATCGTCCATACGAATCCGCTGCCGGGCGTGCCGCCCGAGACCGATCTGACCGTGCGCGCGGCACGCCTTTTGCAGGCGCATTGCGGCGTGCGTTTCGGCGTGGACATCGCGATCGAGAAGCGTCTGCCGGCCGGCGGCGGCATCGGCGGCGGCAGCTCCGACGCGGCCACGACGCTGCTCGCGCTGAACCGCATGTGGCAGCTCGACCTGCCGCGCGCCGAGCTCCAGACGCTGGCCCTCAAGCTTGGGGCGGACGTGCCGTTTTTCGTGTTCGGCCGTAATGCGTTTGCGCAGGGACTGGGCGAAGAACTGGAAGCGATCGACCTGCCGCAATGGCACTTTCTCGTCGTGAACCCGCGCGTGCACGTCGCGACCGACAAAATATTTCGCGATCCCCTGTTGACAAGGGATACGAAGATCGTCACAATGGCGTTCTTTCTTGAGCACGCCAACAAAAACGTGTTCGAAACGGATGAAATCTTCCGTAACGACATGCAGGCGGTAGTCACTCGAGAATACGCGGAAGTCGCTGCTGTGATTGACTGGTTCAGAACCTTCACCACGGCTCGCATGACAGGATCCGGCGCAAGCGTGTTTGCGGTATTCGACACGAAGGCGGAAGCGGAAGCCGTATGCAGGCGATTGCCGGAGCGCTGGCTCGGTCAGGTGACCACCAGCCTGGCCGAACATCCGCTGTTCGCCTTCGCGTGAAGAGTTTTGCTTTGTTGCGTTTCCTACGGCGCAATGAAGGCACCGGTTAGTGTAGGGGAGTCGCCAAGTTGGTTAAGGCACCGGATTTTGATTCCGGCATACGAGGGTTCGAGTCCTTCCTCCCCTGCCAATTTCTCTGTTGTAGAGTCTCAGCATCCAACGTCCCGCAGGTAGCCAGATGAGTAGTGATAACCTAATGGTATTCACCGGGAACGCCAATCCCGCCCTGGCCCAAGCGGTCGTCGACACTCTGGGTATCCCCCTCGGCAAGGCCATGGCCAGCCGCTTCTCGGATGGTGAGATCCAGGTCGAAATTCAGGAAAACGTGCGTGGCAAGGACGTCTTCGTCCTCCAGTCGACGTGCGCTCCGACCAACGACAACCTGATGGAACTGATGATCATGGTCGACGCGCTCAAGCGCGCTTCCGCCGGCCGGATCACCGCTGCCATCCCGTATTTCGGCTATGCCCGTCAGGATCGCCGCCCGCGCTCGGCACGCGTGGCGATCTCGGCGAAGGTCGTGGCCAACATGCTGCAAATCGCAGGCGTCGAACGCATCATCACGATGGACCTGCACGCCGACCAGATTCAGGGTTTCTTCGATATTCCGGTCGACAACATCTACGCGTCGCCGCTGCTGCTGGCCGACGTGCGTGCCCAGAACCACGAAAACCTGCTCGTGGTGTCGCCGGACGTCGGTGGCGTGGTGCGCGCCCGTGCGCTGGCCAAGCAACTGCATTGCGATCTGGCCATCATCGACAAGCGCCGTCCGAAGGCCAACGTGGCCGAAGTGATGAACATCATCGGTGAAGTCGAAGGCCGTACCTGCGTCATCATGGATGACATGGTCGATACCGCCGGTACGCTGTGCAAGGCCGCGCAGGTATTGAAAGAACGCGGCGCACAGAAGGTGTACGCCTACTGTACGCACCCGGTGCTCTCGGGCGGCGCCGCAGCGCGAATCAACGCCTCGGAGCTCGACGAAGTGGTCGTGACGGATACCATTCCGCTGCGTGATGACTCGAAGGGCGGCAAGATTCGCCAGCTGAGCTGCGCTAACCTGCTCGCCGAGACGTTCTCGCGCATCCGTCGTGGCGACTCGGTGATGTCGCTGTTCGCGGAGTAAGCGTTCGGTAAAGTTTTTGCAACGGCGCCTGTGTGGCGCCGTTGTTGTGTCGGCGAGGAGCGTTTTCCTCGCCTTTGTCGTTCCTGAATCCCGCGTTTTTCGGCGGGCCGTTCGGGAAGAAAACACTGCCTGGTCGCGGGCAGTACAAGGAGTTGTCATGAAAGTCGTCGCTTTTGAGCGCAATCAGCAAGGTACTGGTGCGAGCCGCCGCCTGCGCAATGCCGGTAAGACTACGGGCATCGTGTACGGTGGTAACGTTGAACCTAAGATGATCGAACTCGATCACAACGCACTGTGGCACGCCCTCCGCAAGGAAGCTTTCCACTCGTCGATCCTCGACCTGGAAGTTGCCGGCAAGACCGAACAAGTGCTGCTGCGCGACGTGCAGTATCACCCGTTCAAGCAACTCGTTCTGCACGTGGATTTCCAGCGTGTCGATCCGAACAAGTCCATTCACGTGAAGGTGCCCCTGCACTTCCTGAACGCCGAGACGTCGCCGGCCGTGAAGCTGGGCGCGAACGTGATCAGCCACACGCTCAACGAACTCGACATCAGCTGCCTGCCGGGCAAGCTGCCGGAATTCCTGGAAGTCGACCTGTCGAAGCTGGAAGCCGGTCAGACCGTGCATGCCAAGGACGTCAAGCTGCCCGCCGGCGTGACGCTGACGCTGCACGTCGAGCAGGAAAACCCGGTGGTGGCGCAAGCCGTCCAACCGGCCGGCGCTGCGGCTGACGAAGCTGCCGCCTCGGCTGCCGAAGGCGAAACGCCGGCTGCCTAAGCCACGCGTGTCAGCCTTCAGCGGCGACGCTGGACGCAAGACCCGCCGCGACGTCATGTCCGGCGGGTTTTTTCATGGCGGTGCGTGACGCACCCAACACCTCCGACACCGAAATGATCAAGCTGATCGTGGGGCTCGGCAATCCGGGCGCCGAATACACAGCGACGCGTCACAACGCGGGCTTCTGGTTTGTCGACGCCCTGGCGCAGCAATGCGGCGCGTCGCTCTCCCATCAGAAGAACTTCCACGGGTTCGCCGCGCGGGCACGCGTGGCCGGCCAGGAAGTCTGGCTGCTCGAGCCACAGACGTTCATGAACCGCTCGGGTCAATCCGTCGTCGCCCTGGCCCGCTTCTACAAGATCCTGCCCGACGAGATTCTCGTGGTGCACGACGAGCTCGATCTGCTGCCGGGCACCGTGAAGCTCAAGCGCGGCGGCGGCAGCGGCGGCCATAACGGCCTGAAGGACATTGCCGCGCATCTGACCACGCAGGAATTCTGGCGTCTGCGACTGGGCATCGGCCATCCGCGCACGCTGCAGCCAGCCGGCAGCCAGCAGCAGGTGGTGGACTTCGTGCTCAAGCCGCCGCGCAAGGAGGAGCAGGCGCAAATCGACGACGCGATGTCGCGCTCGCTCGACGTCGTCGACCTGATCGTCAAGGGCGAGATGGAAAAGGCGATGATGCGGCTGCACGCCGCGCCCGCGAAGTAACGCGGCGGCGCAAGACCACGCCCGCGCAGCGACACGGGCCGCTCATGTGATGCGAGCACACGACGCTCGCAACACACGACAGAGGCGCCGCAGGGCGCCTTTGTCGTCCCTTTTGTCGCCCCTTTCGCCGTCTCTTTGTCGCTCGCGAGAGCCTCCGGTAATTCGTAGGCGGGACTGTGCGGGAATGCTGCGAGAATGTGTCGTCAGGGTGTGAAGCGGAACCCCGCCCCCGGGCGCGGAATCAGGCCAATTGGGCCCAATCAGGCCGATTTGGCCGCTTGCAGATGGGTGTACTTGTCCAGCAATTGCTCGCGCGTCTCGACGTGCTCGGGATTGACGGGGATGCACTCCACCGGGCACACCTGCACGCACTGCGGTTCATCGAAGTGACCGACACACTCGGTGCACTTGTTCGGATCGATTTCGTAGATTTCGATCCCCATCGAAATTGCGTCGTTCGGGCACTCCGGCTCGCACACGTCGCAATTGATGCATTCATCGGTAATCATCAAGGCCATACGGCACCTCCAGCCGTATCGCGAAGCCAGCGGGCCGCGAAGGCCCGGCCGGCGCACACGATACTTATCCCTTCGCCGCCTGGTCGCCGACTTTCGTCACCAGCCATTTCTCGACGGAAGGGAACACGAACTTGCTCACGTCGCCGCCCAGTTGGGCAATCTCGCGCACGATCGTACCCGAGATGAACTGGTACTGGTCGGACGGCGTCATGAACATCGTTTCCACGTCGGGCAGCAGATAACGGTTCATGCCCGCCATCTGAAACTCGTACTCGAAGTCGGACACCGCGCGCAGGCCGCGCACGATCACACGCGCCTGATGCTTGCGCACGAAGTCCTTGAGCAGCCCGGAAAACCCTTCGACGGACACGTTCGGATAGTGGCCCAGCACTTCGCGCGCGATGTCGATGCGCTCCTGGAGCGTGAAGAACGGTTTCTTGTTCTTGCTATCGGCCACCCCGACGACGAGCTTGTCGAAAATGCCCGCAGCACGGCGGACCAGGTCCTCGTGCCCTCGGGTAAGCGGGTCGAACGTCCCTGGATAGATCGCCACTACCATGCCAACGTCTCCTCGCGGCTGGGGACCGATGCTGCGTACTTGTTCATTGTGGTCTCTAGGTTTTCGGAATCGATTCAAGCAAATGATAATGCACCGCCCCGGCTTTCGCCCGGCGCAGGCACGCGAGCCCGAGCGCGGCGAGCGCTTCGTCCGCGAGCGGCGCGTCGGACTCGGCATAGATCACGCCGTGCGGCGCAAGCAGACGGGCCGCCGGCGCCAACAGCTCGGCGAGCCAGCCGCTCGCAAACGGCGGGTCGAGAAATACCACGTCGAATGCCCCGGGCGAGAGTGTGGTTATCAAGCGCCGTGCATCGGCCTGAACGATCTCGATCTGACTGGCCCCCAGCTTGGCCTGATTGGCGCGCAATTGCCGCACCGCGGGCGCGGCCTGCTCGATCATCACGACACGCGTCGCACCGCGCGAGGCCGCCTCGAAACCGAGCGCACCGCTGCCGGCGAAGGCGTCGAGGCACTGCATGCCGGTGAGGTCCTGTCCGAGCCAATTGAAAAGCGTTTCGCGCACGCGGTCAGGCGTGGGCCGCAGTCCGTCGCCGGGCGGCACGGGCAGCGGCGTGCGCTTCCATTGGCCGCCGATGATGCGCACCTGCTGCGGCGCGTGGCGGGCCACATTGCCGGCACCGGTCTTCATGGCGCGCTCCGCGAGACGGGCGCCGCACCTGGACCGGGCGCACCCAATGCATCGGGGCACGGAACGCTATGGCCCGCATCGATGCAAAAAAGAGGTCGCGCGCGGCAATTCACGCGCAGGGAATCCAAAATCATGGCAAATCACGCTACATTGTTGAGGCGAAACATACCACATCGCCCGCCCCCCTTGCCCCGTCGCCGGAGCGCGCAGCGCCGTAACGGCCCGCGTCGGCGATGGGGCGAGCGCCGGTCGCGGCCCATGGCTCGCCGCCGCTCGCCGCGGCTCAACAGGAGTCTGCCCGATTCGTCATGACCGCTGCCGCCATCGAGGTAACAGAACTGTGCAAGGCCTACGAGGGCCGATCTGTCGTCGATCGTCTGTCCCTGCGCGTCGCGCCCGGCGAGTGTTTCGGCCTGTTGGGGCCGAACGGCGCGGGCAAAACGACCACGTTGCGCATGCTGCTCGGCCTGGTGACGCCCGACGCGGGCTGCATCCGCCTGGGCGGCATGCCGGTGCCGCGGCTGGCGCCCGAGGCACGGCGGCGCATCGGCGTGGTGCCGCAATTCGACAATCTCGATCCCGACTTCACCGTGCGCGAGAACCTCGCCGTCTTCGGCCGGTATTTCGGACTTTCCCGCGCGGACGTGCGTGAGCGCGTGCCGGCGCTGCTCGCCTTCGCCCGCCTCGAGGCCAAGGCCGACGCACGCGTCGGTCAGCTCTCCGGCGGCATGAAGCGCCGCCTCACGCTCGCGCGCGCGCTCATCAACAATCCCGATCTGCTCGTGCTCGACGAGCCGACCACCGGTCTCGATCCGCAGGCGCGGCATCTGATCTGGGAGCGGCTGAAATCGCTGATGAACGAGGGCAAGACGATTCTGCTGACGACCCACTTCATGGAGGAAGCGGAGCGCCTGTGTCATCGGCTGTGCGTCATCGACGCGGGGCGCAAGATCGCCGAGGGCACGCCGCCCGAACTCGTCGCGCGCGAGATCGGGTGCGACGTGGTGGAGCTCTTTGGCGACGTCCCTCGCGGGTTGATCGCCCGGCTCGCGCCATTGGCCGAGCGCATCGAGTCGAGCGGCGAGACGCACTTCTGCTACGTGCGCGACGCCGCGCCGCTCGTCGCCGCGCTGCACGACCAGCCCGGCGTGCGCTATTTGCATCGTCGGGCGAATCTGGAGGACGTCTTTCTCAAGCTCACGGGACGGGAGATGCGCGATGAGTGAGTCGACGAATGAGCCGACGAATGAGCCAACGAATGAGCCGTTGAAAACATCGGTGAGCGAGTCGACGGCCCGGCCCGACCTCCCTCGCTACCTTCCCGGCGCCGGCGCGTGGGTGAGCGTCTGGCGGCGCAACTTCCTCGTCTGGCGCAAGCTCGCGATCGCGTCGATGTTCGGCAATCTCGCCGATCCCATGATTTACCTGTTCGGGCTGGGCTTCGGACTGGGGATGATGGTCGGCGACGTGGACGGCACGTCGTACATCGCGTTTCTCGCGGCCGGCACCGTCGGCTCGAGCGTGATGTTCTCCGCGAGCTTCGAGTCGATGTATTCGGGCTTCTCGCGCATGCACGTGCAACGCACGTGGGAGGCGCTCATGCACACGCCGCTCACGCTCGGCGACGTGGTGCTGGGCGAGGTGGTCTGGGCGGCAAGCAAAGCGGTGCTGTCAGGACTCGCCATTCTCGTCGTGGCCAGCGTGCTCGGCTATGCGCGCCTCGACAGTCTCGCCATCGTTCTGCCGGCGATCCTGCTCGCGGGTCTTGCATTCGCCAGCCTGGCGATGGTCATGACGGCGCTCGCGCCGAGCTACGACTTCTTCATGTTCTACCAGACGCTCGTGATGACGCCGATGCTGCTGCTCTCGGGTGTGTTCTTTCCGTTGTCGCAGTTGCCGGCAGCCGCGCGGCACGTCACGGAGTGGCTGCCGCTCGCGCATGCCGTGGCCCTGATCCGCCCGGCCATGCTCGGTCGCGCCATCGATGCGCCGTGGCTGCATGCCGGCGCGCTCGCCGTGTACGCCGTCGCGGGCTTTGCCGTCGCGCTCGTGCTGCTGCGCCGCCGGATTCTTCGGTAACACCGAGGGCGAACGGCATCGCCCCCGGCGCGGCCTGGCGCTTACTTCGCCTTCGCGCCCGCGGCCGGCTTGCCGCCGGGGGCGGCGGCACCTGCGCCGGCCGTACCGAATACGTCGCCCGGCCCCACGACGACCGTCGCGAGACGGTCCGGCCGCACGTGGCGCGCGAAAGCATCCCTGACCTGCGCGGCCGTGACGGACTTGACCTTTTCGGTCCACGTGTCGAGGTAATCGAGCGGCAGGTTGTAGAAGCCGATGGCCGCCACGTTGGCCAGCAGCTTGCGGTTGCTGTCCAGGCGCAGCGGGAAGCCGTTCACCAGGTTGTCCTTCGCGGCCTGCATCTCCGCGTCGGTCGGGCCTTCCTGCACGAACTTGTCGAGCGTCTCGCGCACGACGTTGAGCGCCTCGCGCGCCTGTTCGCGACGCGTCTGCAGGCTGATCTCGAACGGCCCTTCCTGCAATTGCGGCACGAATGCGCTCGACACGCCATACGTCAGCCCGCGCTTCTCGCGCACTTCGGCCGTGAGCCGCGACACGAACCCGCCGCCGCCCAGCACGTAGTTGCCCACGAGCAGCGGAAAGTAGTCGGGATCGCTGCGCGCCATCGACGCCTGCCCGGTCACGATGTGCGCCTGCTCCGCCGGGTGCGGCAGATCGATCTGCACGGCGCTGCGCAGCGGCGCCACGGCGGGCATTGCGGGCGGCGTGACGCCCGCCGGCATGGCCTCGGTCAGCGTGGCGACCACCTTCTCGGCCTGCGCGCGGTCGATGTCGCCGACGATCGTGACGACCGCCCGCTTCGCGCTGTACATGTCGCGGTAAAAGCGCACGAGGTCGTCGCGCCTGATGGCGTTCACGCTCGCCACCGTGGCGCTGACGCCATACGGATGGCCGCCATAGATGGCATGGCGGAACGCCTTCTCGGCAATCGGCTCGGGCTTCGTGTCCGACTCGGCAATCGCCGACGACAGTCGCGCCGATTCGCGCTTGAGCACGGCATCGGGGAACGTCGGGTGCTGCAGGAACTGCGCCATCGTGTCGACGGCCGCGTCGCGTTCGGCGCGCGACGACAGCGTGCGCATGGTGACGGTCGCGGCGTCCCGACCGGCATGCGTGCCCGCCATCGCGCCGACGTCGGCGAAGCGGTCGGCAATCTGCGCCTCGGTGAGTGCGGGGCGCCCGCCCGCGGCCGCGGCGCCTGCGTCGAGCAGGCCCGCCGTGAGCAGCGCGAGTCCGGCCTTGCCGGGCGGATCGTAACGGCTGCCGGCATCGAAGTCGATGTTCAGGTCGATCATCGGGATCGAGCGGCTCTCGACGAGCAGCACCTTGGCGCCGGACGGCGCGGTCCAGGTCTGGATCGGCAGCGCGGCCCGGGCGCCGGTAGCGGCAAGCGCGGCGACCGCGCCTGCCGTCACGCACGCCAGCAGGCCCGCGCGCGCAGGGAAAAACGCACGCATCAGTGCGGAAATCTTCATCATCGTGTGGCCCTCTCAGCGCATGTTCTTCAGGTCTTCCGCCCCTTGGGCGCGGCGCTTGCGTGTCGCTTCGTCGATCGGCTGCGGCACCAGCGTGGCCACCGTGAGCGAATCGTCGCCGAAGTACTTGCCGGCCACCGCCTGCACCTGCGCGGGGGTCACCGCCTTCACCTTTTCGAGCATGCGGTCGATCTGCCGCCACGAGATGCCCGACATTTCGTTCAGTCCGATCTCCATCGCCTGACCGAACACCGAGTCGCGCTTGTAGATCTGCGATGCGACCACCTGCGCCTTCACGCGCTTGAGTTCCGCCTCGGTCACGCCATGCGCGGCGATGTCGGCGATCTGCGCGCGCAGCGCCTTTTCGATCTGCTCCGGCGTCTTGCCTTGCGCCGGCGTGCCGTCCATCAGGAAGAACTGCGGACCGCGGCCGACGCCGTCATAGCTCGCGCCCACGTCGTTGGCGATGCGCTGCTCGCGCACCAGGCGGCTCGTGAGCCGCGCGTTGCCATAACCGTCCAGCACGGCGGCGAGCACCTGCAGCGCGTAGACGTCGTCGTCCTTCTCGACGTCGCTCAGACGCGGCGCGCGCCACGCGAGCATCACGTTCGGGTTCTCGGCGGGTGCCTTCACGAAAACACGCCGCACCCCCATTTGCGCCGGCTCGTTCTGCGCACGGCGTTCAGGCAGCGCCCGCGGCTTGAGCGGCCCGTAGTACTGCTCGGCAAGTTGCCTGACCTGCGCCGGATCGACGTCGCCGCTCACGACCACGACGGCGTTGTTCGGCGCGTACCAGCGTTCGTACCAGTCGCGCGTGTCCTGCACGGTCATGTGCCGAAGATCATCCATCCAGCCGACGATCGGACGGCGGTACGGGTTGGCCACGAGCGCCGTGGCCATCAGTTGTTCGTAGAGCAATGCGCGCGGCTGATCGTCGGTGCGCAGACGGCGCTCTTCCATGACGACCTGGATCTCCTTCGCGAATTCGTCGGCGGACAGCGTGAGGTTGGTCATGCGATCGGCCTCCAGCCGCATCATCTCCGGCAGGCGCGACTTCTCCGTCTGCTCGAAGTAGCCGGTGTAATCCTTGCTGGTGAAAGCGTTCTCGCGGCCGCCCAGCGCGGCGACCTGGCGAGAGAACTGGCCGGCGCCCACGGATCTGGTGCCCTTGAACATCATGTGCTCGAGCGCGTGCGCGACGCCCGTGGTGCCATTGAACTCGTCGAGCGAGCCGGCGCGATACCAGACCACGTGGGCCACCGTGGGCGCCCGATGGTCTTCGCGAACGATCAGCCGCAGGCCGTTCGATAGCGTGAATTCCGAAGTGTTGTCCGTGGTCTTGCTGCCGCCGGTGTCGGCCGCATGGCTCAGGCTCATCACGCCGGCCAGGGCCAGTCCGGCCAAGGCGTGTCGCCAGCGCATGGTTCGCGTCATGGATCCCCTTTCGCCCGTCATGGACGTCGATACGCGTCTGATAAAATACGTCGCATTTCCCGCGTCGGAAACAACGACTCGCCCATTGTAGGGGTTTTGTGCGACGCGAATGGCAAGACAAATCAGAGACGCACGCCGACCGCGCGCCCCCACGTCGAGTTCTTCAACGCATGTTCAGTTTCTTCAAGCGCTTCAAGTCGGGCGGCAACAAGGCCGCCGAGACGAGCCCCGCACCGGCCGAATCGCCCGGATCGCCCGGATCCGCCACCCCGCCCGCGCCGACAGCATCGCAGGCGAGCGCCGCCCAGGCGCCTGAGCCCTCACACTCGGCACACTCGGCACACTCGGCCCCTGTCGCGTCCGCCACGCCCAGCGCTGCGGCGAACCCCGTGCCGCCGGTCCCCGCCGCGGCGCCGACGGCTGAGGAATCAGCCGGCCAGCCCGCCGAAAATACGGAAGTCTCCGAGCCCATTTCGGCCGAAATCCCAGCGCCGGACGAACGGGTCGCCGCCGAACACGTGGAAGTGGCGGAAGTCGCGCCGCCGCCGGCGCCGGTCGTCGTGACGGACGCGCACGGCGAAGCCATCGGCGAGATCGTCGCCGCGCCGGCGCCGGCGCCGGCGGCCAGGCGCTCGTGGCTCACACGCCTGAAGGCGGGCCTGTCGAAGACCAGTGCGGGCCTCACCGGCATCTTCGTCGGTGTGAAGGTCGACGAAAACCTCTTCGAAGAACTGGAAAGCGCGTTGCTGATGAGCGACGCGGGCGTCGAAGCCACCACGTTCCTCCTCGACGCCCTGCGCAAGAAGGTCAAGGCCGAGCGGCTGACCGAAGGCGACCAGGTCAAGCGCGCGCTGCACGACCTGCTGGTCGAACTGCTGCAACCGCTCGAGCAGAGCCTCGTGCTCGGCCGTGAGGCGCCGCTCGTGGTAATGATCGCGGGCGTGAACGGCGCCGGCAAGACCACGAGCATCGGCAAGCTCGCCAAGCATTTCCAGCACTATGGCCAGTCGGTGCTGCTCGCCGCGGGTGACACGTTCCGCGCAGCGGCCCGCGAGCAACTGACGATCTGGGGCGAGCGCAACAATGTGGCGGTGGTCTCGCAGGAAAGCGGCGATCCGGCGGCTGTGGTGTTCGACGCCGTCAACGCCGCGCGCGCGCGCAAGATCGACATCGTGATGGCCGACACGGCGGGCCGGCTGCCCACGCAGTTGCATCTGATGGAGGAGCTCAAGAAGATCAAGCGCGTGCTGGGCAAAGCCGCGGAGGGCGCGCCGCACGAAGTGCTGCTCGTGATCGACGCGAACACCGGTCAGAACGCGCTCACACAGGTCAAGGCGTTCGACGACGCCCTGCAACTCACCGGCCTCATCGTGACCAAGCTCGATGGCACGGCCAAGGGCGGGATTCTCGCGGCGATCGCGCGTCAGCGCCCGGTGCCCGTCTACTTCATCGGCGTGGGCGAGAAGGTCGAGGATCTGCAACCGTTCTCCGCGCGCGAATTCGCCGACGCGCTCCTGGGGTAAGGCGCGCGAGCCCGGCGTACCGGATCGGACAAAGCGGCCCGCCACTGTCGTGCGCGGGCCCTTTTGTTTTCGTTTGCGTTTGGGTTTCGTTTTCGTTTCGTTTTCGTTTCGTTTTGGGCGGGCGGGCACGATGCGAATCACATCTGCTGCGCGACGAGCCCGGCGCCGAGCGCCCACATCATCGTGCCGACGAGGCCGTCGAGGATCTGCCACGCGCGCGGGCGCGAGAACAGCGGCGCGAGCAGGCGCGCCCCGTAGCCGAGCGTGATGAACCAGAGTGCCGACGCCGTCATCGCTCCCCCGGCGAACCAGACGTTGCCCGGGTATGCCTCGCGCGCGCCGATGCCCCCCAACAGAATCACCGTGTCCAGATAGACATGCGGGTTGAGCAGCGAGAGCATCGAGACGAGCACGAGCGCGCGCTGCCAGGTCATGCCCTGTGTGGCGGCGCGGCTGCCGTCCGCCTGCAGCGCGCCCGTGCCGCGAAACGCGGCGCGCCAGGCACGCAGCCCGTACCAGAACAGAAACGCGGCGCCGCCCCACGTCACGGCCGTCAGAAAGCGCGGGTAGGCCTGGATCAGCCCGCCCATGCCCGCCACGCCCGCCGCGATGAGCACCATGTCGCAGATCGTGCAGACGGCGACGACCACGCCGACGTGGCGCCGCAGAATGCCCTGACGCAACACGAACGCGTTCTGCGCGCCGATCGCCATGATGAGGCTTGCGCCCAGCGCCATGCCTCGCCAGAAAGCCGGGTCGAACATCGCCGGCTTACTCGGCGTCGGGTTGCGCTTCGGGCGTGGCGCGCCGGAACGCGTCGAGCGTCAGGCAATGTGCGTTGACGGCGGCGATGCGCGGGAACGGCGTCATGTCGACCTTGAAGCGATTGGCGTTGTAGACCTGCGGCACGAGGCAGCAGTCCGCCAGCGTCGGCGTGTCACCGAACATGAAGCCGCCCTGGGACGACCGGGCGGCGAGCCGGGCTTCGAGCGCCTTGAAGCCCTCGACGATCCAGTGCACGTACCACGCGTTCTTCTGCTCCTCGCTGACGCCCAGGTCGTGCTTGAGGTAGCGCAGCACGCGCAGGTTGTCGATCGGGTGGATGTCGGCCGCAATGTCGAGCGCAAGAGCGCGCACGTGCGCGCGCGCCGCCGGGTCGGCGGGCAGCAGCGCCGGCGTGGGATGCGTCTCTTCCAGATACTCGATGATGGCCAGCGATTGATGGATATTCACGTCGCCGTCGACATACGTCGGCACCAGGCCATTGACGTTCAGCGCCCGATACGCCGGCTTGAGCTGCTCGCCGCCGTCGCGCACGAGGTGCACCGGCACCGTGTCGTAGTCGATTCCCTTCAGATTGAGGGCGATCCGCACGCGATACGCGGCGGAACTGCGGAAATAGCTGTACAGCGTGGGCATGGCAGACCTCGGTTAACGCAAATGGAGAGAGGACGCAGGCGAACGCCCGGCAGCGCACTGAGGCGCCGGGTGCTGCGTCGGAACACGAGATGGTACTTCAAGCGCTGGCCGCAAGGACACTTGATTGCGTATGATGAACGCTAGGCGGCGCGCCGCCTGTCGCCACGCTCGCAAACGTTCGCCGCGACTTCCACCGCTTGCCGCCACTTGCCACGACTGACGCCGCTCGCTGCTCTTCGAACCGATTTCCGACCTGCCATGACCTCTGCCGCTCCCTTCGCCTGTGCGCCGCTGCTCAAGATCATCGCTCGCGGCGCCAAGGGCGCGCGCCCACTCAGCGCGGACGAAACGCGAACGCTGTTCGACGCGATCCTGGCCGAGCGCGTGGCGCCGGCCGAGCTCGGCGGCGTACTGATCGCCTACCGGATCAAGGGCGAGACGCCCGTCGAACTGCGCGCCATGCTCGACGCCGCCCACGCCACCTTTGCACCGCTCGCGGCGCCCGCCGGCGCGCCTGCGCCCGTGTTGCTGCCCAGCTACAACGGCGCGCGCAAGCAGCCGAATCTGACGCCGCTGCTGGCTCTGCTGCTGGCGCGCGAGGGCATTCCGGTGCTCGTCCACGGGCAGCATCACAGCGGCGCGAACCGGGTCGGCACGCAGGCCATCTTTGCCGAACTGGGGCACGCGGCATGCGAGTCCGGCGCGCAGGCCGAAGCGGCCTTGCGCACGCGTCGCGTGGCTTACCTGCCCATCGCGGCCCTCTCGCCGGCACTCGAGCGTCTACTCGAGATGCGCGCCGCGCTGGGCGTGCGCAATTCGGGACACACGGTGGTCAAGCTGTTGCAGCCGTTTGCCGGCCCCGCGCTGCGGCTGGTCAACTACACGCATCCGGAATACCGGGAGACGCTCAGCGAGCTGTTCCGCGATGCGGCCAACAGCCCCGCCCCCGGCGTGCTGCTCTCGCGGGGCACGGAAGGCGAACCCGTCGCGGACGCCCGCCGTCAGGCCGCCATCGAGGGCTTCTGCGCCGGCGTGCACCGGCGCTGGCTGGAAGCGGAAGACGGCGCGACGGGCACGCCGCCGTTGCTGCCAGCGGCCGACGCCGCGGCGACCGCCCGCTGGATCGAGGCGGTGCTCGCCGGCGACGTGGAGCTGCCCGCGCCGATCGCACGTCAGGTTGGCGTCATCCGGCGAGCACTGGGGCTCGGCTGAGGGGCGCACCGCTAACGGCGGCATGGTCGCGCCGGCCATGCCCCAGGCCCCCCCGTTCGACATCCATTCGACATCCGTTCACATTCGGACGACATTCGGACGACATTCGGACGACATTCGGACGACATTCGGACGACACCCGAGCTACAAGACCGAAATTTGCGCGAAGTTCAGCCGACTTCCCCTCAAACCGGAAAAATCCCATGTTTTTTCGGAACATTTCGTCCCGAAACGCATCCAATTGCAAGCTGAGAGATCACGCGTGATGAGTAGCGAACGAGCGACAGACGCGGCGCCGGCACCACGATGAGCGGCGAGGAGAAGCCAGGAGCAGCCAAAAGCAGCCAGGGGCGGCCGGAGGCCGTCCGGACTGGCCAGGACCGGCCCAGATCGGCCAAGATCGGCCCAGATCGGCAATGGGCAGCAACAGGAAACGTCCGTGGAACGGGGAGCGGGGCGATACCGGGGAAGCGGCGGATCAGTCGGCCGACGCCATGCGGGTCGCCTGCCAGGAAATGAGGCGCCACGCTTCGGCTTCGCGCACATGCACGGCCGTGTAGGCCATTTGTGACTCGAGCGAGCCCGTCGCCGTTTCCAGCTCGACCCAGACCTTGCCGGTCACGACCACGGTGTCGCCGAACTGGCGCAGTTCCTGCGCCCGGATATCGATGTCGAGGTAACGGCGGCGCCCCGACGTCAGCGCGTCGAGGAATTCGCGTTTGGTTTCGCGTTTGCCGTTGGAATGCACGTAATGCATGCCGTCTGCCAGGAGTAAGTCCAGTTGTTCGACGTCGCCCTCGACCATCGCGTCAAACCGCGCGGTTTCGAGCGCACGTACCGCGTCGATATGCTTCCCAGCCATGCTGATCTCCCATCTTCGCCGGCGCCGAACGCCCCCGGCTTGGGTTGCAATTTACACCATCCGCGTAACGTTTGCGCCGATGAGATCCCCCGTTTGACGGGGGCTGCTGGAAAACCCCGAGAGGCCGGAAACTTCCCGTCCCGTAAGGGTTCTAACGTCTTTAGCACTCATCTGGATAGAGTGCTAAAATGCTTTCCCAGAGGCTAACCAGGAGTCCACCACTTGAGTACTGCCGCCACTTTGCATCCGACGACGCCGGCCACCGGCACGGCGCCGACTTCGCGTGCCCTTGCTCTCGCCCCGTCGGCCTTGATGCTGCCGGGCAGTCTGGGCAATATCGACAGCTACATTCAGGCTGTCCACCGCATTCCCATGCTTTCCGCAGAGGAAGAGCAAACGCTCGCCAAACGCCTGCGCGAGCACGACGATCTCGAAGCCGCCCGCAAGCTCGTGCTCTCGCACCTGCGGCTGGTGGTGTCGATCGCACGTAACTACCTTGGCTACGGGCTGCCGCACGCCGACCTGATCCAGGAAGGCAACATCGGCCTGATGAAGGCCGTCAAGCGCTTCGACCCGTCGCAAGGCGTGCGACTGGTGTCCTACGCCATGCACTGGATCAAGGCCGAGATTCACGAGTACGTGCTGCGCAACTGGCGCACGGTCAAGGTCGCCACCACCAAGGCACAGCGCAAGCTGTTCTTCAACCTGCGCAGCCAGAAGCAGGGTCTGCAGGCGTTCACGCCGGAAGAGATCGATCAGGTCGCGCGCGATCTGAACGTCAAGCGCGAAGATGTCATCGAGATGGAAACGCGCATGTCCGGCGGCGATATCGCCCTCGAAGGCCATAGCGACGACAGCGACAGCGCGAATTTCGCACCGATCGCGTATCTGGCCGACACGCATCAGGAGCCGACCGCCGTGATTGCCGCGCGCGAGCGCGACCATTTGCAAAGCGACGGTCTGCAAACGGCCCTCGCACGGCTCGACCCGCGCAGCCGCCGCATCATCGAAGCGCGCTGGCTGTCGGTCGACGACGATGGCAGCGGCGGCGCCACGCTGCACGAACTGGCGGAAGAATTCGGCGTGTCCGCCGAGCGCATTCGTCAGATCGAAGTCGCCGCCATGAAGAAGATGAAGGGCGCGCTGCAAGCCTACGCCTGAGCCGCGCGGCCAATCGCCGCATGGCGCCAAGGCCGCCTGGCGGCGCCGGCGCCGACAACACGCTCCCAAAGCCCCGCGGCGATCGCGGGGCTTTTTTATGGACTTCGAAAGTTCATCGACCGTTTGCGTGCAACTTGATGCATCGCAAGGCGGCGCGCCACCCGCGTCGATAGAATCGGCTAGTACGTAGCCATGCTGCGTGCGAAGGGCGGCCCGGGGGCCGTTCGCCGCGCCCAATCCGTGTCTCGAATCCGCTCGTCGCCGACCGCCGTCAGGGCGCCGGTGGCGCGTCGAACTGGCGTTGCGCGCGTGCCTGCGCCCCCGCGTGCCACAGTTTGACAATTTCAAGCGATAAGGCAAAATGCGCCGGAAGTCGACGCTGTTAAGGACAACACGACTTTCGACGCCAGGAGCCGTCACGGATGGACACCCACTCTCCTAGCAGTCTGAAGCCTCCCGCCACGGCCGCATCGGCCGCGGCGCCACGCTCGCCCGCCGCCGGCCCGCTCGCCTGGCTGCTCGAACGCTGGCGCACCCGCCCTTCCCGCTTCATGGCCGAAATCCTGATCGTGCTCGCGATCAAGGTAGTACTCCTGTTCATTTTGAAGCATGCGTTTTTCGACGCGCCGATGGCCAGGCACATGCAATTGCCGCCGGACGTCGTAGCCCGCGCCCTGATCGGGCCGCAAGCCGTCGAACCGCCACCCCCCACCCCAAGTCAAGGTGTCCGCCATGATCAGTAGCGAAGTCGTCGACCTCTCGCGCCTGCAGTTCGCCATAACGGCGCTGTATCACTTCCTGTTCGTCCCGCTCACGCTGGGCCTGTCGTGGCTGCTTGTCATCATGGAATCGGTCTACGTGATGACCGGCAAGCAGGTCTACAAGGACATGACCCAGTTCTGGGGCAAGCTCTTCCTGATCAACTTCGCGATGGGCGTGACCACCGGTCTCACGCTCGAATTCCAGTTCGGCACCAACTGGGCCTACTACTCGCATTACGTCGGCGACATCTTTGGTGTGCCGCTCGCGATCGAGGGCCTGATGGCGTTCTTCCTGGAAGCCACGTTCGTCGGTCTGTTCTTCTTCGGCTGGAACAAGCTCTCGCGCGTCGGTCACCTCGCGACCACGTTCGCCGTGGCGCTCGGCTCCAACCTCTCGGCGTTGTGGATTCTCGTGGCCAACGGCTGGATGAACAATCCGGTGGGCGCCCACTTCAACTACGAGACCATGCGCATGGAGCTCAACAGCATCTGGGAAGTGGTCTTCAACCCGGTAGCGCAGGTGAAGTTCGTGCATACGCTCTCCGCCGGCTACGTGACCGCGGCCATGTTCGTGCTCGGCATCTCGGCGTGGTACCTGCTCAAGCGTCGCGACGTGCCGTTCGCGCTGCGCTCGTTTGCCGTCGCCGCTGGCTTCGGCCTCGCCTCGACGCTCTCGGTCATCGTGCTCGGCGACGAGTCGGGCTACACCACCGGCGAGGTCCAGAAGGTCAAGCTCGCGGCCATCGAGGCGGAGTGGGAGACGGCCAAGCCGCCCGCATCGTTCACGCTGTTCGGCTTCCCGAATCAGAAGGAAGAGCGCACCGACTTCGCCGTGAAGATTCCCTGGGCCATGGGGCTGATCGCCACGCGCTCGGTCGACACGCCCGTGATCGGTCTCACGCAACTGCGCGACGAGCACAAGGAGAACATCAAGCGCGGCATGCTCGCCTTCGCCGCGCTCGAGAAGCTGCGCGGCGGCGACAAGTCGCCTGCCGTGCGCGCCGAGTTCGACAAGTACAAGGACGATCTCGGCTACGGTCTGCTGCTCAAGAAGTACACGGCGAACGTCGTCGACGCCACGCCGGAACAGATCCACATGGCCGCGAACGACACCATCCCGCCGGTCGCCCCCGTGTTCTGGTCGTTCCGCATCATGGTCGGCCTGGGCTTCCTGTTCCTGTTCACGTTCCTGTGGGCCTTCTGGCTGTGTGCGCGCCGCCGCCTGCTCAAGCCTCGCTCGGCGTGGTTCCTGCGCTGGACGGTGTGGGCCATTCCGCTGCCGTGGCTGGCGGCGGAGTTCGGCTGGATCGTGGCCGAAGTGGGACGCCAGCCGTGGACCATCGCGGGCATTCTGCCCACGCACCTGTCGACTTCGTCGCTGTCCGCCGGCGACCTGTACCTGAGCCTCGCGGGATTCATCGTTTTCTACACCGCGCTGCTCATCATTGAAATGTTCCTGATGGTGAAGTACGTCAAGCTCGGCCCGTCCTCGCTGCACACCGGCCGCTATCACTTCGAGACAGAAGTCACCGACGGCGCCGCGCTCGCGGCCGAACCTACGGCGACCTCGGTCTGATCGTCAGGGAGACACACATCATGATGATCGATTACACCGTCCTCAAACTGATCTGGTGGGTGCTCATCGGCGTGCTGCTGATCGGCTTCGCCTTCTTCGACGGCTTCGACATGGGCACCGGCACGCTGCTGCCCTTCCTCGGCAAGACCGACGCGGAGCGTCGCGTGATCATCAACACCGTCGCGCCCACGTGGGAAGGCAACCAGGTCTGGTTCGTGACCGCCGGCGGCGCCATGTTCGCCGCATGGCCGCTCGTCTACGCCGCCGCTTTCTCGGGCCTGTACTGGGCGCTGCTGCTCGTGCTCTTCGCGCTGTTCCTGCGCCCGGTCGGCTTCGACTACCGCAACAAGCTGCCGAGCGCACGCTGGCGCAATTCGTGGGATTGGGCGCTGTTCGTCGGCAGCGTGGTGCCGTCGCTGGTGTTCGGCGTGGCGTTCGGCAACCTGCTGCTCGGTCTGCCGTTCTCGTTCGACAACACCATGCGTTCGACTTACACGGGCTCGTTCTGGGCGCTGCTCAATCCGTTCGCGCTGCTGTGCGGGCTGGTGAGTCTGTTCATGCTGCTCACCCATGGCGCCGCGCATCTGCGCATGAAGGCCGATCCGGTGGTCGCCGAGCGTGCAGGCCGCATCATGCGCATGACCGCGCTCGGCACATTGCTGCTGTTTCTCGTCGCCGGCGTGCTCGTCGCCACGCATGTGGACGGCTTCGCCATCGCGCAGGCCTCGCCCACCGACGCGCCGGCCAATCCGCTGCTCAAGCAGGTCGTCACCGGCCCGGGCCTGTGGCTCGCCAACTATCAGACGTATCCGTGGATGATCGCCGCGCCGGTCGTCGCCTGCCTGTGCGCGCTGCTCGCTGCCCTGCTCGCCACCAGCCGCGCCTATGCGTGGACGTTCGTCGTGACGGGGCTGATGATGGCGGGCATTATCCTCACCGCCGGCTTCTCGATGTTCCCGTTCGTGATGCCGTCGGCGACCGCGCCGGGCAGCAGCCTCACGCTGTGGGACGCCAGCTCGAGCCAGCTCACGCTGCAGATCATGCTGATCGCCGTGATCGTCTTCCTGCCCGTCGTTCTGCTCTACACCGGCTGGGTGTACCGCGTGATTCGCGGCCGCGTGACGATCGAAACGGTCAACGACAACCCGCATACGATGTACTGATCAAGGAGTCGCGACATGTGGTACTTCTCTTGGATTCTCGGCCTTGGCCTCGCGCTCGCGTTCGGCATCATCAACGTGATGTGGTTTGAAGCGCATGACGATCTCGAACGCCGCAGCCAGGAAGGCGGCTGACAAGGCGGCTGACGGACGGTCGACGGGAGGCTTCGTTCGGGCTTCGTTCGGGCTTTTTCCGTTCGACCCGGCCGAGCCGCGGCCCATGAAAAAACGCGCCTCACGGGCGCGTTTTTTTGTTTGCCGGGAAGACAGAGAAGGCGCAGACGGCGAAGCACGTCGGGAATGCCCGCCATGCGGGGGCGCGATCAGCCCAGCAGCGTCTTCAGATCCTTGGCCATGGCGTCGACGGACTCGTCCGGGCGCATGAAAAGGCGCAACTGGCCATTCGGGTCGAATACGTAGATTCCCGCCGTATGGTCGATGGTGTAGTTGTTCGGTGTGGAGCCTTCGACCTTGTTGACGACCACGCGAAACGACTTCGTCACCTCCCGAAGCGCGGCGTCGTCGGCCGGGCGCAGGCCCACGAACGCCGGATTGAACGCCGGCACGTACTGCCCCATCAGCTCGGCGGTATCACGCTGCGGATCGACCGTCACGAAGATGACCTGCACGCGCTGCGCGTCGTCGCCAAGCTTTTGCATGACCTGATTGAGCTCGGCCATCGTGGTCGGGCAGACGTCCGGACAATGTGTGTAGCCGAAGAACATCACCACGGCCTTGCCCTTGTAGTCGGCGAGCGTGCGCGTCTTGCCCTGCGGATCCTGCAGCGAGAAGTCCTGCGCGAACTCCTTGTTGCCGGTGATATCGAGGCTCTGGAACGACGGGCCCTCCTTGCTGCACGCGGCGAGCACGAGAGAGAGTCCCACCAGCAACATTACGCGACGCAACCAGATGACAACCAGCTTCATGGACGAATGACCCCGCACGGTAAGAGAAAACGGGTTGATGAAAGGACAACAGGCGCGCCGGCCAGGGATACCGTAACGCGCCTGTCGACGTGGTTCACGCGAGCGCCGTGCGATGGACCCACGCGAGCGTCATGAATTCGGCTCGGTCCGGGCTCGGCTCGGGTTTGCCCCGCGCGGTCGGGCTTCAGCCGAGCAGGAAGATCTGAACGTAGTGATCGACCAGCAGCGCCGCGAACAGCAACGACAGATAAACGATCGAGTAACGGAACATGGAGCGCGAGAGCGCATCCGAATAGCTGCGCCAGAGCTTGACCGCATAACCCAGGAAGATGCCCGAGAGCACCACGGCCGAGGCCAGATACAGGTAGCCGCTCATGCGATGCGCGAACGGCAGCAGCGACACGGCGAACAGCACCACGCTGTAGAGCAGGATCTGCAGGCGCGTGTACTTCTCGCCGTGCGTGATCGGCAGCATCGGCAGGCCCGAGTTCACGTAGTCCTGGCGCCGGTAGAGCGCGAGCGCCCAGAAGTGCGGCGGCGTCCAGACGAAGATGATCAGCACGAGAATCCAGGCGTCGGCGGGCACGGCGCCGGTCGCGGCCGCCCAGCCGAGCGCGGGCGGCATGGCCCCCGAGGCGCCGCCGATCACGATGTTCTGTGGCGTGGAGGGCTTGAGGATGATGGTGTAGATGAGCGCATAGCCAACGAAGGTGGCCAGCGTGAGCCACATCGTGAGCGCATTGGTAAACGTGTAGAGCACTGCCATGCCGGCCGCGCCCAGGATCGTCGAGAAGACGATGATCTGCCACGGCGCGATCTCGCCGCGCGCCGATGGGCGCCACGCGGTGCGGCGCATCAGGGCGTCGACGCGCTGCTCGATCAGGCAGTTCACGGCGAACGCCGAGCCCGCCAGCAGCCAGATGCCGACGGTGCCGCCGATCAGCACTTGCCACGGCACCATGCCGCGCGTGGACAGGAACATGCCGATGACGGCGCAGAATACGGCGAGCTGCGTCACGCGGGGCTTGGTCAGGGCCCAATACTGCGCGATGCGGCCAGCCGGCGGATGGGTAAGGGTCGTGCTTTTCATACACTCAGAGGCAATGCGCTACGCCGAGCCAGTCGGGGCGCCAGCGAGTGATGCGGCAGCCGGCTCCGCTGCGGGGAGGGGCTTCTGGCGGGCGGAAAGATCTGCCTGATCGTTCAGGCCGGCCGCAATGGACGCCGTCCTTGCGGCGCGAATGCGGTAGTTTAACATAACGAGCAACAGCAGCAGGACGGCCGCCCCGCCGTTGTGGGCGACGGCGTTGAGCAGCGGCCACTGGAAAACGATGTTCGACAATCCGGTCGCGAACTGCACGAACACCAGCGCCAGGAGCAGGGTCGACGCGCGGCGCAGCGCGGCGTGACGCCGCAGCCGGCTCGCCAGCCACGCCAGATAGAGCACCACGACGACGGCAAAGGTGCGGTGTACCCAGTGAATCGCGACCAGCGCCGCCATCGGAATCACCTCGCCGCCGGCCGTCTTGCCGAGCTCGCGCCACAGCTTGAAGCCATTGTGGAAGTCCATCGGCGGCACCCATTGCCCCTGACATGTCGGGAAATCGGTGCACGCGAGCACCGCGTAGTTGGTGCTCACCCAGCCACCGAGCGCGATCTGGAAGACCAGCAGCGCCAGCCCGATCAGCGCCGCCCAGCGCCAGCGCAGCGCGCCGGGGTCGGCCGCTACGCTCGCGAGCGGCATCTGGCGCGACGCCAGCCACACGAGCGACCCCAGCAGAGTGAGCGCCAACATCAAGTGCGTCGTGACGATGACCGGCTGCAGCTTCATGGTCACGGTCCACGCGCCAAAGGCGCCCTGCACGCACACGAGGATGAACAGCCACGTCGCGAGCCACGGCGACTGTTTCAACTCGCGACGCCTGGCCCACGCCACCACCATCAGCGCAATGATCAGCACGCCCACGGACATGGCGAAGTAGCGATGGATCATCTCGATCCACGCCTTGACGAAGGTGACCGGTCCCGTGGGCAGCAGCGCCTGCGCCGCGTGAATGTCGGCGTGCGCGGCAAATGGTGACGACGTGCCGTAACAGCCCGGCCAGTCGGGACAGCCCAGCCCCGAATCCGTCAGGCGCGTGAAGCCGCCGAACATGATCAGGTCGAGCGTCAGAAAGGTCGTCACCCAGGCCAGCTTGCGGTACTTGTTCGCATCCCGGCGCAACAGCACCCAGCCCAGCGGCAGCACCGCGATACACAGGCCGATGAAGCCCAGTTCCAGAAGGTAAAGCATTCGTTTCGCGTCAGTTCTTCGTCGTGTCGCGCGCCGTGCGGCGCACCGTATTACTCGTCATGCCGGGCGGCGCCGGCGCCGCTCAACCCGTGCCCGACCACTTGAGCAGTCGCGACAGGTCGCGCTTGATCCTGGCCGGATCGCCCTGCTTCGGGAACGCCATCATCAGGTTGCCCAGCGGGTCGACCAGATAGATGTGATCACGCAAGCCCGTACCGTCCTGCGTGGGCAGCCAGTTCGCCAGCGCCACCGGATCGGCACGCAGGCGGCGCGTTTCCTCGTAGGCGCTGTCGATCCGGTCGGACACCACGCCATCGTCGGTCACGAGCCAGAGCGTCTCCACGCGCGTGCGCTCGTTGCCCTGGAGCACACGGATCTGCCGCATGTAAAACAGCTTGCTCACGCAGTTTTCGTCGCATGCGGCGGTGTCCGCGCTGATCATCAGCCACTTGCCCCTGAGCGACGAGAGCGGCAGCGTCTCGCCCGTCTCGTCGTCGCGCACCACGAGCGCGGGCAGCGGCCGCTGCGGCTCGATCAGCTTGCCGTAAGCGGATGTGCCGCCCGGCGGCTTGAAGACGTAATACATCAGGTACGCCGCAACAGCCGGCGCGGCACACACCGCGAACAGCAGCATCAGCATGCGTCGCGCGCGGCGGCGTTGTGCCGGGTCTGTCGGATCGGCGGCACGCGCCGTGCGTCCGGTACTCACATCTGCCCTCATGCTCGCCTCATGCTCGCGTCAAATTGTCACCGGTCTGCGCCAGCCGCCGGCCACGCCGGTATGCCAGGCGCAGCCCCAGCAGCGCCAGGATCAGCGACATGCCGAACCATTGCGCCATATAACCATAATTGCGATCCGCACCGCTCGCCGGCGCAGGCCAGTCGCGCAGCAGGTGATCGCCCGTGTCGTTCGTCTGCATGATGACGAACGGCTGCAGCGGCAGCGACGTCTCGCGCGCATAAGCCGCCACATCCAGATTCTGCCGGATCGACATGCCGGCCGCCGAGCCGCCGTGCCCGAGTTCGAACGCGCGCGACGCATCGGCTTGCGCAATGCCTTCGATGGTCACGTCGCCCGCCGGCGTCGGGTACGGCATGATGGCCGTGCGATCACGCAGATCGCGCGGCAGCCAGCCGCGATTGACCAGCACCACGCGCTCGGGCGAGACCTGCAGCGCCATCACCACGTAGAAACCGGGCAGTTCGTTGCGCGGACGGTTGTCCAGATACACCACGCGGTTGCGCAGAAAGCGGCCCGTCACGCGCACGCGGCGGTTCGCCACGTCGCTCAGCGCGCGGGCACGCGCGTCGAGCGCGATCACGGGCGCCCGCGTGGCATGCTCGATCTGCGCCTGCCGCCCGAGCCGCAACTGCGCACGCTGGTACTGCCACACGCCGAGCGCCGCGGTAAGCAGCACACCCAGCACGATCAGCAGCGCCGGCGCGGGACGCATGCCGCGCAAGAGGGTTTTCAACACGTCCGTTCCTCGTCTGACAGCGCACCGTGGCGCGGCGCCGCACACTGCAATGCAGCATGCGGGCGGGTGCCCGTTGCCCGATAATGATGAATTCCCGTCGTCGGACACATCATGCGCATCCTCGTTGCCATCGCCTTCGTCCTGATTCTCGGCAGTCTGGCATCCGCATTGTTTTTCATGATGCGGGACAAGGGCCGTTCGAATCGCACCGTGCATTCGCTCATGGTGCGCGTCGGCCTGTCGGTGACGCTGTTCCTGCTCATCCTGTTCGCGAACTGGATGGGCTGGATCCACAGCACGGGCATAAGATACTGAGTCCCGCGCCGCGCGCCTGCGGCAAAACGCCGCACCGCATCGCTCCCGCGTTTGCCGGGCCGGCGCAGCGTCCGGCGTCGACGCATCGCGCCGCGGCTTGCACCCCGCGCGGCAGGCTGCGACATAAGGCCGCATTCCATCGTCTGCCGGCCCGCGGGCAGGTCCACGGGGCGCACGCCACTTCGGACCGCGCCCATCGATGCTTCCCGAACGTCGCCTCGCGCCGTGCCGGCGGCGCTCCAAACGCAAACGCCGCCGGAGTCCGGCGGCGCCCCTGAAGTCTCGCGGTCTACGGCCTCAGAGCCAGTAGACCACCACGTACAGACCCAGCCACACCACGTCCACGAAGTGCCAGTACCAGGCGGCGCCCTCGAAACCGAAGTGATGCTCCGGCGTGAAGTGCCCCTTCATCAGGCGAATCATCATGACGGTGAGCATGATCGCGCCCATCATCACGTGAAATCCGTGGAAGCCGGTGAGCAGGAAGAACGTCGAGCCGTACACGCCCGAGGTGAGCTTCAGGTTCAGTTCCGTGTAGGCGTGGTGATATTCGTAAGCCTGGAAGCCGAGGAACACGAAGCCCAGCACGACGGTCGCGAACAGCCAGAAGATCGCGCTGCCGCGATGGTTGGCGCGCAGCGCGTGGTGCGAGATGGTGAGCGTGACGCCGGACGTGAGCAGCAGCGCGGTGTTGAGCGTCGGAATCGGCCACGGGCCCATCGTCTCGAACGCGTCGACCACGCCCGCCGGGCCGGTGTTCGGCCACACGGCCGCGAAGTCGGGCCACAGCAGCTTGTTGTCGAGGTCGCCGAGCCATGGCATGGCGAGCGCGCGCGCATAGAAGAGCGCGCCGAAGAATGCCGCGAAGAACATCACCTCGGAGAAGATGAACCAGCTCATGCCCCAGCGGTAGGACACGTCGATGCGCTTGCCGTACAGGCCGCCCTCCGACTCGGCGATCGAATCGCCGAACCAGCCGCGCAGCACCCACAGCACCCACAGCAGGCCGACGAGCGCCGTCCACGGGGCCCACGGTTGCCCGTTGACCCAGGCGGCCGCCGAGCCGAGCACCACCAGCAGGCCGACGCTGCAGCTCACCGGATGGCGCGAGGGCGCCGGCACGAAGTAGTAAGGCGCCGTTTGGTGTTGACCACTCATTCTTATCTCTCCAGGCTTGGTTCTCTTTGTCTCTGCCGACTTCCGGCGCCCGCACTTTCCCGTGCGTGCCGTGCAGCGCCGGACGATGCCACTTACGTCGCGAGCCGGATGGCGAGCTTCGCCAGGAACACCAGCGCCACGACAAACAGGATGCCTCCGACCAGTCCCGCCACGATCAGATGCACAGGGTTGAGCTGCGCCATGTCGCGGTCGTGATCGCGGCCCTTGCGCACGCCGAAGAACGACCAGAACACCGCCTTGATGGTCTGGACGAACGACAACTTGCGCCGGCTCGCCTGCTTGAGGTCATCCATTGCTGCCCTTGCCTCCTCCCGTCGCATTTCCCGTCACCTCGACCGGCCGCGCCGGTGCGGACACGTCGGCGCGTTGGTTCGCGTCGTGCTTGCCGAGATCGAAAAAAGTATAGGACAGCGTAATCGTATTCACATCCTTGGGCAGTTTCGTGTCGAGCACGAACACCACCGGAAACTCCTTGGCCTCACCGGCCCGCAGCGTCTGCTGCGTGAAACAGAAACACTCGATCTTCTTGAAGTAACTCGCGGCCTGCGCCGGCGCGTAGCTCGGAATCGCCTGCGCGCGCACCTCGTGCGGCTGTTGATTCGCCACTTCGTACTCGATCGTGGCGATCTGCCCCGGGTGCACCGTCAGGCTGCTCCTTGCCGGCTTGAACCGCAGCGGGCCCTGCGCGTTCGCGTCGAACTCGACGGTGATGGTGCGGCTCTCGTCGACCTGCGAATTACGGGCAGTGACTTCGTTGGTGCGATCGCCGAGCTGGTTGATGCCCACGAGGTCGCAGAACGCGCGGTAGAACGGCACCATCGCGTACCCAAAACCGAACATCACCGCGACCAGCAGCAACAGTTTGCTGAAGGTGCGCACATTGATCCGTCGCAAACCGCCCATATTCGCCCTGTTAGCGCGCCCCGCGCCAGGGCGCGGGACGTGCGGCTCAGATACCGCCCAACAGCTTGGTCTTGATCATCACGCCGATGAAGAAGACCGCCACCACCGAGGCCAGAATCAGCCCCGTGCGCAAATTCCTCGTGCGCTGCTCCCGACTCAATGCCATGTTCAATGCACCTTCGGCGGCGTCTCGAACGTGTGGAACGGCGCCGGGCTGGGCACGGTCCACTCGAGACCTTCGGCGCCATCCCAGGGCTTGGCTTCCGCCGCCGGGCCGCCGCGCCACGCCGGCAGCGCCACGAAGAACAGGAAGTACACCTGCATCAGACCGAAGCCGAAGGCGCCGATCGTCGCGAGCTGGTTGAAGTCCGTGAACTGCGCCGGGTAGTCGGCATAGCGACGCGGCATGCCGGCCAGCCCCAGGAAGTGCATCGGGAAGAACGTCACGTTGAACGTGATGAGCGAGCCCCAGAAGTGGAACTTGCCGCGCCACTCGTTGTACATGTGGCCCGTCCACTTCGGCACCCAGTAGTAGAACCCGGAGAACAGCGCGAAGAGGGAACCGGCCACGAGCACGTAGTGGAAGTGCGCCACCACGTAGTAAGTACCGTGCATCTGAATGTCGAGCGGGGCCATCGAGAGCATCAGGCCCGTGAAGCCGCCCATCGTAAACACGAAGAGAAAGCCGACGGCGAAGAGCATCGGTGTCTCGAACGTGAGCGAGCCCTTCCACATGGTGGCCACCCAGTTGAAGACCTTCACGCCCGTGGGCACCGAGATCAGCATCGTGGCGTACATGAAGAAGAGCTGGCCCGTGACCGGCATACCCGTCACGAACATGTGGTGCGCCCACACCATGAACGACAGGATGGCGATCGACGCCGTGGCGTACACCATCGAGCTATAACCGAACAGCGGCTTGCGCGAGAACGCCGGAATCACCTGCGAGACGATGCCGAACGCCGGCAGAATCATGATGTACACCTCCGGGTGTCCGAAGAACCAGAAGATGTGCTGGTACATGACCGGGTCGCCGCCGCCTGCCGCGTTGAAGAACGACGTGCCGAAGTGGCGGTCCGTGAGCAGCATCGTGATCGCGCCGGCGAGCACCGGCATCACGGCGATCAGCAGGTAGGCGGTGATGAGCCACGTCCACACGAACATCGGCATCTTCATGAGCGTCATGCCCGGTGCCCGCATGTTGAGGATCGTCACGATGATGTTGATCGCGCCCATGATCGACGACGCGCCCAGAATGTGCGCACCGAAGATCGCCAGGTCCTGACCCGGGCCCATCTGCACCGACAGCGGCGCGTACATCGTCCAGCCCGCGGCGGTGGCGCCGCCCGGCACGAGGAACGACGAGATCAGCAGCAAACCGCCGACCGGCAGCAGCCAGAAGCTGAAGTTGTTCATGCGCGCGAACGCCATGTCCGACGCGCCGATCTGCAGCGGGATCATCCAGTTCGCGAAGCCCACGAACGCCGGCATGATCGCGCCGAAAATCATCACCAGGCCGTGCATGGTGGTGAGCTGGTTGAAGAACTCCGGACGAATGAATTGCAGGCCCGGCTCGAACAGCTCGGCACGGATCATCAGCGCCATCACGCCGCCCGAGAGCAGCATGACGAACGAGAAGATCATGTACATCGTGCCGATGTCCTTGTGATTCGTCGCGAACAGCCAGCGACGCCACCCGTGCGGATGGTCGTGCGCGTGATCGTCGTGACCCGCCACGTGATCGTGAGCGATGGAACTCATACCCAATCTCCTTGCTTCGAACTGGTCGAACGACTTAACTGTTCTTCGCTGCGCCGGCGTCGGCGGCCGCGCCGGCGTTGGCCGACTTGTTGCCGCGCGCGTCGCGCACCTGCGCCGGCTGAACCACGTCGCCGGTCTTGTTGCTCCACGAATTACGCTCGAACGTGATCACCGCGGCCAACTCCACATCGTTCAGATGCGACCAGTTGGGCATGGCGTTCTTGCCGTGAAGGACGATGCTGATGTGATCGGCCGCCGGGCCCGTTGCGATCTTGCTGCCGTCGAGCGCCGGGAACGCGCCACCGCCCTTGCCGTTGGGCTGGTGGCAGACCGCGCAGTTCGCGCTGTAGACCTTCTGGCCGCGCTCCATCAATTCCTGCACGGTGTAGGTCTTGTTCGGGTCGTCGGCCGACGCCGCCATCAGCTTCTTCTGCGAGTCGACCCAGCGGTCGTAGTCCTCCTGCGAGACGACCTTCACCACCACCGGCATGAACGCATGCTCCTTGCCGCACAGTTCGGTACAGAAGCCGCGGTACTCGCCGACCTTCTCGGCCTTGAACCAGGTGTCGCGCACGAAGCCCGGAATGGCGTCCTGCTTGATGCCGAATGCCGGCACGTAGAACGAGTGGATGACGTCGTTGGCCGTGGTAATCAGACGCACCTTCTTGTTGACCGGCACGACCATCGGATTGTCGACTTCCTGCAGGTAGGTGTTGCTCTTCGGTTCCTGCCCGTCGATCTGGCTGCGCGGCGTGGTGAGCGTGGAGAGGAACTTGATGCCCTCGCCGTCGCCCTTCAGGTAGTCGTAGCCCCACTTCCATTGATAGCCGGTCACCTTGATGGTGATGTCGGCGTTGGTCGTGTCCTTCATGGCCACGACAGTCTTGGTTGCGGGCAGCGCCATCAGAATCACGATGATGAACGGCACGACCGTCCAGATCACCTCGACCGTGGTGCTTTCATGGAAGTTGGCAGGTTGATGGCCCTTGGATTTGCGGTGCTTGAAAATCGAATAGAACATCACGCCGAACACGCCGATGAAGATCACCAGGCAGATGATCAGCATCATGGTGTGCAGGCTGTGGAGCTCTTGCGCGAGTTTCGTGACCGGCGGCTGGAAGTTGAGTTCGTTGACGGCCGGCCCCCCCGGCATGTCGGTGACCGCCGCCAGTGCCGGAACGCCGGCGAGCAGTGAGGCGCCCGCAAGGAAAGCCGCCAAGGCGTGTTTCGTTTTTTTCATAGCTTCCTTACCCAAAATTACCATCCAAATCCTCCCTGGCGGTCGCCCGAGATCGTCTCCATCTCTCTCAGGCCTGTTGGGCAAGACAACGGCGCAGCTCGCGCGCAAACGTTTCGCGGCGATGCGGCGCAAGATAGGCTCCGACGGTGACCGAGCGGCTGCCCGAGCGCAAAACGATGCGCGTTCGCGGCGGCTTCTCGATGTCGATGCGTACCCAGCGGGGATTGAACTCGTACTGCGTCAACCTCTGTGCTGAACGTTGCTCGACCACAAGGCTCACGGGCGACAACCGAATGACCTCGTAATCTGTGGCATGCCGGGCATGAATGACGAACGCGACGCCCACCACGAGCAAGTCCAGGCCTGTGAACGGCAAGACCAACCACCCACCGCGCCACGCCGCAATCAAGGCAACACCCAGCGACACGGCGGCCAACGACAGGTAGAACAGGACAAACTGGCGCGGCGATATCGCGCAGTTGCGCTTGTGCGTCCATTCCTTCGTCACCGTCTCGGCGTCGGAAGAAGAGGCTGCGAGCATCGCCGTCACCCGTGGGGCATTTTGGGTCGTTCATGTCCGACGGCCGGGAACTTGTTTCGTCCGGGCCGCGACAAACTGCCGCATTATAGAACGCGCATTCTCGAAGCGACAACATTGATACCGAGTATTTGACGCGCGATAGCATCCTCCTGAACTCATTGATGCAAAAGGAAAATCCGGTAATTCCCCTAGCCCGGAATTTCAGCAGTGGCACAACTACGGGATACTCCCTATGCGTGAGGGAGGCGGTACGTTGCAACACAGCACGACTCGTTGCGGTGTCCTGAATACCGGCCCGCCGCGATCCGGATGCGATCGTCGGCATCAACGCGCCCTGCCTTCCATGCCCCGCTCGTGAGCTTCGCCGTTTTTTCGTTGCGATGCGGGATTCGTCCGATATGCATCCACAGTAGACGGTGTACGGAATTTCGCGTGCGACGTTATGTCGCGGCCCCGTGATCGCGTCCATGCAGGCGGCCGGCGCGGGCTTCACAGCGATCGCGCATGCGCGCTGGCCGATTGCGCGTGCTAAAAGCGGGACATGTTCCAGACATCGCCCCGCCCATGCATGCCATGCGTTGCACCACACCCCGCGCGTTTGCCGACGGCCTTCGCGCCCTGCAGTCCGCCGCTGACTTCGACACCTTGCGTGCCCGCCTGCACTCGCTATGCGGCGCGCTCAGGCAGCGGTACTTCAGCTATCGCGGCCAGTTTCCGCTGCCGGGCGGAACGCTCGCCACGCCATGGCTGGAGAATTTTCCGCCTGCCTGGCGCGCACGGTACGACGCGCAGCGTTACGCCGCCATCGACCCCGTGCCCATGCGCGCCTGCCGGCAACTCACGCCTGTCGAATGGACGCCCGCGCTGTATGCGTCGCCGCAAGCGCGGCAACTCCTTGATGAACAACGAGCGGCCGGTCTGTGCTCGGGCGTGACTTATCCGGTCTTCACGCCGTCAGGTGCGTGGGGAATGCTGAGTCTGGCCTCACCGCGACGCCATCGGCCGTCCGAGACCCTCACCTGGACGCAGCATGCGGGCGCGGCGTTGGCCACGCATCTGCATGAAGCCGTATGGCGTATCGTGCGGCGCGAGCATGCGCCCCTCGGTGCGCCCGTACTGACACCGCGCGAGCGGGAATGCCTGCGATGGGTCGCGCGCGGCAAGACGTCATGGGAGATCGGGCGCATCCTGACCATTTCCGAGCATGGCGTGGTCTTTCATCTGCGCAGCGTAATGCGCAAGTTCGACGTATCGAGCCGCCACCGCGCGGCCAAGCTCGCGAGCGACTACGGATTGCTCGACGACGAAACGGGTGCGGCGAGCCCCGCCGTCAGCGGCGCCGCACGAGGTCGGCGAGCGTCTTGTAACGCGTCAACGTGAACGTATCGCTCGCCGCGTTCACGAAGGCGCCGCCGCCCAGTCGTCCCACCGGGCGCAGCGCCTTGAGGTCGACCTGATACGTGACGGGGTCGAGCAGGGTGTCCTCGACATGGGCAGCCAGCACCGTTCCCAGCACGACCCAGCCACCGCCGGGCGCAGCACTGATTTCGATAATGTCGCGCACACGACACTCGAACGCGACGGCAGCCTCCTTCACGCGCGGCGGTTTGACTCGCGACGACGGCACGGGAGTCACGCCGGTCAGATCGAATTCCGACTCGCCGGGCGGCAAGGGCGCGGCGGAAAGGTTGACCGCCTCGATGCACGCGGCGCTCGCCATATTGACGACGAACTCCGGCACCGCTTCGATGTTGCGCAGCGTGTCCTTCTTGCGCAACGGCGGCGGCGGCACGACCGGACAGAACAGCACGGTCATCGGCACGCAGCATACGCCCATGAAGTACGCATACGGCGCGAGGTTCGTTCGCCCCAGCGCGTCGATGGTACTGATCCACGCGACAGGACGCGGCAGGATCGTACTCATCATGAAGTTGTAGAGGCTCGCCTCGTCCAGCGCGGCCGGATCCAGTTCCATGGTGTCTCCCGAAGTTGTTCACGCACCGCGCGCTCACTCTGCTCGCGCCCCCTCGGCCGTTAAAGACCCGATCGGTGGTTCATCTGCCGACGCCATGCCCGTCAGCCGCAAGACATGCGCCGCGCACCCCCACGACAGTGTGAAGCCGCCGCCGCCATGGCCGTAGTTGTGCAGTAGACGCGCATGCACCTCGTCGCGGGCGACGCGCACCGTGGGCCGCATCGGCCGGAACCCGACTTTCGCCTCGAGGATGCGCAACGCGGCGGCGCCTTCGCACAGCGCCGCGCATCGCCGCACGATGCTCTCGACCTGAGGCTCGCCAATGACGGTCGACGTCAAATCCGGGTCGGCGGTGCCGCCCAGCACAATGTCTTCGTCGCGCTCGATGATGTACGTGGGCATGCGCGAATCGCCGTCGTCGATGAAGCACCCGCGCACGGCGTCGTCACGGGCAGCCCGCAGCACGACGGCACGGGCGAGCGAGACCTCGGCATCGCCGAATCGCCGGCTTCCATAGCCGCAGCAGTTCACGACAAAGTCGGCTTCCCCGAGCAGCGGCACAGGGTCATCGACATGTCGCAATACGCACTCGCCGCCAAGCTCCAGGAAGGTGTTCATGAGATACCCGAGGTAACGCGCGGGGTCGGCTACGGGAACCATCATCCGGTAGGCGCTCGCGAAGCGCGATGGCACGGCGCCTTGCGGGACGCGCACGAGTTCCTCCGCGCAGTCCGCCCACCAAGGCGGACCGGCATCCTGCCGGAAGTACTCGGTGAGGGCGCGCATGCTCACGCCTGACGACACGTCGGCGGACAGTCGACGCATGGTGTCGTAGGTCGAACGGGCACGCGCGAGGTAGACCAGATCAGGCGCCTGGTAGAACGGATGCCAGATCGCGGCCGCCAATGACGATGTGGTCCGCGCGGGTCCTTCTGCCGAATGGAGCGTCACGTCGCTGCCCGCGAGCGACATCGTCACCGCGGTGGTGAGTCCGCTCACGCCGGCGCCGAGCACGATGGTTCTGGGGCGCATCGTCACCGTCCCTCCTCCCGCCCCCGGAGAGGCTCGGCGGGGGTGGGCGCCGGCCGGCGTTGGACGCGGGGCTCGGCTTCGGAAGCCCTCGCGTCATCGATCGCGTTTCGCGACTTCAAGCCGCTCCCGGTGCCAAGCAGGACCACCGTCTCGCCCGCGCGAATGCAACCGCGCGCGATGCCCTCACGCAGCGCGGCGTAGCCGGCAGCCGCCGACGGCTCGAACCACAAGCCGAAGCGCCGCGCAAGCGCACTGGACGCCGCCATGATCGCGCTATCGTCGACTGCCACGCAGACGCCGCACGTCAGGCGCAGCGCCTGCAAGGCCGCCAGATGATCGCGCGGACGGCGCACGCAAAGGCTGTCGGCAACCGTCGCCGGATGCACGACAGTCGGCGAGAGCGGCAAGGGCAGCGACCCCGCACCGCTGCGCCCGTGCGCCCAATCGCGCGTGATGCTGTCGGAGGTGAGCGCTTGCGCGGCAAGAAGACGTGGCATGGCGCGTGTAATACCGAGCGAGAAGAGATCGAGGAATCCGGTGGCAATGCCGGACAAGAGGTTGCCGTCCCCGGTTGGCACCACGACCCAGTCCGGGACGTGCCATTCGAGCGCCTCGGCAATCTCGAACGCGCACGTTTTCTTGCCTTCGCGCGTGAATGGATTGATTCCGGTATTGCGGCAGCACACGCCGGGCTCGGCGCCCATGCGCTCGGCGAACTCGAACGCGTCGTCGTAACTGCCGTCGAGCGCCACGACCTCGGCGCCATACGCGTGTATCTGCGCCAACTTGGCGGGCGGCGCGCCGGCGGGCACGACCACCGTCGCAGCCATTTGATGCGACGCCGCAATGCATGCCAGCGACGCTCCCGCGTTGCCGGTCGAAGCGGTCACTATCCGAGTGCATCCCGCGAACCTCGCGGCGGCCAGCGCCACTTCAGTCGCGCGGTCCTTGAGCGAGCCGCTCGGATTGCGTGCCTCGTCCTTCACCCGAAGATGAACGCCGCCGTCATCGCCACAGTCGATCAATGGCGTGTCGCCAACGCGCAGACGACTGCCCCAGCGGGCGTCCACGGGCAGGAGCGGCGCGTAACGCCACATCCCTCGTCCGTGAAACATGGCAACGATGTCGCCGGCGCCTGGCGCATCGACGTCGGTGTCGCGCTCGATACGGAGGTTGTGTCCGCACACGTCGCACCGATAGCGAATGCCGGCCCAAGGCTGTCGCGCGGCACAGCGCACGCATACGTATCGGTGTGAGAAAGCGCGGCTCATGCGAGGCATCCCGGATTCAGCAACCGCGCCATGACGGCATTCTGAGCATGCAGCCGATTTGCCGCCTGCTGGAAAACCCAGGACGACGCGCCATCGATCACTTCGTCCGTCACCTCTTGTCCACGGTCGGCGGGCAGGCAGTGAAGATATCCCGCGTCCGTGCCGGAAAGACGCATGACGTCGGCGTCGACACGCCAGTCGCGATGGCGCTCGAACGCCCTTTGCATCGCTCGCTCGTCCACCGGATCGCCGTGTCGTGTCGGCAGATGCGCGAGACAACACCACGATTTGGCATAGACGGCCTGTGCGCCATTCACACCGTCAAGAAAATCGTGGGTGACGCGTACACGCGCGCCGGTCTGGCCCGCGACCTGCCGCGCGCGGTCCATCACCTCGGGATCGAGGCCAAACGAGGCCGGGTGGGCCAGCGTGATGTCCATGCCGGCTTTGGCGGCGGCGAGCAGAAGGCTTTGCGGCACGGCCACCGGCTTGTGCCAGCTCCCTGAGTACGCCCAGCTGATGCACAGTCGGCGCCCGGCGAGATCACCCAGCCGTTCGCGCAACGTCATCATGTCGGCAAGTGCCTGACAGGGGTGAAAGCGATCGCACTCCATGTTGATCACAGGCACCCGGCTCGATCGCGCGAACGCTTCGAGATGTCGATGCGCGGCGCCGTAGACCCATCCCGCCGGCTCGCCGTACATGCGTATCGCGATCGCATCGCCATATGACGAGAGGACGCGCGCTACGTCGGCGATCCGCTCGGTCGTGTAGGGAATTTCCGCTTCGGGCAGCGCCGGCGTGTAGATCGCGTGATGCGGGTCCAGCACGATCGCATTGCCGCCCATCCGGGCGAGCCCCGTCTGAAAGCTGCTGCGCGTGCGCAGCGACGCGTTGTAGAAGAGGAAATAGATCGTCTTGCCCTGCAGCGCCGCCCCCGTGTGCGCGGGGTAGCGCTGCTTGAAAGCGAGTGCCGCGTCCAGCAACGCGAGATAGTCCGCCGCGCTCATCGTCATGTCCGGGGCTAACCAATGACTGTTCACGTTCGCTCTCCTGATGGGTCGATGCCGCCGCTCGGTTGCGGGCCTTATTGCCCCCTATTGCCACCCCATTGCCACCCTATTGCCACCTGATTGCGACCTGATTGCCACCCTATTGCCGCTGAAGTCCCGCTGAAGCGCCGCCCCCCTGTGCCTTCCGTCTCCGCCCGACCGTGCCGCGCTGCTTCATGGCGGACGCCACCGGCCGGCGAGCTGGGCGAATCGCGCCGCGCTCGACAATCCCAGTCGTTCGAAGAGGCGACGCGGCACGAGCGCCGCTTCCATCATCTGCACGCCGACTTCCAGCGGGTCGATGCTTTCGCGCAGAACGCGGTCTGCGTTCTCTTCGCACAGCCCGATCGCGCACAGCTGCTCCCGCCACACCGGCAACTCGGGTGCGAGAAACGCCATCATCAATTCCGGCAGCAGCGCGTCCAGGTACGCGCGCTCGTCCGAGGGCAGGGACGGCACCCATTCGCCGGCGAAGCGAACGAACGCCGCCTGATGGCGCATCTCGTCCGCCGCGTGCTCGGCGAGCAGCACGCTCACGGGCGGGTAGATCCGGTCTCCCGCGCCAGTTCGTCGGAGCGTTCCGGTAATCAGCGTCTCGGTCACCGTCGCCGCTGCGATCATCGCGAGTCCGCGCCGCGCGCGCGGCACCGCCTCGCAAAGCGCCAGCACGCGCCCGACACCCAGCGATGGCGGCCGCGGCAGCGAGACACCGGTAGCCGCGAGCAGACACGCACGAAAGCGCGCCATCATCCATGTGTGAAAACCTTCGTCGGTATAGATGGCGAGCAGGTCGTCGCGACCGACCGACACGCCCGGTCCGATGTCGAGCATTTGCTCCACCGCGCGATTGACGATGTGCACCTCCACACGCTCCGTCTTGTTCAGATAGTCCGCAAGCCGCCAGGCGCTCAGTTGCTGTCTGGCCGCCTGTCCGCGCTCGCGCACGAGCGGATGCGCGACATATGGCATCAGCGATGCATTGAAGAAAAGGTGATCCGGCTGCAACGGCGGAAACGGTTCGTCGCTCCCCCAGCGGGCCGCCGCAGCGACTTCCCGCCACGGGCGTGGCACGGTCGTAAATGCACCGGGCCCCTCGCGCGGCCCGTCGCCGTCACGGGGCGGTCGCCGAATATCAGGCATGTGTCGTCTCCGCCTTTGACGCGTTGGTCGCGCGCAACTTCTCGTGTGCCGCCAGCGTCACCAGACTGGCGCGTTCGGGCCCCAGCCCAATACCGGCGAGCGGCGCGCCGATATACCGCTCGACGAAGTCCACGAAGCCGTTCATGGCGGAATCGAGAGTGCCACCCCGGCCAAGCGAAATCGAGCGCTCCGTCAGGCCGGGATAGATCAGCACGTCGGGCATGGCCTCGCCCGAGAGCGCATCGCGCGGCACGCGCATCGGGACACCCTGGTAGGCCGTTTGCAGGTAGTGCGACAGGCAGTCGACCTTGTTCAGGTAGACGCAATCCACCGCGTGCGCGCGAATCACCTCTCTGAGCTGCGCAAGATCGAGCATGCCGATGCGCCTGGGCCGCCCCGTGCCCGTACCATACTCGCCGGTCAGCATGCGCAGCGCCGTGCCGATGTCGAACGGGTCTGTCGAGCGCAACAGGTCTTCGGGAACGTGCTGCTCTCGTTCCTGAGCGGCACCCGCCTGCGTTTGTGCCGCATCGTGGCAATACGCCGCGGAACGGTCCCCACCCAGCTCTGACGGAAACGGCCCACGCCCCACGCGCGATACGATGGCCTTGGCCACGCCGATCGTGCGTCGGTGGTATTTCGCCGCCAGATCGCCCCCCACGTAGGCGTAGGCCGGGACCGTATGACTCGACGTAACGTAGGGCTGGCTGCCGTCGACCACGTCGAGCAATACCGATTGCGCACCTTCGAACAACACGCGCGCCCCCTGCTTCACGCGAACGGTGAGCCAACTTCGGTCCGGTTCGATATACCGGCGCAAGGTTCTCGCCACGGCGGGCAGCGACAGCAGGAGATCCGACATTTCCGCCATCCATGGCAACGTCCCCCCATCGGCGTTGATCATCCGTGTGAACACGTCGCGCATGCTCGACACGGCAGTGACCTCGTTTTCGAGTAGATCGCCGATCATCAGATTCACGCGCGTGTCGTTGCGGACGCGCAAAGCCCTGTCGGCATAGCATGGGCCGATGCCGTTTCCCGTGGTGCCGATCGTTGCGCTGCCGCGGCGGTCCAGTGCGATGTGATGCGGCTGAACCAGGGCCGCGCGTGCGCTGATGCGAAGCCGGCCCTCAAGGCAGACGCCCATGTCGTTGAGCTGCTCGATCTCCTCGGCGAGCTTCCATGGATTGATGGCGCATCCGGAGCCGATGTAGAGCGCGGCGTGCGGATGGAAGACGCCGGAGGGCAACTGCTTCAGAGCGATGCGCCCGTGCGGTGTATCGATGGTGTGGCCGGCGTTGGCGCCGCCGTTAAAGCGCGCGATCACGTCATATTCGGGCGCGAGAGCATCGATGATTTTCGCTTTGCCTTCATCGCCATATTGCAGGCCGACGAGCACGTCGGCGAAACCCTCCGCGCCGTGCGAAGCGACGTGGTGAGACGAAGAGCGGGTAGGAGCTAGGGTCATGCGCGTTGCATATCGTTGAAAAAACGGGGGACGGGCGCCTGCTGCGGGGCGAGGCGCTCGTAGATCCAGCGGCCAACGGCGATGTCGAGAATGCCCATACCGAACGGCGAGAAGACGACAGGCCTGTCTCGGGGCGGAGCATTGCCGCCGCACAGCAAATCCGGCAGCGAGGTGCTCACGAAGTGCCGATGTCCGGTCTGTGCTTCCGTGAGATGGAGCGAGGTCTGCTCGCGCAGACAGTGGTCGATGTCGTCGACCACGTTGCAAGACGCGAGAATGACGGCCGGCGCGAGATCGCGCAGGGAAAGATGCAGAACGATCGGGCAGTGCGAGAACCACTCGGGATTCGCGACGTATGGCGTCGATGCAGTCGTGGCAAACACGATGACATCCGCCTCCCGGACGGCGATCTCGAGCGAGTTCTGGCTCTCGCTCGCGTAGCACGTTTCCATGCCGATGCGCGCGGCCAGTGCGTCCGCGGCCCCGGCATTGAGGTCATGCACCGTCACCCGTGCAACGGGCAACGCCGCGAGCGGCAGCCACTGCGCGACGTGCCGGGCAATCACACCCGCGCCGATGAACGCAACCCGCACCCTCCCCGACGCGTTTGCCGCCTGTGGCCTGCCCGCGGTAAGCCGGCGCAAGGCGCTGATCGCGCTTGCCGCCGTGCGCGCCGCGCTGATGCAGCTCGCCTCCATGCACGCCGTCGGGAACCCCGTTGCCAGATCGTTCAGGATGAGTACCGCCGACGCGCGCGGCATGCCCCGCCCGACGTTCCCGGGAAAGCTCGATATCCATTTGATGCCGGTCGCGCCTTCGCCCGCCCTGTCCCGGATATGGGCCGGCAGCGCGATGATGCGGTTTCGCTCGTCGTCGGGAAATCGCAGAAACTGGCTCTCGGGGTTGACGGTGCGGCCCGCGTGATGGGCACGATACGCCGCCTCGACGATATCGAGTACGGCGTGCCGTCCGCCACGGATTGCGGCATCGACCTGCTCCGCCGTGAAGACACGAAATTGCGGTGATGAAAGCGCGTTCATGGCCGTGCGGGACTCGTGGTCCGGGGCAGGGGTGGAGTAGCATCGGGTGCAGGCGACGCATCGGCGAAGCAGGTCGCGGCCCACGCGGCGTCGTACACGGTATCGAGGTACTTATCGCCCATGTCCGGCGCGATGGCGACGACGGTTTCATCGGGCGCAATGTCGGCGCCCGCTATCTGCACCGCGCGCAACACGCTGCCGGAAGAGCCACCCGCCAGCAATCCGCGCTGTGCGAGTGCGTGGCACATTCGCAGGGTTTCCGGCTCCGCGACGTGGACGACGGCGTCGGGTGGCTCGGCGTGAGGCGGCTCGCACAGCGGCGGGCGGCAGCTCGTCCCGAGTCCGGGAATCCGGCGCGCGCCGGGCGGGCCGCCAAACGTCACGGACCCGACGGCGTCCACCGCGACGACGCGCGTCGGCAATCGATGCGCGCGCACATATCGCAGGCATCCGAGCAGCGTCCCCGTCGTCCCCGCGCCCACGAAGAGATGGTCGACGCCGGGAAATGCCGCGAAGACCTCTGGCGCCGTCCAGCGGAAGTGCGCCCGCCAATTGGACGGATTGGCATATTGATTGAGCCAGAGCCAGCGTGTGTCCTTCCGCACCTGCGCGCGTATCCACGCAATGCGCGTACCCAGAAAACCGCCCTGCGCGTCGCGGCGTTCGACGCGAACCACGTGAGCGCCCAACGCCTGCATGGTGCGAACGGCATGCCGCGAGGTGTTCGGATCCGTGACGCAGGTGAAACGGTATCCGCGATTGGCGCACACCATGGCCAACGCGACCCCGAGGTTGCCCGACGATGATTCGACGATGTGCGTGTCGCGCCGAATGCTTCCGCTCGCCTCCAGGTCCTCGATCAGCTGCAACGCCGTCTTGAGCTTGATCGAGCCTGCAGGATTCAACCCCTCGAGTTTCAGATGGACGGGCGCGGCACACAGTCCGTCGATCCTCGTGAAGACCGGCGACGTGACAGGTCGCAGGAAGCTGCCGTCCACGCGCAGCGATAGGCTCTCCTGCGCGCCCGTATGGGCCGCGGGAGAGGTTCGCGGCAGCGCTGCCGGCGTTTCGCGTTGATGCCCCACGGTCAGCCTCCCGAAGTCACCCCCGATTGCGGTGGAATGGCGTGACGCAACGAAGGAATGCCGTTCGCAATGCCTGCGTTGCTGCACGCCGTGAAGCTTCATTTAAGCGAATGGAGCGCGCGCGGAATACCTGCAAAGTCGTGTAGGACGCAGGATGCGGAAGCGCACCGTCGGGCACGGCGGCCGGTGCGATGTGCGAGTGGAAGGCGTCGGCATGGCGCCGACAGTGCGACAGGGAAGCGGAAGCGCCCGGTGGACGGCGAACAGCGCCGTGGGATGTCAGCGCGGGCGGCCGCCGCGCCCGATGTCCTGGATGCGGACGATGGCATTGCCCGCGGCGTCGACCTTTTCCGGAATTTTCCACGCATGACCGTAGACGAGCTCGAAGGTCAGCGCAATCGTGCCGTCCTCGCCGCGCTGGCGCTCGAGCGCCGCGCGCAGGCCCGCAAGCCGCGCCCGCCCGGTGAGCCCCATCCGACGCTCCGGCAATGGATTCACGCCAAGCAGACGCACGTCGCGCAGCAGCGTGTCCGGTGACTCGAAGGTCAGCGTGAGCCGCTCCATGTCCGTCACGGGCGTGTCGAAGCCGCTTGCGACCATCATATCGCCGAGATCGTGCATGTCGGTCGGCTCGAGAGCGTGGGGAAGGTCGTCGACTTGCGCCCACGCGGCGCGCAGCTCGCGCAGCGTGTCGGGGCCATACGCGGAGAACATCAGCAGACCATCGGTACTCAGCACGCGGTGCCACTCGGGAATGACGCGATGCGGTTCACGATACCAATGGAGCGCGAGATTCGACCACACCAGATCGAAGGCGCGCGAAGCGAATGGCAGCGCGGAAAAGTCGGCTTGCGCCACGCCATACGGCGGCGCGCTGCGAAGCAGGCGCCGCCACCCGGTCGTCGCACCGGCCGCGGCCGCCGCGCGGGCCATTGCGAAAGAGGCGTCGATTCCCACGCGATAGGCGTCGGGATAGCGGTCGCCGAAATGCCGCAGGTCGCTGCCCGTGCCGCAGCCTGCGTCCAACACCCGCTTCGGCTGCAGCTTGATGTAGTCCAGCCGGCTCGCGAGCCGTGACGCCACTTCGCGCATCAGAAAGTCGGCTTGCGCCCAGTGCGACGCGCGACGGTCGAATGCCGCACGCAAAAAACGGGACGAGAACGCGCGGGACGGAGCGGAGGGAGCGGCAGAAGGCTTCATGGGACGGGCGAAAAGGCGAGTCGGCAGTATACTCGCAGCTGTCCGAACGCATCGGGCACCGCCATTGCGCGGCCGCCGCGCGGCATTCGCGCCGCGTTCGCCGTCACCTCACTGCCGAATACCGCCTTGTCCATTCCGCGCAATCCGTTCCCGACGCTCGCCCGGCTCGCCGGCGCCCTGCTGCGCGCGGCGTTGCCGGACCACTGTGCCGTGTGCCACCGCCGCGCGGCGCGGCAAGTCTGCGCCGACTGCGCGCGCATGTTCGACGCCGGGCGACCCGACGCACCCCTGCGCTGCGCGCGTTGCGCCATCGCGCTGCCGTCGCTCGCCGGGCCTGCGGCGGTACGTCACGCAGCCGCCGCGCAAGATGCGGCAATTTGTCGCACACCCCCTTCGGCAGCCGGGCCGATTTGCGGGGAATGCGTGGGCCAGCCGCCCGCTTTCGACGCGACGCTGGCGCTGGCAGATTACGTTGCGCCGCTCGATTCGCTGATGATCCGTCTGAAATACCACAGCGCCCTGCCGCTGGCCCGCGAATTCGGCGAACGCCTTGGCGACGCGCTGCTGGCGCAGCCGGACGACCCGGCGTCGCCTCGGCTGCCGCTGGTCGTGCCGGTGCCGTTGGCGCCATCGAGACTGGCGGCACGCGGCTTCAATCAGGCATGGGAGCTTGCTCGCGTTGCCGCGAGACGCGCGAACCTGCCGGCCAGCGCGCATGTTCTGCGCCGCGCGCGGACCACGGCCTCGCAGCGGCGCCTCTCGCGCGAGGCGCGTATGCGCAACCTGCGTGATGCCTTCGTCGCCAGCGACGGCGTTCGCGGGCGCCGCATCATCCTGGTCGATGACGTGATGACCACGCGCGCCACCTGCGACGCCGCAGCCCGCGCGCTCAAGACCGCCGGCGCGTCACATGTGCTCGCCGCCGTCGCACTGCGAACGCCGCCCTCCCGATAACTCCATATAACTCCATATAACTCACGACAACTCCGGACAATTCCGAACAACTCCGGAAATCCCGCCCGCCGATCGCCATGTTCAACGTCGTTCTCGTCTGCCCCGAAATTCCGCCCAACACCGGCAACGTCATCCGCTTGTGCGCCAATACCGGCGCCCGCCTGCATCTCGTCGAGCCGCTTGGCTTTCCGCTGGACGACGCGCGCATGCGTCGCGCGGGGCTCGACTATCACGAGTACGCGCAAATGAAGGTGCATCGCGACTGGGCCGCGTTTCTCGCGTCGGAGTCGCCGGACCCCGCACGCATGTTCGCGCTGACGACGCGAGGCTCCCGCCCCTTCGGCGAGCTCGCGTTCGCGCCCGGCGACTGGTTCGTCTTCGGCTCGGAGACACGCGGCCTTGCGCCCGAGCTGCTCGACACCTTCACGACAACGCAACGCGTGCGCCTGCCGATGCGCCCCGGCAACCGCAGCCTGAACCTGTCGAACACCGTGGCGGTGGTCGTCTTCGAGGCGTGGCGGCAGCACGGTTACGCCGGCGGCGCCTGATTGGCGAGCTCGGTCTGGTAGCGCCGCAGCATGGCGGCGTCGAAGCAAATGAACTGGACCCGCTCGATGCCCGGGAAGTGCGGTAACGCGTCGCGCACCGTGAAGACGGCGAGCGGCACTGCCAGTTCGGGCGGATAGCCATACACGCCGCAACTGATCGCCGGGAACGCCACGCTGCGACAACCGTTCTCCGCGGCAAGACGCAGACTCTCGCGATAACAGCTCGCCAGTCGTGCCGGCTCGTCGTCACCGCCGCCATGCCAGACCGGCCCCACCGTATGGATCACGTACTTCGCTTTCAGGCGAAAGCCCGGCGTGATCTTCGCGTGTCCTGTCGGACATCCGTGCAGCTTGCGGCACGCCGCGAGGAGCTCAGGCCCCGCCGCGCGGTGTATGGCGCCGTCGACGCCGCCACCGCCCAGCAGCGATTCGTTCGCGGCATTCACGATGGCGTCGACCGCAGATTGTGTGATGTCGCCCTGCAGGGCTTCGAGATGAACGGCTTGCGACATGGGTTCGGCTCCCTTGTTGCGAGTGTCGACGGGACATGCGTGAATGCCATGACGTCCCCATCGGGAAATCGGGGAACGATGCCCGATGCGCCCGAGCGGCACATCGGCGCACATCGGTGCATCCGGGCACGTTGCTGCAACGACGCCTCATGCGGCGCGGGCCTGCCGGCGGATCGCGGCGCGTTCAGCGTCACCGCGTCGGCAGACCAGCCGGTCAGCCGGCGGCGGCGTCGCCCTCGCGCTCCGCGCGTGCATCGCGTCGCAACAAGGCTTCCACGGCCGCACGGGCAGGCAGGCCATCGAACAGCGTGGCGCACACGGCGTCGGTAATCGGCATGTCGACGCCATGGGCTCGCGCCAGATCGCGTACCGCACGGGCACATCGCACGCCTTCGGCCACATGGCCGAGCGACGCGAGCACCTCGTCGAGCGTCTTGCCGGACGCCAGTTGCAGCCCCACGGTGCGGTTTCGCGACAGGTCGCCGGTCGCCGTCAGGATCAGGTCGCCCATGCCCGTCAGCCCCATGAATGTCTCGGGTTTGCCGCCGAGCGCCACGCCAAGACGCGTCATTTCCGCCAACCCGCGCGTAACAAGCGCGGCACGGGCGTTCAAACCGAGCCCTAAACCGTCGCTGACGCCGGTCGCGATCGCAAGTACGTTCTTCACGGCGCCGCCGACTTCCACGCCGATGACATCGTCACTCGAATAAATACGCAACGCGCCGAAGTGGCACGCGGCGATGGTCAGATCGCACAGTGCACGAACGGAACTCGCGATGGTCAGTGCAGCGGGCAGCCCCTGAGCGACCTCGCGCGCAAAGCTCGGCCCGGACAGGGAGCCCCCCGCGGCCTGGGGAAAGACGTCGGCAACGATCTGATGCGGCAGCAGACCGGTGTCGGCCTCGAAGCCCTTGCACAGCCAGATAAGGTTGCGCGGCGGCGCGGCGGCCTGCGCCATGTGCCCGGCCAGCGCGCGCAGCCCCGCCACCGGTACGGCCGCTACGCACAACGCGTGCTCGCCCGCGCCATGGGCCAGCGCTGTCGCGAAATCGGCGTCGAATCGCAGGCGCGAGGACAGCGAGGAACCGGGAAGGTAGGTGGAATTCTCGTGAGTGGCGGTCAGTGCGTCCACGAGCGCGCCGTCGCGCGCCCAAAGGACGACATCATGGCGTGCGGCCATGTGACTCGCCATGGCGGTGCCCCAGGCACCCGCACCGAATACGGCAATCTTCATGAAGGGCACCTCGACGCGCGGACCGGCCACGGCCTGCGCGTCGGTCAAGCGCGAGCGCTTAGTGGGTCTGGGCGGACGAGCCGTCAGGCATCACGATGCCCGAAGCCGGCGCCTCGCCGTTGGCCGCCTGCTGCTGCTCGGCCAGTTGCGCCAGACGTTGCTCGTACAGCGCCTGGAAGTTCACTTCGGCCAGGTGGATCGGCTGGAAGCCGGCGCGGCTGATTGCGTCGGCCACGTTCGCACGCAGATACGGGTAGACGATCGTCGGGCAGGCAATGCCGATGAGCGGATCGAGCTGCTCGACAGGCACGTTGCGGATCTCGAAGATCCCGGCCTGCTTGCCCTCCACCAGGAACGCGACCTTGTCCTTGATCTTGGCCGTCACGGTAGCAATCACGGCGACTTCGAAGATCTCTTCGGCCAAACGCTCGGCGGCGACGTCGAGCTGCACTTCGACGGTCGGCATTTCCTGTTCGAGGAAGATCGCCGGCGAGTTCGGCTGCTCGAGAGACAGATCTTTCAGGTAAGCGCGCTGGATGCTGAAAAACGGCTGATTCTGGTCGGACATTTCGTTTCCTTGGGGATAAAACAGCCGCGGGACACGCGGCCGGGCGCACTATTGTGAGCGGGGTATCAGGCAGCTTGCAAGAGCGGCACGAGGCCGCCCGCGCGGTCGAGGGCCGACAGATCGTCGTAACCACCGATATGACGTTCGTCGATGTAGATCTGCGGCACCGTGCGGCGCCCCGTGCGCGTCATCATTTCCTCGCGGCGAGCCGGATCCTTGTCGATGAGGATCTTCTCGATTTCCTGAACGCCGCGCTGACGCAGCAGACGTTCGGCCATCTGGCAATACGGGCACACTTGCGTGCTGTACATCACGATCTTGGGCATGACTGGCAACTCCTGGATTACTTGACGACCGGCAGGCCGGCTTCCTGCCATGCGGCGACACCGCCTTGCAGGCTGAACGCCTCAGCGTAGCCCAGATTGCGCAGCAGCGCCTGGGCCCGCGCGGAGCGCTGGCCGCTCTTGCACACGACCAGCACCGGCGCCGCCTTGTTCTTGATGACCTGGCCGACCTTTTGTTCGACCTCGTCGAGCGGCACGTTGCGCGCGGACGGCAGATGGCCGCCGGCGAACTCCTCTGCCGAGCGCACGTCGAGAATCACCGCGCCCTTGCGGTTGATCAATTGGGTCGCTTCGACGGTCGACAGACCGCGACCGCCGCGCTTGAATACCGGCCAGGCCAGCATGCCGCCCGAGACGAGGGCGATGGCGATGAGCGCGAGGTTGGTGTAATCGGCAAAGAACTTCACAAACCACCTGAAAAATATCAAAAGAATCCGATCATTATAAAATATTCCGAGATTGCGCCGACGGGTCGCGTTGGCAATCGCCGCGCCGCACGTCGGCGGCCACCGTGCCGCGCCCCCCGGCGTCCATGGGTCGCTGCCGCCAAGTCCTTGCCGGGCATGGCCTGGCGACGTGCGACGAGCCATGCCCGACCCGCCGGCTGCCCCCGCTTTCCCAACTCTGTTTGAAGTTTGCTCATGTACAAGCTCGTTCTCATCCGCCACGGCGAATCGACGTGGAACAAGGAAAACCGGTTTACCGGCTGGGTCGACGTCGACCTGACCGAAAAGGGGGTTTCCGAAGCCCGCGAGGCCGGCAAGCTGCTCGCCGAAGCCGGCTACCGGTTCGACCTGGCGTACACGTCGGTTCTCAAGCGCGCGATCCGCACGCTGTGGCACGTGCAGGACGCCATGGACCTGATGTGGATCCCCGTGGTGCATAGCTGGCGTCTGAACGAGCGTCACTACGGCGCGCTCGCCGGCCTGAACAAGGCCGAGACCGCCGCGAAGTACGGCGACGAGCAGGTGCACGTCTGGCGCCGCAGCTACGACACGCCACCGCCGCCGCTGGCCGCCGATGACGAGCGCAGTGCGTTCAACGACCCGCGCTACGCCAAGCTCAAGCGCGAGGAGATTCCGCTCACCGAGTGTCTCAAGGACACGGTGGCACGCGTGCTGCCGCTCTGGAACGAGTCGATCGCCCCGGCGGTGCGCGCCGGCAAGCAGGTGCTCGTGGCCGCGCACGGCAACTCGCTGCGTGCGCTCATCAAGCATCTGGACAATATCTCGGACGACGACATCGCCGGCCTGAACATTCCGAACGGCACGCCGCTCGTGTACGAACTCGACGCCGACCTCAGGCCGATCCGTCATTACTACCTCGGCGACCAGGAGAAAATCGCCGGCGCACTGGCCGCCGTGGCCGCGCAAGGCAAGTCGAAGTAATATCCGCAAATATCCGCAGGCGGCGCCGGCCGGCGCCGCCCGGAAGCGCATCGGGATACCGCGCCATACCGGCATACCGCGATGTGCCCGCTCCGTCGCGTGCATCGCGGCGCTCACACTCTTATCGTCCTCGCCGCACCTTCCGTCCCGGCGAAGGGTGGCGCAGGGCAACGAATAGCGACGGGGGGCGCGCGACGTGTAAGGCAACGCATAAGGCGACGTATAAGGCGACGTATAAGAGGCGGCCCATAAAACCGTCTATGCGCCGACGCAAAGGAGGCGACGCCGAAAGAGGTGACGTAAAAGGCGCATCGGATGGCACTTTTCGGCGAACCACTCGGGAAAAGTCTCTGTCGAATGGGCAATGTCCGCCCCGCGGGCAAACGGTTATACTTCGCCAAAGTGCGCGCGCCCGTTGGCGGGCGCCCCGAAAAATCCGGAATTTCCACGCCTATATGCGCCAAACCCTCAAACACATTGGCCTGATCGTGCTGGGCCTCGCGACCGGTGCGGCTGCCACCCTCGCGTTCTCGCAGGCTTCCGCGCAAAGCGCTACCACGCCGCTGCCGCTCGAACAGCTCCGGCTGCTGGCCGAAGTGTTCGGTCAGATCAAGCGCGAGTACGTGCAGCCGGTCGACGACAAGAAGCTGCTCACCGCCGCGATCAAGGGCATGGTGTCCAGCCTCGATCCGCACTCGTCCTATCTCGACAAGGACGAGTACAAGGAACTGCAGGAGCAGACGCGGGGCCGCTTCGCGGGTCTGGGCATCGAGATCTCGCAGGAAGACGGTCTCGTGAAGGTGATCTCGCCGATCGAGGACAGCCCCGCGTTCAAGGCCGGCCTGAAGCCGGGCGATCTCATCACGCGCATCGACGACAAGCCGGTGCGCGGCATGACGCTCGATCAGGCGGTCAAGCGCATGCGCGGCGCGCCGGGCAGCAAGGTTACGCTGACGATCTTCCGCAAGTCCGACGAGCGCACCTTCCCCGTGTCGATCGTGCGCGCGGAGATTCGCGTCCAGAGCGTGAAGGGCAAGATGCTCGAGCCGGGCATTGCATACGTGCGCATCACCAGCTTCCAGGAACGCACCGTGCCGGACCTGGCCAAGAAGCTGCAGGAGCTGTCGAAAGACGCCCCGCTCAAGGGTCTCGTGCTCGATCTGCGCAACAACGGCGGCGGCATTCTGCAATCGGCCGTGGGCGTGTCCGCAGCCTTCCTGAAGGAAGGCGCCACGGTGGTCACCACGAACGGCCAGATCGAAGACGCCAAGCAGAAGTACACGGCCACGTTCGACAACTACCGTCTGTCCGCGAGCCCGGAAGACCCCCTCAAGGGCGAGGCCGCGTTCTGGAAGACGGTGCCGATGGTGGTGCTCGTGAACGCCTACTCGGCGTCGGCCTCGGAGATCGTGGCCGGTGCGCTGCAAGACTCGAAGCGCGCGCTGATCATGGGCAAGACCACGTTCGGCAAAGGCTCGGTGCAGACGGTGCGTCAGCTTTCGCCGGACACCGCGCTGCGCCTGACCACGGCGTACTACTACACGCCGAGCGGCCGCTCGATCCAGTCCATCGGCATCAAGCCGGATGTGCCGGTCGACCAGAATCCGAAGGGCGATCCGGACGACGTGCTGGTCACGCGCGAGATCGATTACCAGAACCATCTGCACAACACGCAAACGCCTGACGAGCAGAAGGAAATCGACGCCCGCGAAGCGCGCCGCCTGGAAGAGTTGCGCCGCCTCGAGGAAGAGAACGCGAAGAAGACGCCGGAAGAGCGCAAGAAGGAACGCGAAGAACGCCTGCCGGACCTGGGCAGCGCCGACGACTTCATGCTCCAGCAGGCGATCCATCAGCTCAAGGGCGAGCCGGTGCAGCGCACCAAGTCGCGCCTGGAGGCCAATGCCGGCCCGCTGCCGAAGGACGCCGCGAAGGCTGCAACGCCCGCCGCCGGCGCCAAGACCGATCCCAAGACCGATACGGTCGTGCCGGCCAAGCCGTCGGACAAGAAATAAGCAACGGCTTTACACTACGAACCGTGCCCGCGAAAGCCGGCACGGTTTTTTTATTCCTTACGTGTTGCGATGAACGACGATCAGCTCCTGCGTTACTCCCGTCATATCCTGCTCGACGAACTCGGCATCGAGGGTCAGGAGCGTCTGCTTGCGTCGCATGCCGTGATCGTGGGGGCCGGCGGCCTGGGCTCGCCCGCCGCGCTCTATCTGGCGGCCTCGGGCGTCGGGCGCATCACGCTGATCGACGATGACGACGTCGATCTCACGAACCTGCAGCGTCAGATCCTTCACGACACGCAAAGCGTGGGGCAGCCCAAGGTGGTGTCGGGCCGGCAGCGCATCGCGCAGATCAATCCGGGCGTGGTGGTCGATACGATCAACGAGCGCGTGGACGAAGCGCGTCTTTCCGCACTCGCGCGCAACGCCACCGTGGTGCTCGATGGCTCGGACAATTTCACCACGCGTCATGCGGTGAACCGCGCCTGCGTGGCCGCCGGCGTACCGCTGGTGTCCGGCGCCGCGCTGCGCTTGGACGGGCAGATCAGCGTGTTCGATGTGCGCGATGCGGCGTCGCCGTGCTATGAGTGCATTTTTCCGGCCGACGAGCCGTTCCCGGAGCAGGCGTGCGCGACGATGGGCGTGCTTGCCCCGCTCGTGGGCATCATCGGCAGCATGCAGGCGGCAGAGGCGATCAAGCTGATCGCCGGCGTCGGCACGCCGCTGGTCGGCCGTCTGCTGATGCTCGACGGGCGCAGGATGAGCTGGCACACCATGCATTGCGCCCGTAACCCGGAGTGCAAGGTCTGCGGGCAGCGGCATTGACGCCCTGCGTCATGCCGCGCTGAGGCGCCACCGGCACTTGCCTGCCCCGGCCACCGCACGCGGCCTCGATGTCAGGCCACCGCCAGCCTCGCCAGTGCAGCCTGCATCTCTTCGGGCTCGGTCGCCGCGAGCAGTTCCTGGACGGGGCGCTCCAGATCGGGCAGATGCGCCCGCAGAATCTCCTGCTTGACCTGCAGCAACTGGCTGGGATGCATCGAGAACTCCCGCAACCCCATGCCGAGCAGCAAACGCGTCGCCGTCGGGTCTCCGGCCATCTCGCCGCAGACGGCCACCGGTACGCCGAACGCATGTGCCTCGCGGATCGTCATGGCGATCAGGCGCAGCACGGCCGGGTGCAGCGGATCGTAGAGATGGGCGACCGCGTTGTCCGCGCGGTCGATCGCCAGCGTGTACTGGATGAGATCGTTCGTGCCGATCGAGAGGAAGTCGAGCCGTTTGAGGAACATCGGCACGGTGAGCGCCGCGGCCGGCACCTCGATCATCGCGCCGAGCTTCACGCCGGGATCGTAGAGCAGGCCGGCCGCATCGAGCTGCGACTTGGCTTCGCGCACGAGCTCGAGCGTCTGATCGATTTCCTGCGCGTGCGCGAGCATCGGGAACAGAATCCGCACCTGCCCGAACGCCGACGCGCGCAGTATCGCCCGCAACTGCGTGAGGAACATGCGCGGCTCCGACAGGCTCCAGCGAATCGCCCGCAGTCCGAGCGCGGGGTTCGGCGCGGTCTCGTAAGTCTCGTGGCTGTCGAGCGGCTTGTCGGCCCCGACGTCGATCGTGCGGATGGTAAGCGGCAGCCCATGCATTGCCTCCACGGCACGCTTGTAGGCCTCGAACTGCGCTTCCTCCTCCGGCGCCTCCTCCTCGTTCATGAAGAGGAACTCGGTGCGGAACAGCCCCACGCCAACGGCGCCCGCTTCCACGGCCGCCTTGGCGTCTTCCGGCAATTCGATGTTGGCGAGCAGCTCGATGGGGGTGCCGTCGATGGTCTGCGCCGGCGAGTGCTTCAGCCGCTGCAGGCGACGCTCTTCGAGCGCGCGCTCGCTTTGGCGGTAGCTGTACTCCTCGAGCACGATCGGCGCCGGATCGACGATGACGATGCCGTGATCGCCGTCGATGATGATCACGTCGTCCTGCTTGACGAGCAGGCTGGCCTGCGCCACGCCGACCGCGGCCGGAATGCCCAGGCTGCGCGCCACGATGGCCGTGTGCGACGTCTTGCCGCCGAGATCGGTGACGAACCCCTTGAACGTCTGCGACTTGAACTGCAGCATGTCGGCCGGCGCGATGTCGCGCGCCACGACGATCATGTCGTCGCGCGGGGTCTGCGCCACCACGTGACGAATGCCGGGTGCGCCGGCGAGCGCCTTGAGCACGCGCTCGGTCACCTGCTCGATGTCCGCGCGGCGCTCGCGCAGATATTCGTCGTCGATGTCTTCGAAGCGGGCGACGAGCACCTCGAGTTGCGTGGTCAGCGCCCATTCCGCGTTGTAGCGACGCTCGCGAATCAGCTTGATGACGGCGTCGGCGAGCAGCGTGTCGTTCAGTATCAGCGAGTGAACGTCGAGAAACGCGCCCATCTCGCCCGGCGCATCGTGCGGCAGTTCGGCCTTGAGCGTGTCCAGTTCGTGCTGGACGGTCGCCTGAGCGCCGTGAAAACGTGCGATTTCGTCGTCGATCTGCGAAGGATCGAGCAGATAGTGCGGCACATCGAGGGCGGCGGGCGCGAGCAAATAGGCGCGTCCGATGGCGATGCCGCGAGAGACGGGAATGCCGTGCAGGGTGAAAGACAAGTGAGTCTCCCGGTTCAGAGGCGAATGTTGCGGCCTGAATCTACGTTCGGGGCGGTGAGCTGCGGAGCGTCGGTGACGCTATCTCGATGACGTCATCCTTGCGATCCGCCCGTCGCAGCACGCCTGCAAAGCGCTGCCGGGCACCGCGTCGCCGTCTTTTATTCCCCTTCGCCGAACTTGTTGGCGATGAGGGCCAGAATCTCGTTCATGGCTTGTTCTTCGTCAGGGCCTTCGGTTTCCACCTCGACCTTGGAACCGATCCCGGCGGCCAGCATCATGACGCCCATGATGCTCTTGGCATTGATACGCCGACCGTTCCGGGTCAGCCAGACCTCACTCTGAAATTTTGCCGCGAGCTGTGTGAGCTTTGCCGATGCCCGGGCGTGCAAGCCCAACTTGTTTACGATCGTCGTTTCTTGTTGAAGCATGTTTCAGTGTGACGTAGTGTGTGTGGTCGCCGGCGCACCCGCGCCGACTTCGAGAATACCTTTAGATCCGCCCGAAAGCACTTTCTCCGTCAACGTTTCCAGCGGCACGGAGCGATAGCACACCGCCTTGATGAGCATTGACAGGTTCACCCCGGCCACCACCCTCACCCTCGGTGCGACGAGCTGCGCCGCGACGTTCGATGGTGTCGCGCCAAACAGGTCGGTGAGCACGAGCACGCCGTTCTCCTCCTGCAACTGGGCAACGCGCTCGCGCGCGCTTTCGACGAGAGCCGCCGTGTCCTGGTCGGGAACGACGTCGATCGCGCCGATACGCGAAGGACAGCCGCCGTAGATATGCGAAACACACTCGCGAAGGGCCGATGCGAGCGGTGCGTGGGCAATGATCAGAATTCCAGCCATGATGCTAGGCACGCCGAGCGCCGCGAGTGTCCGGGATACGAACACAACGACGAACGCGAGCCTGTCGATTTTGGGATTCTTATTTTAGCAGGCGCGCAAAAACCCCGAATTTTCATCAAGTTAGAGGCAGTCCTCAGGGGAATTCAGACGCTTCTCCCGCCGCCCCGCCCCTGCCGCCTGCTCAGACCGCCAGTTCCAGCGCGTCGATGAACATCTTCGGCACGTCGAAGCCGGTTTGCTCGGTGATTTCCTGGAAACACGTCGGGCTGGTGACGTTCACTTCAGTGAGGTAATCGCCGATGACGTCCAGCCCCACGAGCAGCAGACCGCGCTGCCAGAGGATCGGCGCGAGCGTCTCGGCGATCTGGCGATCGCGCGCCGACAGGTCGCGCGCTTGCCCGAGGCCGCCGGCGGCCAGGTTGCCGCGCACTTCGTTGCCCTGTGGAATCCGCGCGAGCGAGTGCGGCACCACCTTGCCGCCGATCACGAGCACGCGTTTGTCGCCGAGCTTGATGTCCGGGATGAAGCGTTGCGCCATCACCGAACGCGCGCCGTTCTCGCCGAGCATCTCGATGACCGAGCCGAGGTTGCGGCCGTCTGGCCCGATACGAAACACGCCGGTGCCGCCCATGCCGTCGAGCGGCTTGTAGATCACGTCGCCATGCTCGGCATGAAAGGCGCGCAGTCGCGCGGCGTCGCGCGTGACCAGCGTCGGCGCGACAAACTGTCCGAACTCGGCAATCGCGAGTTTCTCGGAGTGGTCGCGAATTGCGCTGGGCTTGTTGAACACTCGTGCGCCGGCGCGCTCGGCGATTTCGAGCAGCCACGTCGAGTTGATGTACTCGATGTCGAACGGCGGGTCTTTGCGCATGAGCACGGCGTCGAACTCCGTGAGCGCGGCAATGCGCGTGTCGACGACCTCGTACCAGGCCTGCGCGTCACCGGTCAGGCGGATCTCCCGCACGCGCGCGTCGACCGTCGCGCCATGCCAGGCCATTTCATGGGGCTCGCACGCAAAGAGGCGGTGGCCGCGGCGCGCGGCTTCGCGCATCATCGAGAACGTGGTGTCCTTGTAGATCTTGAAGTGGTCGAGCGGGTCGGCGATAAAGAGAATCTGCATCGATCGGCGGGAAATCTTTGGGGTTCGGATGCACACACCGCATGCTGCGGCAACAGGCGTCTATTCTAGCCGAGGCGCCGCGCTGCCGCTCTGGACGGCTCCGCGCGGCTCCGGACGCGCCACCACGGTCGCCGCTCCGCGCAAACCCGCCAGCAGCGCCGCGTCGCGCACGGGGTCCAGACGCGCGCGCATGAGCGCCAGATGCGTCTTGAGCGTCTGCACCCCGATGGCGCACGCCTCGCGGGTCTGCGCGCGCGACTGCCCCGCCAGCAGGCGCATGGCGATCTCGCGCTGAACTGGCGTGAGCGCCGTCTCCCACAGACGTTGCAGCAAGCGCAGCGCAGGGGGCACGGCCAGATGCAGGACAATGCGCGCGCGGTCGGTGACGCCGCCGCCCATGCCGCACAGGTGCGTCGCATGCAGATGCAGCGTGCCGCCGGGTACGGGAACGCTCGCGAACGCCTGCGCACCGGGGGCGCCCGCGCCGGCCGTGCGCACCGCCAGCTCGTCGGCGAGCGCCTGACAGGCCTGCAGAACCACACAAGCATCCGGCCAGGCCCCGCCCGGCGTGAGGCGCCAGACCCGGCGCACGAGCGTGAGCGCCGCCGGATCGGCCCACTGCGGCTGCCGTCCATGCCAGACCAGCATGCCCGCCGCGTTGCCGCCGGACATTGGCGCGTCGTCTTGGCCTAGCACGGGGATCGGCGCGCAGCACGCCGCAGGCGCCGGAAGGCATGGGCGTGCGGGAAGCGAGGTGAACTCGGCCGCGGCGTCCTCGAACGCCGAGACTTCGCGGGTGCTAAAGCGTGGCCGGTCCCCGCGGCGCGCCACGAGCAGCCGCAGCGCCTCGACGGGCGCAGCGCGGGCGCCGGGCTCGCCATCCTGCGCGCCGGCGACCGACGTTGCGTCGCGTCTGGCCGGCAGCAGGCAGACATCGAGCAAATCGCCGCCGGGAAAGCAACGCTCGAGCTCCGGCGGCCGCCCGAGCAACGCCCCCGTCCCATGCGCGTTCCCGTGCGCGCGTCTGGCGTGGCCGCAAGCAAGACCGCAGTGCGCCAGCGTGCGTTGCAGGTCCGCCACCGGGGGCAGCGTCCAGCCGCTCGCGGCGAGCCGCTCGCACGCCGCGAACGGGGCCTGCGGCGCATAACAGCAAGTGAGGTCGGGCGTCTCGCCCGCGCCATCCGGCGCATGACGCCAGAGCGCGGCCACGCTGTCGGCGTCGAGCCCGACGCGCAGCGTCTCGAGCCAAAGCGGCAGGTAGCCGAGTATCGGCACCGGCAGCTGATGTAGTTGGCGAAGGCAGGTGCGCAAGTCCCGCGGCATCCCTGGATGTCTCCCTGTCGGCAAATTCGCAAGGAAATTTCCTATTCCATGCAAACATCTGCGGACATCCCCCATTTGGGGGATGTCCGGTGCGCCGAACGCCCGCATCATCGCCCCATGGCTGATGCGAACCGCACGACGGACCGGCACGGTACACGATCCGAACAGTGCAGGGGAGGCTCAGAAAACCCGTTTGCGGGGAGGCCCGTCAGGGAGTCCCCGATTTCCGGTCGTTGCATGAGGCGACCGGCAAATGTGACGCCCGGCTAGTCGGGGGGCCGGCCGGGCGTCTTTTTCTTTCCTTCTTCCGTTGTCTCGCTTCTCGCGCCAGCTCGTCGGACGCATCGCAGACAGCAGCCAATCGCCCGCGGGCGCACTCCAAATCCGGAAACTTCCCAAAGCAACGCGGAAACCGATAACGCGGTGAACCCATCGCCCTCGCTGGCCCGCTGCCCCGACGTCAATACGTTTCCGGATCCGGATCGGTGCGCTCGAGTTCAACCGACGCCGCAAGCAGGGCAAGGCGCGCCACCACACCGTACATGTAGAACCGGTTCGGCGGCGCAGCCCCGGGCTTGGCGTGGACGTCGGGCAGTGCGGTGTGCTCGAAGGCGAGCGGCACGAAGTGCATGCCGGGCGCGTTCAGGTTCTCGTCGGTGCCGCGTCCGGTATGCACCCGATAGAAACCACCGACCACGTAACGGTCGATCATGTAGACCACGGGCTCGGCCACAGCCTCATTGATGCGCTCGAACGTATAGACGCCCTCCTGCACGATTACGTCGTGCACTTCGAGCCCTTCCTTCACCACACTCATCTTGGTGCGTTCGCGCCGGTTCAGGTTTTTGATCTCGGCGGCGTCATGCACCATCATCACGCCCATGCCGTAAGTCCCGGCATCGGCCTTGATCACGACGAACGGCTTGTCGGTGATGCCGTATTCGCGGTACTTCTTGTTGATCTTCTTGAGCACGGCATCGACGGTGTCGGCAAGTTTCTCCTCACCGACGCGCTCGTCGAAGTCGATCCCTTCGCACTTCGCGAAATACGGATTGAGCATCCACTGATCGACGTCGATCATCTTGGCGAACTTCTTGACGATGTCGTCGTATGCCGAGAAGTGCTGGCTCTTGCGACGCACGGCCCAGCCCGCATGCAGCGGCGGCAGCAGGTACTGTTCGTGCAGTCCCTCCAGAATCGGTGGAATGCCGGCGGACAAGTCGTTGTTGAGCAGGATCGAGCACGGATCGAAGTTCTTGAGGCCGAGCCGGCGCGGCGAACGCTCCAGCGGCTCGATCACCACGTGCTGGCCGTCGGGCAACTCGATGGTCGTCGGCTCGGTGATGTCGTCCGACAGGCTGCCCAGACGAACGTTGAGCCCGGCATGGCGCATAATCGTCGACAGCCGCGCGATGTTCTGCAGGTAGAACGAATTGCGCGTATGCCGTTCGGGAATCAGCAACAGATTCTTGGCGTCCGGGCAAATCTTCTCGATGGCGGCCATGGCGGCCTGCACGGCGAGCGGCAGCACTTCGGGCGCCAGATTGTTGAAGCCGCCGGGAAACAGATTGGTGTCGACGGGAGCGAGCTTGAAGCCGGCGTTGCGCAGGTCGACCGAACAGTAGAACGGCGGCGTGTGTTCCTGCCATTCGAGCCGGAACCAGCGCTCGATGGCGGGCGTCGCATCGAGAATCTTCTTTTCCAGGTCGAGCAGCGGGCCCTTCAGGGCCGTGACGAGATGCGGAACCATGCTTCTCTCATATCCAGATGGAATATCGATTGTAGAGCATCCGCCCGGCGCCCCCGCCGTTTGCCATGCCCTGCGAAGGGGCACAAGGAGCGCCAGAGACGCAGGAGACGCGGCCGGCGCGCCGTGCGGCCGCGCACCGGGGTTTCCCGCGCCGACCGGCGATCGATGGGGGCGCGGCGCAATGCCGCGATGAGAAAAGATGGGGATGGCGCCGCCGTTCGCAAGCCATGTGTGCGGAAAACCGGCGCAGGCCAGGGCAAACCGGCGAAAACCAGTGCAACGCCGCGGCAACCGACGAAGCACCGGCACCGGGCCGGGCCACGCCCGGGGCAAAAAAACGGGCACCCGCAGGGTGCCCGCACAATGCCGGGCCGGCTGTCCGACCGGTAACCGGCAACTCCTCTCGCTCGGACGGCAAACCGTCAGGGGTTCGCCGCCAAGTCATGACCGCCGGGCTCCTCCATCGTTTCCGAACGTCGCGGGGACTTCGGAGGCCGGCTAAACGAAGCAATGAGACCGATGCAAGCGTGAGGTTCGTCCGTCGTCAGTGGCGTCGTCAATTGTGATAGGCCGATTCGCCGTGCGAGGTAATGTCCAGACCCTCGCGCTCCTCGTCTTCCGGCACGCGCAGGCCGAGCACGATATCGGCAATCTTGAAGGCGATGAACGCCACCACGCCCGACCACACCAGCGTGGTAATCACGCCCTGGAACTGAATCCAGACCTGAGCGGCGATCGAGTAGTCCGGCGCGACCTTGTTGGCGACGTAGTCGTAGATGCCCGTGCCGCCAAGCGACGGCGCGGCGAACACCCCCGTCAGAATCGCGCCGAGCATACCGCCCACGCCGTGCACGCCGAATACGTCGAGCGCATCATCGGCCTTGAGCAGGCGCTTCAGACCATTCACGCCCCACAGGCACACCAGCCCCGCGATCAGACCGAGCACGATCGAGCCCATCGGGCCGACGAAACCGGCCGCCGGCGTGACCGCCACCAGGCCGGCCACCGCGCCCGAGGCGCCGCCGAGCATCGACGGCTTGCCCTTCGCGATCCATTCCCCCGAGGTCCACGACAGCGTGGCCGCGGCGGTCGCGAGCAGCGTGTTGACGAAAGCCAGTGCAGCGCCGCCGTTGGCTTCGAGGCCCGAGCCGGCGTTGAAGCCGAACCAGCCGAACCACAGCAGCGAGGCGCCGATCATGGTCATGGTGAGCGAGTGCGGCTTGAACGCCTCCTTGCCGAAACCAACGCGCTTGCCGACCATGTACGCACCGACCAGACCCGCAATCGCGGCATTGATGTGCACCACCGTGCCGCCCGCGTAATCGAGCGCGCCCTTCTGGAACAGCCAGCCGGCGTGTGCCGTGGCGGCGTCCGCGGCGGCCTGATCGGTATAGGCGTCCGGACCCGGCCAGAACCACACCATGTGCGCCATCGGCAGATACGAGAACGTGAACCAGATCACGGTAAAGAGCAGTACCGCCGAGAACCTGGCGCGTTCGGCAAAGGCGCCGACGATCAGCGCACAGGTGATCGCGGCGAACGCGGCCTGGAACGCCATGTACGCGTACTCCGGCACGTTCACGCCCTTGCTGAAGGTGGCGGCGACCGAGTCAGGCGTCATTCCCTTGAGGAACAAACGATCGAAGCCGCCGAAGAACGCCCCGCCCTCGGTAAACGCGATGCTGTAACCGTAGATCGACCAGAGCACCACCACCAGCGAGAAGATGATGAAGCACTGCATCAGCACCGAGAGCATGTTCTTCGAGCGGACCAGACCGCCGTAGAACAGGCCCAGACCGGGCAGTGTCATGAGAATCACAAAGGCGGTGCAGGTGAGCAGCCAGGCGGTGTCGCCCTTGTTGGGCGGCACGGGCGCAGCGGCGGCAGCGGCAGGCGCTGCGGCGGCCGGCGCGGGTGCAGCCGCCGGGGTGGCCGGGGTGGCAGCCGGCGCCGCGGCAGGTGAAGCCGCGTCGGAAGCGGCGGCCGGCGCCGAGGCGTCCTGAGCGAACGCCGCCGTCGAAGCGAGGCCGGCGGTTCCCGCGACGCCCAGCAAGGCCGCGGCAAGCAGGAGTTTGGCAAGCAGTGTTTTCATGATTGTTGTCTCTTATGGATGACCTTTTACAGCGCGTCTTCGCCGGTCTCTCCCGTCCGGATACGAACCACGTGCTCGACGTTGGACACGAAAATCTTGCCGTCGCCGATCTTGCCGGTGCGGGCGGCCTGCTCGATGGCGTCGATCGCCTGGTCGAGCAGGGCGTCGCCGATTACCGCCTCGATCTTCACCTTCGGCAGAAAATCGACGACATACTCTGCCCCGCGGTACAGCTCGGTGTGGCCTTTCTGGCGACCGAAGCCCTTGACTTCGGTCACCGTGATCCCCGCCACGCCGATGTTCGAGAGGGCTTCGCGCACCTCGTCGAGCTTGAAGGGTTTCACAATTGCGGTAATCAGCTTCATGGTGAGTCGCTCCTTAGAATGTCTTCGACAACCCTACGACGACCGTCGCCTTGGAAAGCACTTTGCCGGAGTTGGCGGCCGTGTAGTACTTTTCGTCGGCGTTCGTATCGACATAGGAGACCGACACGGTGAAGTTCTTGCCGAGGTCCTTGGACAGGCCGATCTTCCAGTCGGTGTAGCTTGCGGCGCTGAAGTTGTGTACCCACTGATGGCCCACATGACCCACGGCCGAGATGCCCCAGAAGCCGGTGTCATAGGTGGCCGTCAGGTCGAGGTAGCCGCTGTTGGACGTATCCTGGCCGTCCGGACTCACGAGACCGAACAGACGCGTCATCGCATGCGAGTACTTCAGCGATACGGTTTTCCAGCCCACGGCGGCATACAGCTCGAACGTGTGCGGGCGCGGGAAATAGGTGCCCGACGGATAGCTGCCAGGGTAGTAGTACTGCAGGCCGCCGATGTCGATCGTCCAGTCGGGAATGATTTCCTTCTTCCAGCCGCCGTAGAAGTCCATCTCGATAGGCGCGCTCACGGCGGAATTGCCGTCGGAAATCCAGCTGATGTTCGACGCCCACACGCCTGCGTAGAGGCCCGATTCGTGGGCGACGTCGAAGCCGCCCTGCACCGCCGGACGCTTCGCCGTCTGCGAAATGCCGCGGAAGCGGTAGTCCGAGAACAGGCCGATGTTGGCGGTGACGGTAAACGGCTCGGCGGCCGCTGCGGCAGCAGGCGCGGCGGATGCGGCAGGCTCCGCGGCTTGCGCGAACGCACCGGCCGAGACGGTCATCGCCCCAAAAAGCACACAGCCTGCCATCGCGGTTGACACTTTGTTCATCACTTTCCCCTGAGTTGTAGTCGAGTCTTGGTACAGCGTGCGGCAGCTTCCGGGACTGGTAGAGCAACTCCCGTGCCAGGCGCGCGTGACGCATCCGCTGCGAGGCGCACGATACGAATTTCGGGATAAAAAATGAGCAAAATTGCAGGTGTGCCGGGACGGGCCGACAGCGCGGCGAGGCCGCCCCCGGGTGCGGACGAATGCAGGACGGCGATGTCAAAGCCTTGCCGGACAAGGAAAGGCCGATGGCGCCACGGGCGCCCGCGCTGGCTGGACGCAGGAAACGGTGATAGAGTTGCGCCAACATTGCGGTCCGCACCCGATGCACCAGCTTGCGACGGCCAGACCGGCGCGAGGAAGCACGCTGACGGTGCAAGCACCACGTTGGTGCGATGAAACGAGAGAGGAAGGCTTATGAAACCGAACGAGATCCTGCAAGACATGCAAGCCAAGGTGAGCGAGCTGCTCAAGCAATCGCCCGCCAAGGATATCGAGCGCAACGTCAAAAGCCTGCTCAACTCGGGCTTCAACCGGCTCGACCTGGTAACGCGCGAGGAATTCGACGTTCAGGCCCAGGTGCTCGCGCGCACGCGCGAGAAGCTAGAAGCACTGGAAAAGCGCGTGGCCGAACTCGAAGGCCTGCGCAGCGAAGCGCAGGACTGACGAAAGCAAAAGGGGCGCTGCGGCGCCCCTTGTCATTAATGGCGAACGTTCGTAATGCCGCGCCTCGCTGGCGCGCCGCCTCGCCGCCCGCCTCCCTTTGAAGGCTCGGGGCCCGGCGCCTCCTCCCTCCATCGCGCGCTCTGTCCTATCCGCCCATCGGAATCTGCTTAGGCCCGGGCGGACGACGCCGAAAACGCCGCGCCGCGAATCCGAAATTCGCGCGTTTCTCCCGATAGGCTGTTGCGCACAAGCGTCTGCCGCGACGAAGATAAATCGCAAGCACGCCCCGCCAGGTGCCGCCGCACGAGAAGGAGGAATCACATGTCATTGGCCACCGTCAGCAGCCGCGCGCTCACCGGAGTGAGCGCACGGGCCGTTACCGTCGAGGTGCACCTCGCGAACGGGCTGCCCGGCCTGTCGCTCGTCGGGTTGCCGGACACCGAGGTGAAGGAAAGCCGGGAACGCGTGCGCTGCGCGCTGCAGAACAGCCGGTTCGAATTTCCTGCACGGCGCATCACGATCAATCTGGCGCCGGCCGACCTGCCAAAGGCGTCGGGGTGCTTCGATCTGCCCATTGCGCTCGGCATTCTTGCGGCGAGCGGGCAGTTGCCCGAGGCGGGGCTGCGCAAGCACGAGTTCGCGGGCGAGTTGTCGCTCACGGGCGAACTCCGTCCCATACGCGGCGGCCTCGCGATGGCGGCCGCCATCGCGGCCGAACCGTCCGAACGCGCGCTGGTGCTTCCCCTCGCCTGCGCGAGCGAAGCGGCGCTCGTGGAGAACGCGACGGTGTATGGTGCGCGCACGTTGCTCGATGTATGTGCGCACCTCGCCGAACCCGACGTTGCCGTACCGCTGTCGCGCGCTGCCGCCCCGCATGCGGCACGCGCCCGCCCGCGATCCTCGTCCTGCGCTTCCCGCTCGTTCGACGACGAAGCGCCGGAAGAAACGCGCGAGGCATCCGACATGCCCGACATGCCCGACATGCTCGACATCAAGGGGCAGGAGCCCGCCAAACGGGCGCTGGAAGTTGCGGCCGCCGGCGGACACCATGTGCTGTTCTACGGCCCGCCCGGCACCGGCAAGTCAATGCTCGCCACGCGGCTCGCCGGCCTGTTGCCCGACCTGAGCCCGGCACACGCGGTGGAAGTCGCCACACTGGCGAGTCTGAGCCCGCATGGCTTCGATATGCGTCAATGGGGGCTGCGCCCGTTCCGCGCGCCGCATCATACGGCCTCGGCCGCGGCGCTCGTCGGCGGCGGGACCGTACCGCGTCCGGGCGAAATCAGTCTCGCGCATCGCGGTGTGCTGTTTCTGGACGAGCTGCCGGAATTCCAGCGCCGCGTGCTTGAAGTGCTGCGCGAGCCGCTGGAACTGGGGCATGTCACGATCTCGCGCGCCGGCGGGCAGGCGACATTCCCCGCCGCGTTCCAACTGGTCGCCGCCATGAATCCGTGCCCTTGCGGTGACCTCGGCCATCCGTCGCGCACTTGCCGATGCACGGGAGAGGCAGTGGCGCGCTATCGCAACCGTCTCTCGGGGCCGCTGCTCGACCGCATCGACTTGCATGTGGAAGTGCCGGCTCAGGCGGCCGAGACCTTTGCGGCGCCGGCCGGTGGCGAATGCAGCAATGTCATCGCGCAGCGGGTGCGGCGCGCGCGTGAGCGCCAGCTATCGCGCCAGGGGCGGCTCAATTGCGGTTTGGCGAGCCGCGCACTGGAGTCGACGTGCGCGTTGCACGCCGCGGCGCGCGACATGTTGCATGTCGCAGTCAATCAGCACCATTGGTCGGCGCGAACCTATCACCGTGTGCTGCGCGTGGCGCGCACCGTTGCCGATCTTGCCGACAGCGACATGATCGGCGCCGAACACGTCGCCGAAGCCGTGCAGTATCGGGAGGCCCCGCTGGCATGAAGAAGAGTGATGAGTCGAATGACCGGGGCGATGATGGAGCCGAATGATGGGGCCGAATGATGGAGCCAAATGATGGCGTGCCGCGGGCGCCGCGGCTGCGCGTGGCATGCGGACATCCGCGACATGCGGGACATGCCCAACCTACGCCGCACGCGAGAGAGCTCGCGCGCGAAGCCGCGTCACTCCAGCGTAAACGAATCGAGGAACTGATCGACCTGATCCTTTGGAGGCGCCTGCGTCGCGAGCACGACGACCTGATAGACGTGATTGCCTCGGCCCACGAAGCGAGCGGCAACGTATCGCTCGGTCTTGTCGCTCACGGTCCCATGAGCGGAGACGGCGAGCCCGGGGACGGCGGGAGCGTCGCCCGCCTGGCGCACCATGACCTGCGCTGGCGCTGCGGCCGCATCGCTCACGTTGGCGAGCAGGCCGAGCCGCAGTTCGTCGAGGACTGTCTGGCGCAGCGTGGCGTCATCGTGAGGCAGCGTAACCACGCCGACGGCGAACAGCGCGGCGTCGACGCGCGCCGCTTGCATCCGCATGGGCAGCGGCCCCGAGGCGAACTTGACGTCGCGTGCCTCCTGCGTCGGTTTCGCCGGATAGGTCACGGCATAGGCGCCGTCCTTGTCGTGCACCTCGCGCCAGTCGTAGCGGGGAGAGCAGGCCGCGAGCACCAGCGTCGCGGCAAACAGGAGGCAGACACGGACAACGCGAGTCATGGACGGGCAAGAATGGAAAACAGGGAAGCGATCATTATCCGCCATGTGTTGCGCCATGGAAAACGCGCCGACGCGGTTCCCGGTATCATCGACGCCATATGATGAAGCGTCCCTCCGTCCTCTCGTCGCCCCCGCCGGCGGCCATCGCGCTTCGCCCGCGAGGGCGATGGGCGCGCCAATGGCCGCGCGCCGGCAAATTTGCCGCAGCGGCGACGCTCGGCGTCGCCCGGACTGCCATCCTCACGCGCGCGCTGATCACCCGCCTTGCCGCAGTCTTCGCGGCCCCGGCCTGCCTTGCTACCGCCCTTGCTACCGCCCTTACTGCTACCCTCACTGCCACCCTCAATGCCACCCTTACCGCTGCCCTTGCCGCAACCCTGACCGTGGGTTTTACCGCGGTTGCCGCGGCCGCGCCCGCCGTCTCGGGGCCCGCCGAGCGCAAGACTGGCGCGTGGCGGCAGGCCGCCATCCCGCTCGCCACAGACTTTGCGGCGCACGCCCGCCGCGCGTCCGCGCTCGACGCGCCGCTCATCGTGCTCGTCTCGCTGCGCGACTGCGTCTACTGCGGCCCGATCCGTCAACGCGAGCTCGCACCGCTCGTGCGTAGCGGCAAGTATGAAGTGCGCGAGATCGGCATGGACAGCAGCGCCGCGGTGCGCGACTTCGACGGCGGCGTGACGACCGGCGCCGCCTGGGCGCGCGCCCACGGCGTCAAGGTTTCACCGACGGTTTTGTTCCTCGATACCAACGGGCGCCCCGTCGCGGACCCTTTGATCGGCGCGGGCCTCCCGGATTTTTACGGCGCATACCTCGACGAGGCCATCGCCCGCGGGCGCGCGCGTTTGCACGCCGGGAGCAGCGCCACCGCGCGCGGAGATTCAGAGTAGAATCGTCGTCACGAACTGAACCACACTCCCCTCACGGCTGTGTCATGAGCGCATCGACTTCCCGTAAATCGCCTCTGAGCAAGATTCTCGCCGCCGCGATCATTGCGGCCGTGGCGGTCGCCGCCTACTTCACGTTCGCCGGACAGAAACGCGCCCCCGAGGCGACATTTACGCTGCTCTCCGGTCAGAAGCTCGCCCCTGCCGATCTGAAGGGCAAGGTGTACCTGGTCAACTTCTGGGCGACGAGCTGCACCACGTGCATGAAAGAAATGCCGACGATGGTGAAGACTTACGAGAAATACAAGGGGCAGGGCCTGGAATTCGTGGCGGTCGCAATGAGCTACGACCCGCCCATGTACGTGATGAACTACGCGCAGTCGCGTCAACTGCCGTTCAGGGTCGCGATGGATTCCGACGGCAGCGTCGCCAGGCAGTACGGCAACGTGCAGCTCACGCCGACGACGTTCGTGGTGGATCGCGACGGCAAGGTGCTCAAGCAGTACGTCGGCGAGCCGGAGTACGCCGAGCTCGACAAGCTCATCGAGAAAGCGCTGGCGAAGCAGGCCTGACGCCCTTCCCGTCAGCGCCGACCATCAGTACCCTTCGATTAGCGCCCTTCGGGGCGCTTCGTGCTTCTAACGCGCCTCCTGCACTTCCTGCACTTCCTGCACTTCCTGCACTTCCTGCACTTCCTGCATTTCCCGCGCTCCCCTCGCTTCCCGCGGGCGCCGATCAGCGGCCGCCCTCCGCCCCGTCGCCATGCCCTCGCGTATGCAAGCCATAGCGCTTGAGTTTTTCGTAGAGCGTAGCCTTGGGCACGTGCAGCGCCTCGGCCGTGGCGGCCACGTTGCCCTTGCTGTGCTCGAGCGCTTCTTGCAGCACCGCGCGCTCGAAACGCTCGACCTGCTCCTTGAGCGGCAGCGGCGCGACTGATTCGCCGTCGGGCGCACTCGCCACCCCGAGCACCAGACGGTCGGCCGCATTGCGCAGCTCGCGCACGTTGCCCGGCCAGTCGGCCTGCATCAGCTCCTGACGCAGGCGATCGGACACCACCGGCGCCGGACGCCCGTAGCGCACCGCCGCATCGAGCATGAAATGCTCGAACAGGGGCAGGATGTCCTCGCGACGCTCACGCAGCGGCGGCAAGGCGAGCGTCACCACATTCAGGCGGTAATACAGGTCGCGGCGGAACGTGCCCTCGCGCACCAGCGCCTCCAGGTCGCCCTTGGCCGCGGCCACCACGCGGCAATCCACCCGAATCGACTGGTTCGACCCCAGACGCTCGAGCACGCCGTCCTGCAACACGCGCAGCAGCTTTACCTGCAGCGCCGCCGGCATGCTCTCGATCTCGTCGAGGAAAAGCGTCCCGCCCGAGGCATGCTCGAGCTTGCCGATGCGGCGCTTGGCCGCGCCCGTGAACGCGCCGACTTCGTGACCGAACATCTCGCTCTCGAAGATCGTTTCGGGCAGCGCGCCGCAGTTCAGCGCGACGAACGGCGCGTCGCGGCGGCGCGAGAGCTCATGCAGGCTGCGCGCCACCAGTTCCTTGCCGGTGCCGGTGTCGCCGTTGATCAGCACCGGCGCGTCGGTCATCGCAACGTTGGCGATGAGCGTGCGCAGCGTCTCCATCGACGGGCTGCGGCCAATGATGCGCGACGCGCGTCCGCCCTGTTCCGCCAGCTCGCGCCGCAGCGCCTGGTTCTCGAGCATGAGCTTACGTGTCTCGAGCGCGCGCTTGGCCGACTCGATCAGGCGATCCGGCGCGAAAGGCTTTTCGATGAAATCGTAGGCGCCGTCGCGAATCGCCTGCACGGCCATCGAAATATCGCCGTGACCGGTCACGAGAATGACGGGCACCTCCGGCGCATGCTGACGCAGATGAGCGAGCAGTTCCAGCCCGCTCATGCCCACGAGGCGAATATCGGACACGACGATACCCGGGAAGTCCGGCGTGATGCGCTCGCGCGCGGCTTCGGCCGAGGCGAGCCCGAAGGCGTCCAGGCCAGCGAGTTGCAGGCTTTGCAGCGTCGCGCGCCGCACGAGTTCGTCGTCTTCGACGAAGAGGATCTGGAGGTTCTTGTACATCATGCGATTGTCGCGCCGGCGTGTTGCACGCGGCGCAGCGTCACGAGAAATTCCGCACCACCGCCGGGAACGTTGCGGGCCACGAGTTGCCCGCCGTTCTCCTGCGCGATGGACGACGAGATGGCCAGTCCGAGCCCCATGCCCTGACCGCCCTCCTTGGTACTGAAAAACGGCTCGAACAGGCGCGGCATGTGCGCCTGCGCGATGCCCGGCCCGTTATCGCGCACGTAGATGCGCACCCACGCCTCGCTGGCGTCCACGTCGATCCATATCGACGGCGACGCCGGCGCGCCGGCGCCGCTCGAGACCGCGTCGATGGCGTTGCCAACCAGGTTGATCAGCACCTGTTCGAGCCGCAGCCCTTCGCAGGCGACCTGCACCTCTTCCAGGCCGTCGGCGAACGTGGTCGTCAGCTGGATGCCCTCCAGGCGTGCGCGCAGCAGCATCGTCGTATTGTCGAGCGCGCGTCGCACCGACGCCTCCATGTCGCCGCGCCGCGAGCGTCCCGCAAAGAGCCGCAACTGGCCGGTGATCTTGCCCATGCGGTCGGTGAGCGAGGCAATCGCTTCGAGATTTTCGCGCGCCGCCGCGTACTCGCCGCGCTCGAGCAGCACGCGCGTATTGTCGGAGAACGTGCGCAGCGCCGAGAGCGGCTGATTGAGTTCATGCGTGATGCCCGCGGCCATCTGGCCGAGCGCCACGAGTTTGGACGCCTGAACAAGCTCGCTTTGCGTCTCGCGCAGCTCGTGCTCGGTACGCGCACGTTCCTGCACTTCCGTTTGCAAACGCTCGTTGGCCGCCTGCAGATCCGCGGTGCGCTCGGCCACGCGCTCGCCCAGTTCGGCATACGCCGCCTGCAGCAGTTCGCGGCTCTTGAGCATATCGCGCACGCGCTGTCGACGCTGGTTCCATGCAATGCCGAGCAGGCACGTAAAGGCCGCCAGACATGCCGCCGCCACGGCCGCGATGCGCGCGTTCGCGATGACCTGATCGAGCGGCGCGAAGTACATGAGCGTCCAGTCGGGCTCGCCCAGCTTGCGCTGCACGGCGAGAAAGCGCCGGGTCCTGCCCGCGCCGCGTCCGTCGCGCACGGTCACGACTTCGCCGTCGGCGTCGAGCCGCTCGTCCTCGGTCCAGGCGAGCGGTGTGATGTGCTGGTTGTAGTACTGGCGCGTGCTCTCGAGCGCAGCCTTCACGTCGGGCGCGAGCGGCGCGAGCGAGCGATATTGCCAGCGCGGCTCGGACGACAGGAACACCACGCCATGATCGTCTGCCACGACGACCGGCTCGGAGGCGTCCGCGCCCGCGCGCTGGAACCATTCGAGATTCAGTTTGACGACCACCACCCCGAGAATCTGACCGTCCACCACGATCGGCTGCGAGACGAAATACCCCGGCTCGCCGGAAGTGGTTCCCACGCCGTAGAAGCGGCCGAGCGCCCCCTTCATGGCGTCGATGAAATACGGGCGGAAGCGGTATTCCTGGCCGACGAAAGTGGCCTTTTCGCGCCAGTTGCTGGCGGCCAGCGCAAGCCCGGTCGCGTCGATGACATACGCGGCCGAAGCCTTGGCGCGCTGATTCACGTCGAACAGATAATCGTTGGCCCGCTGCACGACGGCGCGATCGGCCGGATGCCGCAGCAGATCATGGACATACGGATGCAGTGAGAGCAGGTACGGCAGGAATTCGTAGCGATCGACGGTGCTGCGCAGGCTGCCCGCGTAGCGCTCGACGCGCGCGCCGGCGTTCACGCGCAGGTCGGCCACACCGCGCTGCCAGCTCAGGGCGTATGTCAACCAGCAAAACAGGATGCTCGCCACCAGCATGGCGGCGATCCATGACCCACGGCGCATCGGCAAAGTCCTTTCGAGATCGAGGGGGACTCCGTCGCGCCGGCGGGCCGCACCGCTCGCGTAGGCGGGCGCAGCACCTTCCGGTGCGTCGCGCTGGCGAGGGCGGATCGAGTTGTCTTGCAGCGTGGCCATGGCGTCACAACACCCATCACGACGTCAAAAGGCCACCGGGCGGCGAAGCTCAGGCGCTATTGTGCCTGTGCCGCGCCGCCCGGTGGCGAACGTAATGCGTGCGAACACGCCGGGGGTCCGGCGCGTTCGCCCCGCCCCGGCGGCCGCGACATGCCTTCGTGCCGCACGCGCCGGGGCGGGCCGGGGCATCGGCCGGGCGTCGCCGTGCGTTCCCGCCACGACACCGCTCCGATGTCCCGCAGGCCGTCAGGCCAGTTCCGGTTCCCGCTTGCTCGACATGGCCTCGGCCAGTTTCTTGCGGTCCAGCTCCTTTTCCCAGGCCGACACGACGATCGTGGCAACGCCGTTGCCGCAGATGTTCGTGAGTGCACGGCACTCGCTCATGAAGCGGTCGATACCGAGGATCAGCACCATCCCGGCTACCGGAATGGTCGGGATCACGGCCAGCGTGGCGGCCAGCGTGATGAAGCCCGCGCCGGTCACGCCCGAAGCGCCCTTCGAGGTGAGCATCGCCACGGCGAGCAGCGTGAGCTGCTGGCCCCAGGTCAGGTCGATGTTGGTCGCCTGCGCGATGAACAGCACGGCCATCGTCATGTAGATGTTCGTGCCGTCGAGGTTGAACGAGTAGCCGGTCGGGATCACCAGACCCACCACCGACTTCGAGCAACCGGCCTTCTCCATCTTCTCCATCAGATGCGGCAGCGCGGCCTCCGACGAGCTCGTGCCGAGCACGATCAGCAGCTCTTCCTTGATGTAGGCGAGGAAGCGGAAGATCGAGAAGCCGGTGAATTTGGCGATGAGCCCGAGCACGACGATCACGAACAGGAACGACGTCAGGTAGAACGTGCCCATGAGCTTGGCCAGTGGCACGAGCGAGGCAATGCCGTACTTGCCGATCGTGAACGCCATCGCACCGAAGGCGCCGAGCGGGGCCACCTTGGTGATGATATGCACCACGCGAAAGAGCACGCCCGAGACGCTGTCGATCCAGCTCGTCACCACGCGGCCGCGATCGCCGATCGCGCTCAGCGCGGCGCCGAACAGGATGGCGATCACGAGGATCTGCAGAATCTCACCCTTGGCGAACGCGTCGGTGATCGTGTTCGGAATCAGGTGCAGCAGGAAGTCGACGAACGTATCGCCGTGCGCCGCCTTCTCGGCGTAGCCGGCGATCGCCTTCGGATCGAGCGAGTTGATGTCGACGTTGAAGCCGGCGCCCGGCTTCAGGATGTGCGTCGCGAACAGACCGATGATGAGCGCGAGCGTCGACACGATTTCGAAGTAGATGAGGGCCTTGCCGCCGACGCGGCCGACCTTCTTCATGTCCTCCATGCCGGCGATGCCGGTCACCACCGTACAGAAGATCACCGGGCCGATGATCATCTTGATCAGCTTGATGAACGCATCGCCGAGCGGCTTCATCTGCACCGCGAGGTCGGGCTTGAAGTGCCCGAGCAGCACGCCGATGATGATGGCGATCAGCACCTGCACGTACAGAATGCGATAAAAGGGGGTCTTGGTCTTGGTTTGCATGTTGTTTCCTCTTCAGACGGTGGGGCAAGCCACCGCCCTCGTTGTCAATCCGCGGTGACGCCGCGAATCTCGCTTTGCGCAAAGCGCATTTGCTCCTCCATCACCATCTGGGCCAGCTCCTTCTTCAATTCGTTGAATTCGCTGCCGGCCGTGTCGCGCGGACGAGGCAGTTCGATGGCGACATCCCGCTTGACCGTGCCCGGCCGGTACGTCATCACGACGACCCGGTCGGCCAGATAGATCGACTCCTCGATGCTGTGGGTGACGAAAATGATCGTCTTCCTGAATTCCTCCCAGATACGCAGCAACTCGTCCTGCAGCGTGCGTCGCGTGAGTGCGTCGAGCGCGCCGAACGGCTCGTCCATGAGCATGATCGGGCTGTCGAGCGCGAGCACGCGCGCGATCGCCACGCGCTGGCGCATGCCGCCCGAGAGGTCGCGCGGGAAGCGATCGCGAAACTCGCGCAGGTTGAGCTTGCCGAGCAGCAGATCCACGCGCTCGTTGATCTGCGCGCGTTTCATGCCCTTGATTTCCAGGCCGAACGCAATGTTCTGCGCCACCGTCATCCACGGGAACAGCGCGTACTCCTGGAACACCATGCCGCGATCCGGGCCCGGCTCGGCGGCCGCGTCCGCCCGGCCGTCGATGCGGATTTCGCCCGAGCTCGGCTGCACGAAGCCCGCCAGCGCATTGAGCAGCGTGGACTTGCCGCAGCCCGACGGGCCGAGCAGGCACACGAACTCGCCGGTGCGAATGTTCAGATCGATGTTCTTGAGCGCGTCGATCGTGCCCCCGGGAATGGCGAACTGTTTGTTGACGTTTTGAATTTCGATCAGCATGTCGTTCGCCTCACTTCGTTTCGAGACCACGATGCCACTTGAGCAGGTGGCTGTTGAGGCGGTCCATGCCCAGGTCGATGATCAGTCCGAGCAGACCGATGGTCAGCATGCCGGCGATGATCTTGTCCGACCACATGTACTCGCGCGCTTCCAGAATGCGGTAGCCCAGGCCATTGTTCACGGCAATCATCTCGGCCACGATCACGACGATGAACGCCGTGCCGATGCCGATCCGGATGCCCGAGAGGATGTAGGGCGTGGCGGCCGGCATGATCACGCGGCGAAAGATCGTGAACTGGCTCGCGCCGAGGTTGCGCGCCGCGCGCAGGTAGATGCCGTCGACGTGGCGCACGCCGGCGATGGTGTTCATCAGCACGGGAAAGAACGCCCCGAGCGCGATAAGGAAGAACGCCGGCGGGTTGCCCAGCCCGAACCACAGGATGGCGAGCGGAATGTAGGCGATCGGCGGGATCGGGCGCACGACCTGCACCAGCGGGTTGAAGAGCCCGTAGACGCGCGTGCTCGTGCCCATGAGCAGGCCGAGCGGCAGCGCGATGACGGTGCCGACGAGAAAGCCCATGATCACGCGATAGAGGCTGTTGGCCGCGTCGGTGAGCAGTTCGCTCGAATGCAGCCACGCGCCGAAGCCGTCGGCCATGGCGGCCGTCGGCTTGAGGTACTGCCACCACTTGGTGATGACGGCGAGCGGCGACGGAAGAATGATCGGGTTGATCCACCCGAGGCCCGTGACGATCTGCCAGATCGCCACGACCGCGAGCGGAATCAACACGCCGCGCAGCACGCGCGAGGAGCGCGTGCCGGAAGAAGCGAGCACTGCGGCCATCCGGATGCCCCGCTTACTTGACGTTCAGCTTGGTCTTGGCCTTGGCGAGCAGGTCGAGCTTGACCCAGTCGTCGGCCTTCGGCACCGGATCCTGCAGCTTGCCCACGCCATACTTCTTCATGAGGTCGGTCGTGAGCTGCACGTGCGAGGTGCTCAGGTCGTAGCTGTACGGCGAGTTGCCGATCGCGTCGGTGAAATCCTGCGTGGTGATCTGGTTCTTGAACATGTCCTCACGCACGTACTTCTCGGCCGCCTGCGGGTTCTTGATGAAGTAGTCGGTCGCTTCGACGAACGCGTACATCAGGCGCTGCGCCACGTCCGGCTTCTCCTTGTAGAGCTTCTCGGTGATCACGAGCGCGCGCACCGGCTCGCCGATCGGGGTGTCGTAGGGCTTGAGCACTTCCACGCCGAAACCCTTGTTGATGGCCTGCGAGGCCTGCGGCTCCGACTGGCACATCGCGTCGATGCTGCCGGCGGCGAGCGCCTGGTTCAGATCGGCGAAGGCCATGAACATGATCTGCACATCCTTGCCCGGCTGGTCCGACCACGTCAGGCCGGCCTTGGCCAGCTCAGCGTAGAGAATGAGCTCCTGCGCGCCGCCACGGGCCACGCCCACCTTCTTGCCCTTGAGGTCGGCGACCTTCACGATCGGCAGCCCTTTCTTCGCGACAAGACGCACGCCGCCCTTGGCAAACCCGGCCACGGCGTAGATCGGCGCGCCCTGCGCGCGCCCCGCGATGGCGGCGTCGAGCGCGCTGGCCGACACGTCGATCTGGCCGGCTACGATCGCCGGCATGATGTCCACGCCCTTGGCGAACATCCGCTCTTCGATCTTCAGGCCGTACTTCGGCCCGATCACCTTCATGTACGAGACCGCGCCGTAGTGCGCGAACTTCAGATTCCCCAGACGCACGAGGTCGTCGGCAAACGCGTGCAGCGAAGCCGCACACAGCGCTGCGGCGGCAAGGCATTGCTTGAACATAAGGTCTCCTTTCTCTCTTATTGGAATGGCCCGCCGGAAACGTCGGAAATCTCGGAAACGTCGGATTTTCAGACGCCGCGGTAGCACGCGCGTTAGAAAGCAATACTTATGCCAGACGAACAAGCCTTTGATTTTATTAAGTGAAATTGAGGAAAACCCGATAGTCGGGTATACGGAATTCCGGAAAACTCTCGCACGATCTTTCTGGAATTCCAGAAAACCTGCGAGTCCCGGACAACGGCGAGGTGGGCGGCGGGGTCGCCGGGCAGCCGAGGTTGGGGACTGGATACGCCGACTGCAGGGGTTCCGCGGGTCGCGGATTGAGCGGCGCGGGCGGTGGAGGCTCGAGAGTGCAGGGACAGGCGTTGTTGCGCCGACCCGGCACCGACGCGTGAGGCGAAAGCCGTTGGCCGATGCCGCCGGCACCGGCCAGCATGACCTCAGGCGGACAGCGCCTCGGGCACGGGCGGCTGGTAGCCCAGCGCAGCCGAGATCTCGGCCGCGCACGCCGACAGCCGCGACGAGATGTCGGGCAACAGCGCGCGTGTCATGCGCGATGACGGCCCCGACGCCGAGAGCGATGCGATCACCTCGCCCGAGGCGTCGCGCACCGGCACGGCGACCGAGACGGCTTCCGGCGCCAGTTCGCCAAAGCTCACCGCAACGTCCTGGCGGCGCACGTTGAGCAATTCGGCGGCGAGTTCGTCGCGCTCGATGAGTGTGCCGGCGGTAAAGCGCTTGCGGGGGCGGCCCAGCACTTGCGCACGCACGTCGTCCGAGGCGAATGCGAGCAGCACGCGGCCCGACGCGCCCACGTACAGCGGCCGACGGTTGCCGACCACGCCGTGCACGCGCAACTCGTGCGTGGATTCGACGCGCGCCACGCACAGCGACTCGAGGCCGTCGCGCACGCGAAGTTGAATGTTCTCGTTGAGCGCGCGGTTGAGCGCCTGGAGATGGCGATGCGCCACCTTCACGAGATTGACCTGCTCGTGGCCGGCCACGCCGAGCACCAGCGCCTGGGCGCCGAGCACGTAGGTCACCGGACTGCCTTCGCGCACCACCCAGCGGTGTCGCTCGAGCGTGGCCAGCAGACGAAACGCACGCGACTTGTTCAGGCCCGCGCGCTGCGCCAGTTCCGTCACACCCAGGCCGGGGCACTCCCCGACCAGCGACAGCAGCGTAAGTGCCGTGTCGACCGAAGCGACTGTGTAGTCCATCAAACTTCCTCGCTATGTTGTTCGGCATAGGCGGCGAGCGCCGCCGCGAATTGCCCCAGTTGCGATTGCAGCGTCGAGAAGCCGTCATGCTTTTCGCCGCGCGCCTCATTCAGGTAAAGCGCCTGGTTCAGCTCGATCTGTACGCTGTGGCGCCGCTGCGCAGGCCGTCCGAAGTGGCGCACGATGTCGCCGCCGCGATACGGCGTGTTGTAGGCCACGCGAAACCCCAGCCGCGTGAGCTCCGCGATGATCCAGCGCGAGAACGCCGGATCCGCGCTCGTGCCGTCGGCGTCGCTCACGATCGCGTCCGGGCGCGGCATGCCGGCATCCGGATCGAGCGCGCCGCCGCGCGCGCGCATCGAATGGCAGTCCAGATGCCAGACCGCGCCGTGCCGCCGCCACGCGGTGTCGAGCGCATCGCGCAGCGCCTGGCGGTATGGCAGGTAGTAGTCGTGAATGCGCCGCTCGACTTCGGCGACCGTGAGACGCCGGTCGTAGAGCGGCACATTGGGCGCCGCAAAGCGATGCAGCAGTCCCACGCCACGCTCGCTGTACGCCTGCGGGCGCGCATCGTGCGGCCACAGGCTCGCGAGCAGTTCGGGATCGATGTCGTACACGGCACGATTCGGATCGATGTAAGCGCGCGGGAAGAGCGCGGCGATGAGCGTCGCGCCGTGGTGCGTGGCCGCGAGCCAGAGTTCGTCGACATAGGCGTCGCCGCACGCGAGAATCGCCGCCGTGGGCGCAATGGTGTCGAAATCCGGCGGGAGCACGTGGCCGCTGTGGGGCACGTCGATCACCAGGGGCAAACGTCTGCCCGAGCCACCCCTGCCCTCTTGTGGCCCTTCCACAAAAAATCGGCCCTCGGTGACCTGGCGGGACATGCAGTCTCCTCACGCGCTTCCGGCACTCTCGCTCGCCGTTGGCAAGCCCTCCGTTTTGAACAGCAAAACAGGGTTTCAATATTCTGAAACAACGGTTCGGCGCCGACAAGGCGAGGCGTGTTACAACATATTTCCCGGCGCACGACGCCGCGCTCGGCGACGGTGTGACGAAGTTAGGCGAAGATGCATGAAGTTGCCGGTGCGTTTATCAGCACTTGCCGCCCGCATGCGGGAGCACAAAGGCGTCTCGCGCAACGAACCCGGTGCACGGGCTGTGATGACTCGTAATGGTTTCCTGGCGGCGATCGCCGCGGCGGCGGCCACGCGTCGCGTTTGCTGATGCGTTCTCACAAACAAAAACGCGGACCGTCTTTCGACGGCCCGCGCCTTGTCGTTCTCCGGCGCCCGGGGCGCCTGCGCTCAGATCGCGTCGGCCACACCCGCTTCGTGCGCCTGCACGTCGGCGTGATAGCTCGAGCGCACCATCGCGCCCACGGCGGCGTGCGTGAAGCCCATCTCGTAGGCTTGTGCTTCGAACATCTTGAACGTCTCCGGCGTCACGTAGCGGCGCACCGGCAGATGGTGCTCCGAGGGCTGCAGATACTGGCCGATGGTGAGCATGTCGACGTTGTGTGCGCGCAGATCGCGCATGACCTGCAGAATTTCCTCGTCCGTCTCGCCCAGACCGACCATCAGGCCCGATTTGGTGGCGACGTCCGGGTGCTTCGCCTTGAATTCCTTGAGCAGCGTGAGCGAGTGCTGGTAGTCCGAGCCCGGGCGCGCTTCCTTGTACAGACGCGGCACCGTCTCGAGGTTGTGGTTCATCACGTCCGGCGGGGCGGCGTTCAGGATGCCGAGGGCGCGATCCAGGCGCGCGCGGAAATCCGGCGTGAGGATCTCGATGCGGGTCTGCGGGGAAAGCTCGCGCACATGGCGAATGCAATCGACGAAGTGCTGGGCGCCGCCGTCACGCAGGTCGTCGCGGTCCACGCTCGTGATCACCACGTACTTCAGGCGCATTGCCGCGATGGTCTTCGCGAGATTGAGCGGCTCGTTCGCGTCGAGCGGATCCGGGCGGCCGTGCCCCACGTCGCAGAACGGGCAGCGCCGCGTGCACTTGTCGCCCATGATCATGAAGGTCGCCGTGCCCTTGCCGAAGCACTCGCCGATGTTCGGGCAGCTCGCCTCTTCGCACACCGTGTGCAGGTTGTGCTCGCGCAGGATCTGCTTGATTTCGTAGAAGCGCGACGTATGGGTGGCTGCCTTCACGCGGATCCAGTCCGGCTTCTTCAAACGCTCGACCGGCACGATCTTGATCGGAATACGCGCGGTCTTGGCCTGCGACTTTTGCTTGGCGGTGGCGTCGTAGTCGCCGTCGATCGTGCGAACTTCCTTGCTCGCGGTGTCGTTCTGGGTCACGGTGGTGGTCATGATGGGGCTTTCCAGGCGTCCGTTCAGGCAGCGGCGTTGGCCGCATCAGCCGTATGGGTCGAAGGCGCGGCGTGTGCCGACGCGGTGTGCTGTTCGAGGTGACGGCCGAGTTGCTGCGCCAGTCGCGCGGCCACTTCGTCCCAGCGGGCGGCCACGCCGAGCGTGGCCATGTCTATGGTTTGCAGGCCGGCGTAGCCGCACGGATTGATCCAGTCGAACGGCCGCAGATCCATGGCGACGTTCAGCGATACGCCGTGATAGCTGCATCCGTTGCGGATCTTCAATCCGAGCGCGGCAATCTTCGCGCCGGCATGCGCCGCGGCGGGGCCGCCCGGACTCACATAGATGCCCGGCGCGCCGGCCCGGCGCTCAACGTCGAGATTATACGCTCCAAGGGTGTCGATCACCGCCTGCTCGATCAGCCGCACCATTTCGCGCACGCCAAGCTTGCGGCGGCGCAGGTCCACGAGCAGATAGATCACCACCTGGCCGGGGCCGTGATACGTGATCTGGCCGCCGCGGTCGACCTTGACAAGCGGAATGCCGGTGTCGGCAACGAGCAGATGGGCGGGATCGCCGGCCAATCCCAGCGTATAGACGGGCGGATGCTGGACGATCCAGAGCTGATCCGGGGCGTGCGGGCCACGCGCATCGGTGTACGCGCGCATGGCGTCGAACGATGTGGCGTAGTCTTCGGTGCCGCGCCAGCACACTTCGATCGGGGAGGTCATGAGCGCGATTTTAACGAAAGCCGCGCAGTCTTGCTGACGCCCGCGTGCCTGGGCGGCGCACGACGCGCGCGCCCCCCGGCCGCCGGCGCGAGCCGCAGGCGTACCCCGCGCCGCCGGATCGCAATCATCCCATCATGGGATAGTTTGGCGTCAGGCGCGGCGAGTGGGGTCGGTGGGCGTGACCGGCTTGGCGGCCCCGGCGCCGAGCCCCCTGGCGTACCCGCCGGCGGCCGCAAGGATCATCGCGGCGCCGAGCCATTGCGTCGGGTGCAGCACAATGCCAAAGGCCAGGAAATCGACCGCGACCGCCACCACGGGATAGACGAAACCGAACACGGCAAGGCTCGACGTGGACGCTTTCTGGAACGCGCCATACAGCAGCAGATACATGAACGTCGTATGGAACAACCCCAGCGTGACGATGGCGCCGACCTCGTGCGGGGTCGTGGGCAGTCGGCCAAAATCCGCCATCCACACGAACACCACCGCGCCAATGATCATGTGCAGCGCGGCAATGATCTCTGGCCGGAGCGTGCCCGCGAGTTTCTTCGTGAAAAGCGTGGTCGCGGCATACAGCGATGCGGCCGCGAGCGCGCTCGCAACGCCGAGCAGATAGCGCTCGCCGTGCACGCCGCCCGGCTCGGCCAGGATGACCAGCCCGGCAAACGCCACGCCCAGACAGCCGAGCGTGGCGAGCGACGGGCGCTCGCGCGTGATGACCGCGCTCGCGAGCACCAGCAGGAACGGCTGCACGTTGTAGACGACCGTGGTGATGCCCACCGAGGTCATCCGGTAGGCCGTGAACAGGAAATACCAGTTGCAGACGAGCGTGATCGCCCCCAGGGCGACGTTGACGACCTGCCAGCGCGCCAGGCGCAGCCCGCGCCAGTAGCCGCGATACGCGCACCAGGCGCAGAGGCTCGCCGCGCCGATCAGGCAGCGCCAGAAGACCACGTTGAGCGCCGGTTGCCCCGACATCAACACGAAATAGCCAATCGTGCCGGAGATCACCATCGCGGCAATCATCAACAGACGGCCGAGCCGCTCTTCGGCCTGGGTGTGGCGCAATGGCGCGGGATCGGGAAGGGAAGCCGGGGGGCAAGCTTGGGTCATCGGGGACTTCTCTGGTTTCGTCGCGTTATCGAGCTTTTTCAGACGCGATTATTGCGCGCCTTGTTGTGAATTTCATTGACACATTGACGGTCCCTTGAGCGCGCCTCGGGCGTGCCCCCACGATGCCGGAACGCATCACGCGCCCGCCCGCCGACACCAGGCGTGGAGCGCGCGGTTCCCGCCACGGCAAAGCGGCGTACCGTTAGGCCGCCGCAGTGCACGAGTTCGCTTCGCGTGCCGCGCGCCGCCCGGCGAGCCACTGACGCAGCGCGCGAGCGAGCGTGAAACGATGCGCCACATCGCGCTCGAGCTGCGCCTCGGCGCCCTCGTCCGACGACACCCAGTAACGGCGTCCCGGCTCGACGGCAAGGCGCTGCCCCGGCATCAGCCAGTAGTCGCGCGGATCACCGGCCCGCGTCACCCAGACTGCCGCACCGCGTGCGACCAGCGTATGCTCGTGGTGGAGGTCGAGCGTGACGACTTCGCCCGGACGAATACCGTAGAAGTACTGAACCTTTGTCAAATTGTTTTGCATTTTACGACCCCCACTCAGTGCGAGACAATGACTGAATCATAGGGACTGGCAGGCGCCGCACCAAACGACATATTTTCACGGCCTTGCAAATAAAGCTCACATGGATCTTCGGAGACTTCCCAACCTTAGCGCCTTGCGCGCGTTCGAGGCGGCCGCCCGCCTGGAGAGCTTCTCGCGCGCGGCGGAGGAGTTGTTCGTCACGCACGGCGCGATCAGCCACCAGATTCGCGCGCTCGAACAGGAACTGGGCACGACGCTGTTCGCGCGCAACGGCAAGCGCATCAGCATCACGCCGGCCGGCCGCCAATACGCGCTGTCGATCCGCGCCGCGCTCGGCGACATTGCGCAGGCCACGCGCAAACTGCAGGCCGGCACGCGCAGCGAGCGCCGCCTCGTGCTCACGACAATGCCGTCGTTCGCGAGCCGCTGGCTCACGCCGCGCATCGGCCGCTTCATCGATCGTCATCCGGAACTGGAAGTGGAATTGCGCTGCAGCGCCGAGCTCGTCGACTTCGAGCGTGACGACGTGGACGTCGCACTGCGCATGGGCAAGGGAAACTGGCCCGGCCTGCACATCGAAAAGGTGCTGGAGGACGTTTTCTTCCCCGCCTGCAGCCCCACGTACAACAACGGACGGCTACCGAGAACCGCCGAGGAATTTCGTCGCAGCACGCTGCTGCGTTCGGAGGGCGAACCGTGGGCCCCATGGTTCGCGGCTGCCGGGTTCGATCTGCCCGAACCGTCGCAGGGCATGATGTACCAGGATTCCGGCATGCTTTCGCAAGCGGCCATCGTCGGCCAGGGGGTGGCGCTCGTGCGGCGCTCGCTCGCGGTGGGCGACATCATGGCCGGGCGCCTCGTGCGGCTCTCCGACGTCGACACGCCCTGCGAATGGGACTATTACTTCGTGTGCCCGCCGGGCGTGCTCGAGACGCAGCGCGTGCAGGCGTTCAGGACATGGTTTCTGGAAGAGCTGGCGGCATTCGAGTCGGTCAAGCACATGCAGCGGCGCCCGACTCGCCCGAGCCCTGCAGCGCTCGCCGCGGGCATGGCCGCGACTGCCGGCGAGATGGCCACGGACGCTCAGCTGGGGCTCGATCCGGTCGCGCCGATCGACGACGACGGCGCTCCGACACACGCGTGAAGCGCGGCCGTCATGCGCCGGCGCCATCTTGCCGTTACAGCACGACCTTGACCATCGGATGGCCGGTGAGAGCGCGATAGATGTCGTCGAGATGCGCTTTCGAATGCGCGCGCACGGTAACGGTCAGCCCGAGATATTTGCCCGAGCTCGATGGGCGCATCTCCACGGTCGCCGCATCGAATTCGGAATCGAATTCGCGCAGCAGCGCCACGATGGCGTCGGCAAAACCGTCCTGCGTCGCGCCCATTACCTTGATGGGAAAGTCACACGGAAACTCGAGCAGGCTCTCCTTCCTTTCCGTCGTCATAGGGCCTCCTTGGCGCGTTGATAGGCCGCGTACAGCGCCCGAAAGACGGGGCCCGGCCTGCCGTCGCCCACGGGCTTGCCGTCGAGCGTGACAACGGCGAGCACTTCCTTCGTGGCGGACGTGATGAGCAGTTCGTCGGCGCTGCGCACCTCGGCCTCGGTAACCGGGCGCTCCTCGAAGCGAATGCCGCATTCGCGCGCGAGATCGGCCAGCACGCCGTAGCGAATGCCTTCCAGAATCCGATTATCGCGCTGCGGCGCGAACATTTCACCGCCCTTGATCACCCACACGTTGCTCGACGACGCCTCGCTCAGGTAGCCGTCGCGGAACTGGATCGTCTCCTGCACGTCGTGATCGGCCGCGTACTGGGCCATCAGCACGTTGCCCAGAAGCGAGGTCGATTTGATGTGGCAATTCAGCCAGCGGCGATCTTCGTGCGTGACAGCGCCCACGCCGTGCTCGACCTTCTCGCGGTTGGGCAGCGAGAGCGGCGTGGCGATGCCGAACACGGTCGGCGCGACACCCTTCGGGAAGGTATGCTGGCGCGGCGCCACGCCGCGCGTGACCTGCACGTAGACGCTGTGCGGATCGGCGGCGCACGTCGCCGACAGGCGCGCGAAAAGCGCTTCCCATTCGGCGCGCGTGTACGGATTGGCGATGCGGATCTCCGCTAGGCTTCGCTCCAGCCGGTCGAGGTGCTGTGCCAGACGGAACGGCTTGCCGCGATAGACCGGCACGACTTCGTAGACGCCGTCGCCAAAGAGAAAACCGCGATCGAGAACGGAGATCTTCGCGTCGCTGAGCGGAATCAATTCGCCATTGAGCCAGACAGTGGGGTTGTCCATGTTTGCAAGGTGCGCGTCGAGCGCACGACGAAAGGAAAAAACGCGCCCCACGGGAGCGCGCCTTGCACCGGCGGGCTCGCATGCGAGCCCCGCCGGCAGGTTCGGCCATGCTACGCGCTTTGCGAGCGCGCGTCCCGCCGAAGCGGGAACGTCGCCGGCCGGCGTTACTTCTTCACGAACATCAGGCGCAGCGCGTCCCAGGCGCGGCCGATGAAGCTCGCCTGCGGCACGTCGGCCAGCGCGACGACCGGGAACTCGGCCAGTTGCTTGCCGTCGGCCATCACCTTGACCGTACCGACCTGCGCGCCGTTGGCGATCGGGGCGATCAGCGGTTCGCGCAGTTCGAGCTGCGGCTTGATCTTGTCGGCCATGCCCTTGGGCACGGTGATGAAGGTGTCCTTCTTCACGCCGATCTTCAGCTCGCTTTCCTTGCCCTTCCACACCTTGGGCGTGGCCACGACCTGATTGGCGCCGTACACGCGCAGCGTGTCGAAGTTCTGGTAGCCGTAGTTCAGCGCCGAGAGGCTGTCCTGCACGCGGGCGCGCTCGGTGGGCTCGCCCACCACCACCGAGAGCACACGGCGGTTCACGCCCGGGGCGCCCGGCAGCGGACGCGAGGCCGTCGACACCAGGCAGTAGCCCGCTTCCTTCGTGTGGCCGGTCTTCAGGCCGTCGACCGTCGGATCGAGATACAGCAGGCGGTTGCGGTTCGGCTGGCGGATGTTGTTGTACGTGAAGCTCTTCTCCGAGTAGATCTTGTAGTACTCGGGGAAGTCCTGAATCATCAGCGTCGAGAGCCTGGCGATGTCGGCGACCGTGGTGTAGTGCTGCGGGTCGGTCAGTCCGTCGACGTTCGTGTAGTGCGTGTTCTTCAGCCCCATGCGCTGGGCCGCACGGTTCATCAGTTCGACGAAACCGGCTTGCGAGCCGCCGACGAGTTCGGCGAGGGCGATGGACGCGTCGTTGCCCGATTGGATGATCATGCCATACACGAGGTCGTGCACGGTGACCGGCTTGCCCGCTTCGATGAACGTGCGCGATTCGTCTCGGCCCACCTTGCGAACCGACTCGCCCGGGATGACGGTCTGCTCCATCGAAATGCGCTTGTCGCGCAGCGCTTCGAAGATCAGGTACGAGGTCATGATCTTCGTGAGCGAGGCGGGCTCCACGCGTGCGTCCGGATCGCCGGCGGCGAGCACCTGACCGCTGGTGACGTCGACGATCGTCCACGCCTTGGCCGTCATCGGCGGCGGCGGAATCTGTTGAGCACGTGCGGGAAGCGTTGCGAGCGAGCCGCAAGCGACGAGCGCCGCGGCGACGGCGGCACGGGACAGCGAAGCGTTGAATGTCATTGGCGAAGAGAAAAACGAAGTGAGACTCAGGGGCATCTGCGCTAGATGGAACACCGCGCGACTCGCGCCTCGCGGGCGCGGCACGGTGAAAAAGACAGCGGCACCGGCAGCGCCGGGCCATGTCTGCCGGGTACATAGACCCGGCTCGACCGGACAAGGTTCAGGAGCGGATTATACCCGCGGCCATTTCACGTTCCTGGCCCGCCGGGCCCGCGCCGCCGAAATTGCCGGGATTTCGTGCGGGATGTGTCAATGGCGCCACGCGTCGACCACGATCTGTTTCAGCAGGGGCAACAGGCCGTGGAAAAAGTGTTCGCCGCCCGGGATCACCACGACGGGAAGCTTCTGCGGCCGCGCCCAGTCGAGCACCGATTGCAGCGGCACGGTATCATCCTGCTCGCCGTGAATGACAAGCGTGTCGGCCGGCACCGGGGCCACTTCCCAGTTGCTCGCGGCCGTCCCCACGAAGACCAGGCGTTGTGCCGGCGTGCCCGCCGCTTCGAGCGACTTCGCCACGTGCGAGAGCACGAACGTGCCGAACGAGAAGCCGGCAAGCGCGAGCGGCAGCGTCTCCCAGCCCGGTTGCCGGCGCATCCAGGCGATCACGGCGAGCAGATCGTCACGCTCGCCGATGCCCTTGTCGTGCTCGCCCTCGGACTTGCCCACGCCGCGGAAATTCGGACGCACCACGGCGTAGCCGAGTTGCACGAAGGCGCGAGCGAGCGTCTGTGCGACCTTGTTGTCGAGCGTGCCGCCGAACAGCGGGTGCGGATGCGCGACAAGCGTGATTCCGCGCGGCTCGCCGGCCGGACGGTCGATGGCGATTTCGACGGCGCCGACCGGGCCGTCGATGGTGAAGCGTTCAGTCTGAGCGTTCATGAGCGATGTGAAGCGGCAAGGCGCCGACGCCCGCGCGCCGGCACGTGTTCAGCGAAGGGCTGGCGGTGTTGGATCAGTCGATGAGCAGCCGCTCGACGACTTCGCCGCCCGCCAGGTGCTTCTCGACGATCTCGTCGATGTCGGATTCGTCGAAATACGTGTACCAGGTGCCTTCCGGGTAGACGACCAACGTCGGCCCCAGCTCGCAGCGATCGAGGCATCCCGCCTTGTTGATGCGAACCTTGCCCGGCCCGGCCAAGCCGAGCGCCTTGACCTTCTTCTTGGCGTATTCCTGCATCGACTGCGCGTTGCAGTTCGCACACGAAGGGCGATCGGCGCCCGGCTCGCGCTGGTTCAGGCAGAAAAACACGTGGTGTTGGTAGTACTGCGACGGGGTGGCCATGTCGATGTTTTGAAGAAGTGGCGACGTATGACGTATTGACGTACTGCGGGCCATTCTAACCGACCTGCCCGGCCGGTGCGGGCGGTCGCCACGGCTCGGCGCGGCCATGCCCGACGCGGCGAAAGGAAACGCAGATTCCGGGACGCGCCGGTCGCGGGGCGGTACGCCGGCCCCTGCCGGAACGGCGGATGGCGGGCGGCGGATCAGCCGAGGCGGCGTTGCATCGCCATGAAAAGCGCGCAGAAAGCGGCCAGGCAGGCGAAGCCGAAGAACACGTTCACGCAGGAGAGCACGAGCGCCTGCTGCGACGCGAGGCTGCCCACCCACGCCGAGGCCATGTGCGCGGCCGTCGCCGGGTCCACGCTCGCGCCGAACGCCTGCTGCGCCTGCGACACCGCGGCGTTGTACGCGGGATTGAGCGGCGTCATCGACGGTGTGAGCTGATGCATGAATACGGCCTGCCGGTCCTGCATCAACACCGCCATCGCCGACACGGACAGGGAGCTCACCAACTGGCGCACGATGTTCTTCGTCTGATAACCATGCTGGAAGACGTACTCGTCCATGCCGCGGAACGTGAGTTCCGCGATGGGAATCATGGCGAACACCCCGCCCAGACCGCTCAGCACCATCGGCAGGATTAGCCATTCGCTCGACACGCCCTGATAGCTTCGCGAGAGCAGGAAGGCGTAGCCGAGCAGGCACAGGTAGCCTGCCAGCACGAAGGGCTTGAGGCGGGTGAAGCGCGGGCGCGCCAGCGTGTACATCACGGCGACCGCGAGGCTCGTGACCGACGCCACGGCCTGCAGATAGCCGGTATGTTCCACGCTCCAGTTCAACCCCTGCTGCATGTAGATCGGGAACAGGTACGAGGTCGAATACGAGAAGAAGTAGTACACCGCGTAGCCGCCGAGACCGAGGACATAGGCCGGATTGCGCACTAGCACGCGAAAATCGATCAGCGGCTTGCGATGCGAATACTGGTGCCACATGTAACCGATGGCGCACACGGCGCCGACCAGGCACAGTTCGAGCAGATGCAGCGGGTTCGAGAAGAAGTCGAAGCGTGAGCGCTGCATCATGATTTCGACGAACAGCACGCCGGCGGCGAAGAACACGATGCCGCGCATCTCGAACTCGCCCTCGTCGCGCAGCCGCCCCCGAAAGTCCGGAATCACGAGCCACGAGGCCAGCGCGCCCGCCAGCGCAATCGGCACCACGGCAAAGAACACCGACGACCACTGGAAGTGATCGACGAGGTAGCTCGCGAGCAGCGGGGCCGTGATCTGCCCGCCGAAAAAGCCGTAGGTGAAGAACAGCAGCGCACGCAAGCGCAGTTCGGGAGCGAAGCACAGGTTGATGAGAATCCGGCTCGCCGTGAAGAGCGACCCGGCCCCGAGGCCGAGAATGAAACGTGCGAGCGCCAGTTGGAACGGGTTGTGTGCCATGCCGCAAAGCCAGGCGCCGAACGCCATGAGCGTCAGCGCCCCCGCGAGGAACGTGCGATAGCCCAGGCGCGAGGCGAGCCAGCGTTGCTTGAGAATGACCAGGATGCCGGCAACGGCGTACAACGTGGAGACGAACGCGTATTCCTCGGGCGCGGCGCCCACGCCGCCGGCAATATGCGACGACGCGAACACGAACATGCCGTTTTCCAGCATTTCGATGCCCGTGGCTGCGGCGATGACCGCCATCAGCACACGCTGCCGCGTCTTGTGCGCAAACACCAATCCCCAGGTACTCATCGACTCCTCACGAATGCGAAACGCCCGGGATCTGCCTGCAGATGCCGGGCGGTCACGGCACGCTGAGTGTCAGCGTGCCTTACATGAGAGTGTAGGTTTTTCGGGGCGCCGGACCAACAGGACGGCAACCAATACGCTATTTCCGAATTGGAAACAATGTCCTGCCCGACCCTGCCCGATCCTGCCAGCCGCGGCCCGCTCCCTCCCGTCCTGCCTCGCCGACGGGGCAATGCGTCAGCCGGGCTTGCCGGCGCTGCGAGCGGGCCCGCGATGGCTCGGGTCGAACATGGCGAGCAGATAGATCAGCACGAGGTACGGCCAGGTCCAGGCAAGCCAGCGCGCGAGCACGTTGAAGTGTACGTAACGGCCCTGCCGCCACGACTGGAGCGCGGCCTCGTAGTATGGGTTCGCGGGCAGCAGATTCACGAGAACGAGAAGCACGATCAGCGCGGCGAGCGCGACCGCGCCGCGCAACGCGCGCGGGCCGCGCCCCGCCACGAGCAGCACCAGCGCGCCGATGATGAGCCCGTAAATTGCGCCGACCGTCACCCAGTCGAACGCCTGCGCCGGCGAGAACTGCCATGCGGCGGCCATCGCCTTGATCGCGAATGCGCTCACGAACATCGCGCACAGCAGCGGCGTGCGCGGCGCCGAGCGGCGCATCGCCAGGGTGGCGAGCAAGCCGGCCAGCACCGTACCGCAGGCCGTCACGATCGTCTCCCACAGCGCGTGGCTGGCCACGGCGTCGAGCGCCGAGAGATAGTCCTGCAACTGGCCGAGCCGCGGCACCCAATCGAGCACGAGATCGGTCACGTCGGGGTCCTGCCAGAGCCAGATCTGGCGCACGAGGTCGCCGTCGCCGAAGAGAAACTGCTGCGGGTACGCCTGCGCCCACGGCCACAGCGCGAGCAACACGAGCAGCACGCTGGCGTGACGCTCGAACCAGGCGAAGCGCAGGTGTCGCAGCCAGCCGCGATCGAGCAGCGGGCTGGTGAGCGGCACGGCGATGGCGCCGCCGATCAACGCGCCCAGGGCGTTCGTCGCCAGATCGACGTTCGAGGCAACGCGCGTGGGCAGATAGGTTTGCAGCGCCTCCATGCCGCACGAGAGCACGGCACCGAGCGCCAGCGCGGCGAACACGGCCCGCGCCCCTCGCCACACCGGGTGCAGCGCCAGCACCGTCAACATGCCCAGCGGCAGATACCCGATCACGTTGGTCACCACGTCGAACGTCGTCATCCAGCGCGGCAAGGGTGCGAACAGATAGTCAAACGGCCCGACGGCGGCGCGCTGGAACTCGAACGGATACAGGCTCGCGTATGCGACCAGCAGGATCAGGCACAGCAGGGCCTGACGCGTGAGCGGGGACGCGCGTCGTTGCCAGGGTTTGACATCCAGCTCCGGCATCGGTGGGACCGCCCCTCGGGGCCTAACGCGCCTGCGCCGGCGACGCCGATGACGACGCCGGCACAGCGCGAGACTGCGCCGGCGCACGGGTCGTCGCCGACGGGGCGGGCACGCGGCCTGCCAGCCATTGGATCAGTTGCGTCTGCACGGCGTCGCTCGCTGCGGCGAGCGCGCGTGCGCCGCCCGCCGCGTCGGCGCTTGCGGCAGGCGCCTGTGCGCGCAGCGTCGTTTGCGCGAGCAGCTTCGGTCCATCGAACAGCGTCGCCCGCACCTGCACCACGCCGTGGCTTGCCGACGCGCTGTCGAAATACTGCGAGAACTCTTCGAGCTCCACGCGCAGCGCAGGCGCCGCGGTGGGGTCGCCGGCGGCGAGCACGGCGCGCTCAACGGACAACGCGGCACGCAAACGGTCGCCGAACAACCGTGCCGGCGACGCGAGCCAGCGGCTGTTCGCATACGCGCGCGCCTGATCGCCCTCACTTGACGGCAGCCGATAATAGATTACGTCGGAATCGAGCCAGTTCGGCGCGTTGACCACCACCTTGAGCGGCGACAGGCTCGGAGTGTCCGGGCTCCGTGACGGTCCCGACACTCCCGAGGCCGCCACGTCCGAGGCGGCCGCCGCCGTGGCCGCATGCCCGGTCACTGCAGCAGTCGCCGCCGCGGGAGCCGTCGGCGGTCCGAGGTCGAAGCGCGCGAGGGAGCCTGGCGGCGTCGAACTCGCACACCCGGCCACGAGCACGCTCACACCGGCATAAAACCACCACGCCGCAAGTCTGCGCGCAGCCGTGGCGCCGTAGCGGACCGGCTGCGTCTCGATCGGTTCGGTCATCTCCATTTCCCCTTGCATGACGTTGTCGCACCTCATCGGCCTGCGCCCGCGGGCCACGAAAAGCCCGACTCACCCGGTCCGGGCGGCGGCGGCGAGGTGCCGAAGAGCAACGCTCGCGGATTGCGATTGATGGTCTGCGCGGCCTGGCCAACGGCTTGCGCCGTAAAACGAAGATCGTCGGAGAGCGTGTTGAGTCGCGGCAACGCTTCTTGCTGCAGCGAGCCCTCGAAGGTGTGCATGGTGCCCTCGAACGCCGCGAGACTCGACGCCGCCTGGTCGGCCGCCCGCCCGACGCTGTCCAGGTTGCGCACCAGCGGCCCCTGCGGGTCGGACAATTGCTGGGTCAGACGATGCGTGCCGGCGAGCGTGCCATTGAGTTCGCGCACCGTGTCAGGCAGTTGTTTGGTGACCGGCTCGAGCTGCTGCGCCACGCGATTTACGCTCTGCGCCGCCGTCTTCACGCTGTTGATCGAATCCATCACCGCCTGCCGGTTCTCCGGCGAGAGCAGCTGGTTGACCGACGAGCTCGCTTCCTCGAGCTGACGGACCAGGCTGTTGCCGCGGCGCTGCAACTCGTCGATGAAGCTGGGGCGCAAGCGCAGTTGCGCGACATGCGCCTCGCTCGACGGCAGCAGGGTGCGGTCATGGCCGTCATCGTCGAGCTGCACGAAGGCCAGTCCCGTCACGCCCTGATAGCTGAGCGTGGCAAACGTCGATTTCGTCATCGGCGTGCCTTCGTTGACCAGAATACGGATCAGTATCTGGCCCGGCGTGCGCGGATCGAACTTGATGGAGTCGACCTTGCCCACGGCCAGCCCACGATAGCGCACCACGGATTCCGGGTTCAGGCCGTTCACGTTGGTGTGCGACACGAGCTCGTAAGGCACGCGCACGCGGTTGTCCCGGTTGAACCAGTACACCGCCGCGGCGACGGCCGCGAGCAACACCAGCGTGAACAGGCCCGCCATGAAAGCGTGCGATTTATTTTCCATCGTCGAGTAACTCCGAAATCCTGGCGCGGCGCGCGGCGGGCAAGGCCAGCAACGCGCGTCTGCCGCGCTCACCGAGGAAAAAGCTGTGGATGAACGGGTGATCGACCCGCACCACCTCTTCGACGGGCGCATTGACGAGTACCTTGCGATCGGCAAGCACCGCCACCCGCGTGGCGAGCATCATCACCGTATCGAGGTCGTGCGTGACCATCACCACGGTCAGGCCGAGCGAATGGTGCAGGCCGCGAATCATGTCGACGAACTCGTCGGACGCCTGCGGGTCGAGCCCGGCCGTCGGCTCGTCGAGAAAGAGCAGTTCGGGTTCGAGGGCAATGGCGCGCGCGATGCCCACGCGCTTGATCATCCCGCCGGACAGCTCCGACGGCATGCGGTTGGCCATGCGCCCCGACAGCCCGACCATTTCGAGCTTGTACATCACGACATCGCGAATCAGATCTTCGGACAACGTGTGCAGTTCGCGCAGCGGCTGCGCGATGTTGTCGAACACGGTCATGGCCGAGAACAATGCGCCGCGCTGGAACAGCATGCCCGAGCGGCGTCGCAGCAAATGCGCCGTGCGCCGGTCGATCATCGTGATGTCGTGACCGAAGATGCTGATGTGCCCGTTCGTGGGCGCCTCCAGACCGATGATCTGGCGAATCAGCGTGGTCTTGCCCGAGCCCGATCCGCCCACGAGCGCGATGATTTCGCTTTGCCGCACGGTGAGATCGAGATGGTCATGGATCGTGTGCGTGCCGTAGCATTTGGTCAGGTCGCGCACCTCGATCACGGGCTGCGCCTCTCCGGGCAGCGTCGACGACACCGGCGGGCAACCGGCGGCCGACGCGCGCACGTCGTCACGCAGCGATGCCGCGGAATCCGAGGCGGTCATCGACTCGGGCGAGTGGGGCGCCGTGGACTCGCGCATCAGCCGATCCCCACGTTGCGGAACAGAATCGCGAAGACGGCGTCGGCCAGAATCACCACCGTGATGGCCGTGACGACCGATTGCGTCGTCCCTTCGCCCAGACTCTGCGTGTTCGGCTTGACGCGCATGCCGAAGTGACACGCCACAAGCGCGATCAGCATGCCGAACACGACGCCCTTGCCGAGCCCGATCCATAGGTTGGCGATGCGCACCGCATTGGGCAACGTGGTGAAGAAGTAGTGCAGCCCGATGCCGAGCTCGTACTTCGCGGCGAGCGCACCACCGAGCAGCGCGACGATGTTCGTCCACATCACCAGCAGCGGCATGGCGACGGCCAGCGCGATGACCTTCGGCAGCACGAGCCGCAGCCCGTGCGGGATGTCCATCACGCGCATCGCGTCGAGCTCTTCGGTCACGCGCATGACACCCAGTTGCGCCGTGATTGCCGAGCCCGAACGGCCCGCCACGAGAATGGCCGAAAGCACGGGCCCCAGCTCGCGGATGACGGCCAGTCCGAGGATGTTCACGATGAACGTGCTTGCGCCATACAGCTTCAACTGCTGCGCCGACAGATACGACAGCACGATGCCGATCAGAAACGCGACGAGTGCCGTGATGCCCAGGGCCTTCGTGCCGGCGCTATAGACGGTGGCGGAGATTTCCAGCCACGGCGCGCGCACCGGATGTCGCACGACGCGGCCGAGATCGATGACGAAGCGCCCGAACATCGTAATGCCGTCGCGCAAGTGGCCGCACAGCGAGAACAGCGAATAGCCCAACTGACTGATCGGGTCGACGCGGCGCTTGGGCACGGGGCTTTGCCGCGAACGATCGAATTCCGCGAGGTGATCGAACAAGGCGCGCTGCGTGGGGGTCAGCGCCACACGCTGCGGAAACTTGCGGTTCCAGTAGCGCCACAGCGCTTGCGCACCCACGTGATCGAGGCGCTCGACGCAGGTGAGGTCCCACGCGAGCTCACCGCGTGGCAGCGCGTGCACCAGACGCAGCAGCGTTTTCTTGCGCTGCGAGAGCGCCAGCGCCGTCCACAGGCCGCGCAGCATGACCACCGGGCCTTGCGGCGAGGTGGTGAGCTCCAGAGTGGGCACGGCATCGAGGTCCAAAACAGACGATCTCCTGACAACAAACCCGCCGGAAAATGCGGCGAAATACAGCAAAATACGGCGAAGCGCTGCGCGACGCGGTCATTGTACGGTACAGGTGCGACCCCACGGTGGCAACCCGGCAACGGCTGAAAACGCCCCGGAATCGGCTTAGCGCGCCCTCGGATCATGCCGAAAAGCCGGCATTGACGCAGGGCAGACCGGCGCAGCCTCTGCCTCGCCGCTACAATAGCAGCCATGAATATCGCCTCGCCTTCCTCTCCCATTGCGTCGCCCATTGCGTCGTCCACCGAGCCGGCACACGACACGCCGGCGCGCCGCCTCGACGGTGACCGGATTCGCGCGCGCCTGGCGTCTGCCTGCCGTGGCTGGCAGATCGAAGTCGTCGAGTCCACCGGCTCTACGAACGTCGATCTGCTCGCGCGGCTTCGCGAAGACGCCGCGTGCGCGCCGATCGTGCGCGCCGCCATGATCCAGACGGCGGGACGAGGTCAGCGCGGGCGCGCATGGCAAAGCTCGCCGGGCGACAGTCTCACGTTCTCGCTGGCGTATGTAATGCGCGGCGGTCCCGCAGAACTGGCCGGGCTGTCGCTCGCCACCGGCGTCGCCGTCGTCGAAGGACTCTCCGATTTGCCACTGTCGGCGCCGCAGGCGCTCGGCCTCAAGTGGCCCAACGACGTCCTGCTGCGCGGCGGCAAACTGGCCGGCATTCTCATCGAGACGGTGCCTGCCGGGCCGGGCCGTATCGGAGTCGTGATCGGCATCGGGCTCAACCTGCGCCAAGCCGCGGACGTCGCCACCCGCATCGACCGTGCGGTAGCCGGGACCTGCGCAGTGTCGGTGGGCGAGGCCGCTGCTGCCGTTCCGGCAACGCCGCCCGCCGCCCTGGAATCCGTGTTGCCGGCGCCCGATATGTCCTCCGTGCTCATCGCGCTGGTACAGCGTCTGGCCGATATGCTCGCGCGTTTCGCCGAACACGGCTTCGGGGCGTTTCGCGAAGACTGGGAAGCGATGCATGCCTACCGCGATGCGCCGATTCGGCTGATCGAACACGGACGCGATCTGTTGCACGGCGTTGCACTGGGTGTCGACGAGAGAGGGTTCCTGCGCGTCGCCACGACGGACGGCGAGCGCACGATCGCCAGCGGCGAGGTCTCCGTGCGTTTGCTGGATTCGCCCGCGCGCGACGCATCGGGACCGCGCCAATGACGGCCCGACGGACAACGCCGAACCCTCGGGCGTCCGCGTTGCCGGACGGCAGCGGCGACAGCGCCAGGGCCGCTTCGCTAGCCGCCGGAAACGTGGCAGGCAGCACCAACGGTGCGCCGTGGCTGCTCGTCGACGCGGGCAACAGCCGGATCAAATGGGCGTTGGCGCCGGCCACACGCCCGGCAAATTGGCGGGCGGCGGCGCCGGCATTTCTCGCCAGCGGCGCCGTCGATCACGCCGAGTGGCGCACCCTCGCCACACAGATTCGCGCAGGCTGGGCGGCGATGGCCGCAGGCTCGGGCGGCGACGCACACTTCGCACCCAACACAACACCGCTTGCGCTAGGGCACGGCACTCAGGAGCCTCGGGACGGCGGCTTCGTCTGCCCGGCTCCTGCGGGCGTCTGGCTCACGAACGTGGCCGGCGATGCCGCGGAGCAGGCCGTGCGCATGACGCTGCAGACCCTGTGGGGTATGGCATCGGCCGACTGGTTGCAAGTACTGCGTGCGAGCGACGCGCGCTCGGGCGTGCGCAACGGCTACCGGGAGCCGACGCAGCTCGGCAGCGATCGCTGGGCGAGCCTGATCGGCGCGCATGCGGCCTGGCCCGGCGAGCATCTGCTCATCGTCACCCTGGGCACGGCGACGACCGTCGAAGCGCTGCGCGGCGATGGCGAGTATCTCGGCGGCCTCATCGCGCCGGGCCCCGCATTGATGCTCCAGTCCCTCGCGCAAGGCACGGCGCAGTTGCCCACGCTCGACGCCGCAATGCCATCGGGAGGACAGGACTTCGCGCGCAGCACGTCGGACGCGATTCTGCGCGGCTGCGCGGCCGCACAGGCCGGACTCGTCGAACGCAGCCATGCGCAGTTGCAAGCGCAACTCGGCGCGACGGTGCGCTGCGTGCTCGCCGGCGGCGCCCGCCATGCGCTCGCGCAAACGCTCGCGCTGCCCTTCACCGAACACGATCAGTTGGTGCCCGCCGGACTGTATGAAGTGGCGCTTGGCGCGGGCAGCGCACCTATTGGAACGGCGCCCGCTGCGGGCACCTCGACGCGGGAATTCCACGATGGCGGCCAAGCCCGGGGAGACGCCTGAGATGCTGCGCGCCCTATTGCTGCTGATGTTCATCGCGGCCAACGCAGCACTGGCGGCCGTGCAGTTCGGCTGGTTGAAATGGCGCGACGTGCTGCCCGCCACGGGACGTGAACCGGCGCGGCTCGCAACGCAACTCGAGCCCGGCCGAATCCGGCTGACGGGCGCAGAACTGAGCGCGCCGGAACTGGCGAGCGGGGCTGCCACCACGCCCGACGCGGCCGGAGGTGCAAGCCGGGGCGCGGTTGAGCCGAACAACGCGCCGCCGTCTCCCGCCTCGGCAGCCGCCGCGGCGGCGAGCCAAGCCGTCGCCGCGGCGACGCCGAGCTCGAGCTCCGGCGAAGCGGCGGCAAACCCGTCGGCGTCGCAGCCCGCAGCGGCGACAGCGGCGGCGACAGCGGCGGCGATAGCGACAGCGACAGCCGCGTCGACCTGCCTCGACGTCGGGCCGTTCGCATCGAACGATGCCGCGCAGGCGCGTGGCCTCCTGCTCGCCGCACTCCCGGCCGGCCAAGGCGATATCCAATCCGTCGCACTCGACAAGCGATACTGGGTGCATCTCGATCCGGTGCCCAGCAAGGCCGCCGCGGACAAACAGGTGGCGCAGCTACGCGCGGCCGGTGTCACCGAGTACTTCCTGCTCAATGGCGACGGGCCGAGTCTCGTCGTGTCGCTAGGCCTGTTCAGCGATCGCGAAAGGGCCGCGCGATTGATGTCCACGGCGCAGAAAAAAGGCCTCACGCCGCAATTGAGCGAGAGGCCGAATGCCAGGAGCCGGATCATTTACCGCATTGCCGGCATCAACGCGAACGCGGCGACGCAGGTGCGCGGCGTGGTGTCGCAGCAATGGTCCGCGAGCCTTGTCAGGACATGCCCGGCGCCGGCGGGCAGTCCGCCGGCAGGCGCTCACTGAGCCGCGCCGGACTTGGCGCAGCCCCCGGCTTCCGGGTTGTCAGCCCACGCGTTTGAGCTCGACCACCGGACGCACGACGCCCGTATGGACGCCGCGTGCATTCTTGACGGTGGGCAGCGCCCACGGGGCCAAACCCGTCGTTTCCGGGGATTCGACGAGGCCGAGCGCCTTTAGCACGGCAACGGCAGCGGTATAGAGCGCCCGCATGTTGCCGTCGACGACCTTGATCGCAATCCCGATCCCGGCCGAGCGCACACCGATGGTCTGCACGCCGTCCGCGCCAATCTTGGCCACCCAGTCGCCCGGCGCCATGCGCATGAAGGCGAGATCGTTGCGCGCCGTGCCGGAGACCATCTCGGGTTGCTGCGTCATGGCAGCAAAAAGCGTCGAGAGGGCCGCATCGTCGCTTGCGGCCAATCGTGCATAAGCGCCAGCGAGCTTCTCGAGCGGCAGCGCATAGTTCGGCGCCGAGCAGCCGTCGATACCGAGCGGCAGCGCGTCGCCGGGCACGCCGACCACATCGCCCACACGCGCGCGAATCGCCTGCTGCAGCGCATGCGCGGGATCGAGGTAAGTGTCGAGCGGCAAGCCGTGCTGCGCGCAATACGCGAGAAAGCCGGCGTGCTTGCCGGAACAGTTGTGATGCAGCGCCGTCGGCTTCAGATCCGCCGGCGCGCGCTTGCCCGTCGCCGAATAGAACGTGGGCGTATGGCAGCCGCATTGCAGGTGATGCTCGTCGCATCCTGCCTTACTTAGCAAGCGCTTGACGCCATCGACGTGAAAAGGCTCTCCCGAGTGACTGGCGCACAACAACGCCAGCTCGCCCTGGGTGAGACCAAAGTGCGCAACACCGCCGCCTTCGACAAAGGGCAACGCCTGGAAGGGCTTGAGTGTGGAGCGCGAAAACGTAAGGAACGACGGATCGCCGGCGGCATAGCGCAGCCGCCCTTGCGCGTCGACCACGGCTACCGAGCCGTAATGCACGCATTCGACGGTCTCGATGCCGTTCGCCCCGCGGGTGACTTCGACAAGCGGTGCGAGGTTCATGATTGGGCCCGCACTTTCTTGAGGAGCGACGTCGTCGAGCGTTGATGCTCGAACGGAATCGCCAGCGCCTTGCCGCCCCAGCTGCGCACGAGCGCCGACTCCGGCAGCTTGTCCATGTCGTAGTCGCCGCCCTTGACGAGAATGTCCGGGCGCACTGCGGCGATCAGCGCCTCGGGCGTCGATTCACCGAATTTCACGACGTAGTCCACGCTCTGGAGCGCCGCGAGCAGTGCGGCACGGTCGTCTTCGTTATTGATGGGACGGTCGTCTCCCTTGCCGAGGGTGCGCACCGACGCGTCGGTGTTCACCGCCACGACGAGGCATGCGCCGAGCGTGCGCGCCTGCGCGAGATAGGTGACGTGGCCGCGATGCAGGATGTCGAACACGCCGTTGGTGAACACGAGCGGGCGCGGCAGCGTCGGGGCCAGCGTCACGAGGTCGTCGCGCGAGAGCACCTTGGCCTCGAAATCGGGGGGAGGAATGACTTGGGAAGAGGACATAACGATCAGTCGAAGTGAACGCGCTATTGTCCCACGCGACGCGGCGCGCGCCAAAATCCGTTGGCGGCGGCAAGACAAAAGGGGCCGAAGCCCCTTTTGTCTCTGTTCGCGTCACCGCGCGCCGCTCGCGCCCCTGCGCGTCCTTGGCGTTCTTCGCGTCAGTATGCGGTTCGGTGCGAACCCTCGCGTCGGAGGCCGGCGTATTACGACGACGTTGCAACCGCCGGCGAAGCCACAGCCGCCAGACGGCCGGTGATTTCCTTGCGGTAGCGATTGAGGTCCTGCGCGGTGGCGAACGTGCGCTCGAACAGCAGCGACATGTTGTGCAGAATGCGCTCGACCACCTTCTTCTCCCAGCTGTCGTCGAACTTGATCTGCTCGTCGAGCCAGTGCTCGAGCCACTCCGGCTCCGGCAAACGCGACTGCACCGTATCGTTGGGGAACAGATCCTTGTTCACGTGCAGGTTGGTCGGGTGCAGCGGCTTTTCCGTGCGGCGCGCCGACGCCATCAGCACGCCGATCTTGGCGAACGCGGCGCGTGCGTTGTCGCCAAAGCTCGTGAGCGCCTTCTTCATGTAGCGCAGGTAGGCGCCGCCATGACGCGCTTCGTCGCGCGAGATGATTTCGTAGATGGCCTTGATCACCGGCTCGGTGTGCCATTCGGCGGCACGGCGATACCAGTGGTTCAGGCGGATTTCGCCGCAGAAGTGCAGCATCAGCGTCTCGAGCGGCGGCGCCGGGTCGAACGGGAAGCGCACCGCGTGCAGCTCGGCTTCGGTGGGCACCAGTTCCGGGCGGAAGCGCCGCAGGTATTCCATGAGCACCAGCGAATGCTTCTGCTCTTCGAAAAACCACACACTCATGAACGCCGAGAAATCGCTGTCGTCACGGTTATCACGCAGGAACATCTCGGTAGCCGGCAGCGCCGCCCATTCCGTGATGGCATTCATCTTGATGGTGCGTGCCTGATCGTCGGTCAGTTGGCTGGCGTCGAACTTATCCCACGGAATGTCCTTCTCCATGTTCCAACGCACTGCCTCCAGCGACTTGTACAACTCGGGATACAACATTTCGTTCATTTCAATTACCCCCAAGGTCGCGAGACCTTACACCAGGACTCAAGATAGTATTGTGAAAGTTTACGCCGAATTTCGACAGACAAAACAGTGAGCGCGACGCGGACGGCCCCCGCCGTCCGGCTTCACGTCTTGAACCCTGTCGTCGCAGAAGGACGACGAATTTAACGCCTCGAAACTTAACGCTTCGAATTTAACGCCTGTCACGTGGCCGCATCCTGGCGATCTGGCTTAGAGCGACCCCACTAAAATATGGGCAAACTCTTGAATCATAACATAAAAGCCTTTAAAAACCGCGAACGCTGACAGCCACGTGACGGTAATGCGTCGTAACGTTGACGATAGTCAATTTGTCACGCAAAGCGCCTAAGCTCAAGGGGGACGGGCTCCCCGGCATGCCCCGCCGGCACTGCGTCCCAGCGCCGCTGCAACCGCCTTCCACGAGCCTTCGCGCGGGGCGGCCTGGGCAGCGCGTCAGGGTATTTCCTTGTACGACGGGCCTGCCGGACGGCGTCCGATGGTCTACGCTCAAACCAGTCGTTCCGTGACTGCGATGCGCCACCCGATGCGGGCGCCCGGCGACGTGATGTCGTTCACCTCGTCTTGAGGATAGTTCTCAGTCGCAATTACGCAACAAGTTATTCCGGCGGGCGCCATGGACGAACGACCCGCGCGCCGCCAACGAGCCTACCAACTCGACGGAATCCTTGACCGATAAGGAGCCGATAAGGAGCCGATAAGGAACCGATAAGGAACCGATAAGGAACCGATAAGGAGCCGAGCATGGCCACTCGTCCCGCAATCGCCCCCGCCAGTCCCTCTGCTGGCCTCTGCACCGGTCCCTCCGCCACGCCGGGCGCCTGCGGCTCGCCCGGCGCGTTTGCTCTGGCCGCCCGGCTCGCCGCCGGCCTGCGCCTTTTCTGCGTCCTGGCCGCCGTATGCGCCTCGTCGGCCGCACTGGCATTCGACGCCGGTCAACTCGCGTCGCGGGAAATCCCCGCCGCACACCTGATCGGCCAGGGATCGTTCACGCGCATGGGCTTTCACCTGTACGACGCCGCCCTCTTCTCCGGCAGCGAGCGCATCGGCGCGAACTGGAGCGCTCACCCGCTGGTCCTCGATTTGCGCTACGCGCGCAGTTTCAAATCGCACACGCTCGTGCAGCGCACCCTCGTCGAGATGACGAAGCTGCAAGTCGCAACCGACGCAGAACGCCAGCACTGGGCGGAGCAGCTCTCGCGCATCCTGCCGGACGTATCGGCAGGCCAGCACCTCACCGGCGTATTCCTGCCGGGCGACGGCACGCGCTTCTTCTCGGATGGCAAGCTCATCGGCCAGATCGCGGGCGACGCCTTCGGGCGGGCGTTCTTCGCCATCTGGCTCGACCCGCGCACCAGCGCGCCCGACCTACGCGCGGAACTCGTCAGCAACTCGCGCTGACGCACGGGCGCCCCAGCCGCTGCCCGGGCGTCGCGAGCGACAGGAGACCGGCGCCGGCGATACGGTGTCGCGTGCGCGCCACGCGCTGCCCCGGCGCGGTGCATGCACCACGCCCGGCTGGTAAGTTACGAAAAACCGCAGCGCTGCCGCGCTCACGAGGCGTGCCGGCGTCACCCTATCGAGGACCGCACCGAGGACCGCACCGAGGACCGCACCGACGACCGAATCGCTCCGCCCATCGACCCGCGCTGCCACAGCGCCCACGCGAACGTGCCTATGGAAATCGACCATGCTGCCGCGCTCACGCGCCTGACGCGTTACTTCGAAACGCTCACCCGGCAAAGCGTCGGGAATCTGGGGGAGTTCTACGCGCCCAACGTCTATCTGAAGACGCCGCTCCACGAGGTACGCAGCGCGGCCGAGGTCGCCGCGCTGCTCACGCACCTGTTCGAACGCGTCGACGTACCACGCTTCGAGATCACCGCGACACTGTCGCAGCACAACCAGGCGTTGCTCGTCTGGAATCTCCATTTCCATCTGAAGCGCTGGCTTGAGGACGAGCAGGTCGTCCATGGCGCGTCGCATCTGCGGCTGGCCGTCGACGGACGCGTGGCCTATCAACGCGATTACTGGGACGCCACCGAAGACCTGTACCTCAAGCTGCCTGTCGTGGGCCGGCTCCTGCGCTGGGCGCGGCAACGCTTTCTGCCCTGAGCCGCCCATCCGCTGTCTCTTCGCCGCCACTTCGGCGTCACTTCGCCGCCACTTCGCCGCCACTCCGCCGCCACTTCGCCATCACTTCCTCACTTCGCGGTGCGCCACCGATTCGCATTCTGGCGACGGCCCGAAACCATCATTCGCGAGAGGGCAGTTTTCTTCAATACGCGGCGCCCGCCGCGCTCTACAGTCGGAACCTCGCATTACCGTCATTTCGCACTGAGGATTCCGATGACTCTGTCCTATTCGATGGCCGCGTTTGCGCTGGCCGCTTCGATCACCCCTGGCCCGGTCAACGTCGTGGCGTTGGGCGCGGGCGCGCGCTACGGGCTCGTGCCCAGCCTGCGTCATGTGACGGGCGCGACGGTGGCGTTCGTCCTGCTGCTCGTGGCGGTCGGCTTCGGGCTTTACGAACTGCTGCAACGCGCGCCCGTGCTGATGCACGCGATTCAGTGGTTCGGCGTGGCCTTCCTGCTCTACATGGCGTACAAGCTCGCGCGTGACGATGGCGAAATCGGCGACGCTGCCGTGCAACGCGGCCCCTCGGTCGTGCATGGCGCCATCATGCAGTGGCTCAATCCGAAGGCATGGCTCGCAGCGTTCGCCGGCATGGGCTTGTACACGGCCGGGGAGCCGGTGCGCATCTGGCAGTTCGCTGCGATTTACTTCGTGGTCTGCTGGCTATCGGTTGGCTGCTGGGCGGCCGCAGGCGCGATGATGCGGCGCCAGATGCGCAGCGCAAAGCGCGTTCGGCGCCTGAACCGCGTCATGGCGGCACTGCTCGCCGCCAGCGCCGTGTATCTGGCGGCCACCCTGTAGGCGGGGCACATGCGGCTCGGTATGGCGAGCGGCGCGGTCCCGAGCGCGCGCCGCTCGATGCGCAACACCCTGAATCGCCGTCCGGGCGTGGCCGTGCGTCAGATGGCGCGTCAAGCGATGAGTCAGGTGGCGAGTCAGGCAGCGCGGGACTCCCGATAGTGCCCCGGTGTGGCCGCGAGCAGTTGTTTGAACGTGCGCTGGAAATGGGCCTGATCCGCAAAGCCGGCGTCGAGCGCCACTTCGGCAATGGCATGGCCGCGCCGCAGCCGTGCGCGCGCGTATTGGATCCGCTGGTTCATCAGGAACGCGTGCGGTGTGAGGCCGTAATGCGCACGAAACGCACGCGTCAGGTACGACGCCGACAACCCGGCCGCGGCGCAAATCTGCGCCAGCGTCAGCGATTCCCGGCAGTGCGCCCGGATGAAGTCGGCGGCGTCGGCAAGCTTTCTGTGCTTGTGCGGATCGTCGCGCACCGGTCGCGGTGCCGGATTGAGCCGCTCGTGCACGTCGATGAAACACTGTTGCACGGCGCTCTCGCGCTCGAGCCTGTCACGCGAGGCATCCGTGCAAATGTCGTAGAGCCGGTTGATGCCTGCGTAGAGTACCGGGTCGCGCGAGGACAACGGATCGAACATGTGCAGGTCCTGCCCATGGCCGAAGCCGATCTCGCGCTGAAAATCGCGCAACCACACCGTGTCGACGAACAGCATGCGGTAGGCCCACGCCTGCTCGCCGATCGGGTTGCAGGCGTGAACGGCGTCGGGGTTCATCACGACGACGCTGCCTGCGCCGACCGTCTCTCTCGCGCGCCCGTTCAGATAAGTGCTGCGCCCGCCCGTCACCACGCCGATGGAAAACGTCTCGTGGCTGTGCAGCGCGTAGCATACGCGACGGCCGTCCACCACTTCCCGCGCCTCGAGAAACGGCAGCGCCGGATCGCGCCAGAAGGTCGACGGATATGGACAGGCCGCCGAGGGTTTCGCGGACTTCACGCGAGCGACGGGCGCCGGTTTCACGGATTGGGAAGATGGGGATCGCATCATGAGGCTCAGGCGGCGTCGCCGCCAACGGCGGGTTTGCTGCCCTCGGCAGCCACGGCTTGTTCGGCATGCGGCGCGCGCGCGGCCAGCGCGGAGTTGGCCGGGAGGTCGTCGCCGCCCACGGCGCCGGCCTCCACGTGCTCGAGTGGGCTGGTGCCGTCGGCTTCGGCGACGAGCCATGCCGCGATGGCGTCGCGCTGCGCATAGGCGTCCGCCTCGCCCAGCGCGATGAGCTCCTGCGTGTAGGACGACTCGAACAGCAGGTAGCTCGCGAACGCCGCGCCGCGCGCCTCGTCGGCACCGATCGCGCCGAGCATGGTGCGCACCGCGCGCGGCATCTGTTGCAGATGCCGCGCCGCAATCGGCTCGAGGCGCTGGCTCGGTGAAATGACGAGTGTCTCAATGGGTTTCCATCCACTCGATTCGCGATCGGCCTCGGACACATGCCGCAGCACGTTGTTGATGTGCTGCAAACGCTCCAGATCCGCCGACAGGCCGTCGATGAACACGCTGGCGAGCGCCTGCCCGCCGATTTGCGCGAGGCTGGGGTAGCCGCCGATGCGCTCGCCGCTGCTGTCCACGCCGTACTGGGCATGCGAGGCGCCCACGATCAGAATGCGCGTCGCGCCCAGGTGAATCGGCGGGCTGAGCGGCGCGATCTGACGCATCGAGCCGTCGCCGAAATACTCGGACTGCCCGTCGAGGTCGAGTTCGACGGCCGGAAAGAGAAACGGTATCGCGCTCGACGCCAGCAGATGGTCGACCGTAAGCGGCACCGCGCGCGCGAGCCGCAGCGAGCGCTTCCAGGCCTGGATCGGCTCGGCGCTCTGGTAGAAGGTGACATGCTTGCCCGACGAGTAGGACAGCGCGGTCACCGACAACGCCGAAAGCGCGCCTGCGGCGAAGACGTCCGGCAGGCGATCCAGGCGGATTGCGTTGCGCAGCATGTCGGCAAGCGGCGACCAGTCGAACAGCGATTTCGGCGAGCGGCGCAGCGCCCAGCCCAGCGAGAGCGCCGCCAGCCAGCGCGCCCCGGTGCCGGCCATGCCGAGCGAGTCGGCGCGAAACACCTGCCCTGCGTGGAATTGCCGCCAGACGGCGTCGAGCTTCATCACGCCGTGCTGGAAGTCGTCGGCGTGAGAGGCCAGCGCTGCCGCGTTGATCGCCCCGGCGGACGTGCCGCAGACGATGGGAAACGGAATCGCGCGCCGCGACGGCAGCACTTCGCGTTGAATCGCCGCAATCGCCGAGAGCACGCCCACTTGATACGCGGCGCGAGCGCCGCCGCCCATCAGGACGAGGCCGGTGCGTTCGCCTGAGATCATGGGCCCCTCCTGTCGTTGCTGCCGTTGTTCTGAGTGCCGATGCGCTCGGCGCTATCGTGTTCCTACCACTTCCATGCTGCTTGCTTGCCGGCGGGTTTGCCCGCCGGCCCGGCCGCCGTGGAGGCTTTGGTTGATGCCCGGGTCGATGCTTTCGTGGCGCTCTTCGCGGGCGCCTTCTTCGCGGCGGGCGAACGCTTGCTCGCGGTCCCGGCCGCTGTCGCCTCCTCGGCCCCGCGCTTTGCCGTCTTGCCGGGCTCGCCGGAGGCCTTGCCGGCGCGCTTGCCTGCCGGCTTGCCGGACGCCTTTGCCGCGGACTTCCGTGCGGACTTCTCTGTGGACTTGGTCGGCGCGGCGGCGGCCTGCGCCGCCTTGGCCGCCGCATCGGACATCTGTGCCGCCGCCGCCTCGGTCATCTGCGCGGCCGAGACGCCGGCGGCCTGCGCCGCTGCCGCGATCTGATCAAACTGCGCGCGCATGGCGTTGAACCACAGCGAGGGATCGAGCGCGGCGTAGGCGTTGCTCGCCTGCGCGAAGGGAGACGGCTTCTCGTCGCTGTCCGGCGGCGCGTCCCCCGCGGCGGCCCCTTCCTGATCCGGACCGGGCTCGGGCTGCGCGCCGGTCGCCGACGCCTCCCGCGCCTCTGACGCGCCCGCGTGCGGCTCCACGTCCTGCGCCGGTTCCGGGGCAGCGAACGGCGAGCGCCAGAAGGTCGCACCGCCGGCGCTCTCCTCGGATGCCGGCGACGCCTGTGCCGTGCTCGCCTCGCCCGCGCCGCTGCCCGCGCCAAAACCTCCGCTGCCGAAGGCGCGCAGCGTCGCATAGGTCGCGCGCTGCACTTCGAAGGCCTGGATGGTCGAGCGCAGCACATTCAGGTTGAGCGTGAGCCACTGCTCGACCGCGCGCATCTCGGCGATGCGGTTTTCGATCTCGTCCGGATCGAGCAACGGCGCCGCGCTCTGCATCAGTTGCGTGAGCGGCGAAGTGAACGTCGCCGGCGGGCTGAAGGCTTCCCACATCTTCTTGAGAATGTCGAAGCCGTTTGGCATGGCACTCGTCGAATCGCTCATTACAGTCTCCAGTCACGGTCGGGGACGGGCGCCGGCCGACCTTTCCCGCCCGAACGCGCGCGTCGTGGCGCTTGAACATCGATCATACGCCCAGCGCGCGCCGGTGGTGTGTCAGAACGGCGCATCGCCGCCGTAGTCCGGCGCGCGACGCTCGCGAAGCGACGCAATGCCTTCGCGCACGTCGGGCCCCGAAAAGCCCATGAATTCGAGAGCGAGCGACGCGTCGAACGCCGGGCCCGCGCTGCGCAGCCAGTTGTTCAGCGTGTATTTCGTCCAGCGAATGGCCGTACTCGAACCGCGCGCGAGCCTGTCGGCCACTTCGAACGCCTTGGGAAGCAGATCAGCCTCGTCGACCGTGAGCGACACGAGCCCGATGCGCTCGGCTTCCTCGCCCGTCACCGGCTCGCACAGCAGCAGGTAATACTTCGCCTTGGCCATGCCGCACAGCAACGGCCACACGATCGCCGCATGGTCGCCCGCTGCCACGCCCAGACGCGTGTGACCGTCGATGATGCGCGCCGTCTTCGCCGCGATGGAGATGTCCGCGAGCAGCCCGGCGACCAGGCCCGCGCCCACCGCCGGACCGTGCATGGCCGACACGATCGGCTTGCTGCAGTTGATCACGTTGTAGACGAGGTCGCGCGCCTCGCGCCACACGCGCGCGCGCACCGCGAAATCGTCGGCCATGTCTTGCACGAGCGACAGGTCGCCGCCGCCGGAGAAGCCCTTGCCCTCGCCGCGAATCACGACGGCACGCGTTTCGGTGTCGCGATCGATATCGCGCCACACGTCGGCGAGCTCCTGATGCATGCGATGGTCGGCCGTCGACAGGCCGCTCTTGTTTGCGCCGGCGCCCATGACGAGCTCGAGCACGCCGTTGGGATGCCGCTTGAATTGCAGCGACTGGTAGTGTTGATACGGGTCTTGCGACATGGTCTACCGCTCCAAAAAAATATCCCCGCGCGGGCGGGGATGGGAACAGCGGCGCCGGGCGAGGCCGGCGCCGCCGACGGTCAAACGGTCGGAACAACGGTCGAAACTTCGGATGCGTGCGGAGTTTGCCGTCTCACATCCATGCGCTCACGGCGCGAGCAGCCACTTGCCGTTGTCGATCTTGACCATCACGCGAGCGCGCTGGTCGAGACCGAGGTGATCGGTCGGGCTCATGTTGATCACACCGTTGGTCACGTGCACGTCCTTGCTCGTCTCGAGTGCATCGCGCAGGGCCTTGCGGAATTCCGGCGTACCCGGCTTGGCCGTCTTCAGCGCGACGGGAATCGCGCGCTGCAGCAGAATGCCGGCGTCCCAGGCATACGAACCGAACGCGGCCACGGTACCCGCCCCATACTTGGCTTCGTACTTCTTGATGTAGTCGAGCGCGACTGCCTTGGCCGGATGATCGCCCGGCAGTTGCGAGGCCACGAGCACCGGGCTCGCCGGCAGATACGTGTTGTTGCAGTCCTTGCCGCACACGCGCAGGAAATCGTTGTTGCCCACGCCGTGGTTGTGATACACGAGGCCCTTGTAGCCGCGCTCGGCGAGCGCCTTGGGCGGCAGGGCGGCCGGCGTGCCCGCCGCGCCCACGACGACGGCGTCCGGATTGGTCGCCATGATTTTCAGGATCTGGCCTGTCACGCTCGGATCGGTGCGCGCGAAACGCTCGTTGGCCACCATCTTGATCTTGTGCAGGCCGGCGAACTTGGCGACTTCCTCATAGAACGCCTCGCCCAGGGCATCGCCCTGGCCGATGAACGCCATCGTCTTCACGCCGTGGCGGCTGGCATGCTCGGCGATCGCCGAGGCCATCTGCGCATCGGTCTGCGGGGTCTTGAACATCCAGTAACGCTTGGCGTCGACCGGCTCGATGATGCGCGCCGAGGACGCGAGCGAGATCGTCGGCGTGGTGCCGCCCGCGATCACGTCGAGCATCGCCAGCGTGTTCGGCGTGATCGACGAGCCGATGATGGCGTCGACGTGGTTCTCGGAGATGAGCTTCTTGGTGTTCTGAACGGCTGTCGTGGTGTCGGACGCATCGTCGAGCACGATGTAGTCGACTTTTTGGCCGCCGATTTCCGTCGGCAGCATGGTGACCGTGTTGCGTGCCGGAATGCCGAGCGAAGCGGCAGGGCCGGTGAGCGAAATGCTCACGCCGATCTTGACCTGAGCGGCGGCGGCGCCGGCCAGCGCCAGCAACATCGCACCCAGCAGTGCGGTGCGCACGGGGTTTCGCATGGAAAATCTCCTGGTCTGGCCCGCGCTGCGTTTTTTCTTGCGCCAGGCGCCCGGACGGACACCTCGCGCCGCGCCGGCGAAAGTTAGCGCCGGCCCCCACACCCGTCAGGGGTGCGAACCGACTCAAGGAGACCAAGAATAGCCGAGCCGGAATTGCCCGCCATATTCGGGTTCACCCTATGGAGGTAGCATCGCGCACCTCGCAAAGCCACGGATGATGCGGATTTCGGGGGCGCATTCTCATTGCGCGCGATCGTGCCGACACCGATCGCGCGCCGCGCGCCTTACTCGTCCAGCGGCGCGACGGCCTGATCGATGGCGCCGAAGATCGACTTGCCCTGGGCGTCGAACATCTCGATGCGCACGCGATCGCCGTAGCGCATGAACGACGTTTCGGGCGCTCCCTTGTCGATCATCTCGAGCATGCGCTTCTCGGCGATGCAGGCGCTGCCGCGGCTACGGTCCTTGTTCGAGATCGTGCCCGAGCCGACGATGGTGCCCGCGCGCGCGTTGCGCGTCTTGCACACATGCGCGACGAGCTGGCCGAAGTGAAACACCATGTCTTCGCCGCATTCGGGGGCGCCGAACTTCTTGTCGTTCCATTTCACCGTGAGCGGGCGATGCACGCGGCCGTCGCGCCAGGCGTCGCCGAGTTCGTCGGGCGTGACCGCCACCGGCGAGAAGCTGCTCGCGGGCTTGCTCTGGAAAAAGCCGAAGCCCTTGGCCAGTTCGGCCGGAATCAGGTTGCGCAGGCTCACGTCGTTGACCAGCATCAGCAGGCGCACGCTTTCGAGCGCTCGGGCCGGGCTCGCGCCCATGGGCACGTCGGAGGTGATCACGGCCAGTTCGGCCTCGAAGTCGATGCCGAAGTCCTCCGAGGCGCAGACGATGTCGTCGGTCGGGCCGAGGAAGTCGTCGCTGCCGCCCTGGTACATGAGCGGGTCGGTCCAGAATTCGGGCGGCATCTCGGCCCCGCGCGCGCGGCGCACCAGTTCGACGTGATTGACGTAGGCCGAGCCGTCGGCCCATTGATAGGCGCGCGGCAGCGGCGCCATGCACTCGGCGGGATCGAACGCAAAGGCGTTGCGGGCGCGGTTGTGATTGAGTTCGTTGTAGAGCGTCTGGAGTTGCGGCGCGTAGAAGGTCCAGTCGTCGAGCACGCGTTGCAGCGTGGGCGCGATGGCGTCGGCAATGCAGGCGCTCGACAGGTCGCGCGAGACGACGATCAGCTGGCCGTCGCGAGTGCCGTCCTTACGGGTAGCGAGTTTCATGTGATGAAGTCTGCGGGCCGTCTCAAGCCCGATAGAATGGCGCGTGAAGCCGACGATTCTACCTGAGCGCTTCGCCCGCACGCCCGGCTCGGGGCGCGGGCAGCACCGGCGACGCTGCCGCGCGTGCGCAAGGCATGCGCCCAACGCGCGCGAGCACCGCCGCGACGAGGAAAAGACAGAGACACATGACCATGCCCAATAACATCGACGACGGCGACGCATACCCCCCCGAAACCAACGACGGCAATGAGGACAAGGCGCCCGACGAGGAGAAGGCCCGCTCGGGCATCCAGTCGATCGAGGTCGGCTTCCGGCTCATCGAGGTGCTCACCGGCGCGTCGAACGCCATGATGCTGCGCGATCTCGCGCATGCGGCCGGCATGAACCCCGCCAAGGCGCACCGCTATCTCGTAAGTTTCCAGCGCCTCGGCCTCATCGTGCAGGACCCGGTGAGCGGCCGCTACGATCTGGGTCCCTTCACGCTGCGCATGGGCCTCGCCCATCTCGCCCGCATCGACGCCTTCAAGGCCGCCCGCTTCGCACTGAACCAGTTGCGCGACACCATCGACCAGACCGTGGGGTTGTGCGTGTGGGGCAATCAGGGGCCGACGGTGGTCCACTGGCTGGACTCGACCTTTCCGCTACGCGTGCCGCTGCGCCTGGGCGACGTGATGCCGATGCTCGAATCGGCCGCCGGCCGCCTGTTCGCCGCCTATCTGCCGGCGCGCCAGACCGCACCGCTCATCGACGCGGCGCTTGCCGGACTGCAACACGCGTCTCGCCATCATCTGCCTGCCACACGCGCCGAATACGATGCCGTGCTCGACGACGTGCGCGCGCATCGCGCGGCACGCGTGGAGGGCACGGTGCTGCCGTCGGTCAACGCCTTCTGCATGCCCGTGTTCGATGCGACCGGGCAGCTCGTCATGGGCCTGATGGCGCTCGGCCCCGAGAGCCGTTTCGACGCGCGCTGGGGCGGGCCCATCGACACCGCGCTGCGCGCGCTCGCGCAGCGTCTGTCGGCTGACCTCGGCCACGCGCACGCCCCCGGCGCGGCGCCCTAGCCGCGTGCCGGGACGCAGGCCGCCGCGCGCGTGAACGGCCCGGCTCGGCGTCTGTCGAACCGGGGTCGCCGCAACATGCGATCCTGCCGCTCTGGCGTCCTGGCCTTTCGAGCGTTCGACCTTTCGAGCGTTCGAACTTTCGAGTTTTCGAATTTCGTGTCACCGTCTGCCCATCGACTCTCACGCGACGCAGCGCCCAACGTGCCTCCGGTTCCCAACGACCCCGCCGACTCTGCCGACACCGCCCGCGCGGCCGCCTCGCCGCCGGCAGGCCGGACACGGCCGATGCCGCCGATGCCGCCGCAGTCCAGCCGGCGGGCACGCGGCGTCAGGCGCGGCTGGCGCGTCTGGCCCGGCTGGCGCATCTGGGCCGCGGTGCTCGTGGCCGTATTCGCGGCGCACGTGTTCCTCGCGCTGTGGGTCGATCGCCACCGCCGCGCGCTCGACGACACGCCGCTCCCGGAAATCCCGATCACGCTGATTCCGCTCAAGCCCATCGCACCACCCGCGCCGCCGGCGCCCCCACCGCCGCCCGCGCCCCCCGCACCCGTGCGCAAGCCCGCGGTCAAGCCGCCATCCGCGCCGGCCGCGCCGCCCGCGCCATCCGCGCCGACGGACACGATCGCCGCGCCGGAGCACGCCGACGCGCCCGGCCCGCAGTCCGCATCACAAACGACCGCGGGCGACGGCAATTCGCCCGACACGGCCGGCGCCCCCGCGTCGGCGCCCGCGCCGCCCGGTCCAGCACTCACCGCAGCGGCGGCGAACGGCGACAAGTTCGCCCCGCCGCCCTCGGCCACGCTGACCTACGACGCGCTCATGAACGGCGTTCGCAACCAGACCGGCGAGTTGCACTGGGTCAACGAAAACGGGCATTACGAGCTGCGGGTCGCCGTGCCGATCATTTTCTTCGGCACGTTCGAATTCGTCAGCGAGGGCGGCTTCGACGCGAATGGCATCGCGCCGTCGCGCTATATAGAAAAACGCGGCCGACGCGCGCAATACGTCACGACGTTTGAGCGCGACGCCACACCCACGCTGAGCTTCACGCGTTCGGGGCAGTCGGCGCCGCTCGCGCCCGGCGCCCAGGACCGCTTCAGCGTGATGATGCAGTTGGCCGGCTACGCCCGAGGCAATCCGGAGCGCTACACCCAGGTCGGCGTGACGCACGAGTTCACCGTGGCCGACACGGACAGCAGCGAGGTCTGGCCGGTGCAGTATGTCGGCACCGAAACGCTGCGCACGCCCCAGGGCTACGTCGAGACGCGCCACTTCACGCGGCTGCCGCGCAAGGCGGGCGACGAGCGGCGCGTCGACATCTGGCTCGCGCCGTCGCTCGACTGGATGCCCGTGCGCGTCAGACAGGTCGAGCCGTCGGGCAACGAGTTCGAGCTGGTCTTCACGCAAAAGGCGACGAATTGAATCACGGGCCGGATGCGCCGCCCGCGTCGCGATAACCCTGCTCACGGTGCGGTTTGCGGCACGCTCGCCGGCATCGAAAAACGTCCCGAAATACATGTCTCGAAATTCAAACGATCGAGCGGCGGTGGCGCCGATCGAGTCTTCACGCGGGCCGGGCGCGAAGTGTTGCCCTACTACGACGAAACGCGCTGCACGAGCGCAAGGTTCCTGACATAATCGGAAACATCCCACTGCATCGACACACGTTCACGATTGATGGGAGGCCTCTCGCCATGAAAGTCAGTGCTAACGGTGTATCGATTCACTACGCGGTGGATGGCCACGGACCGTGGCTGACGCTGGCGCACCCCCTGGGTGCGGATCTCACGGTGTGGGACGATCTCGTGCCCGATCTCGCCGCACACTTCCGGGTCTTGCGATACGACAGCCGAGGGCACGGCGCGAGCGACGTGCCCGACGGCCCGTACACCGTCGAGCAACTGGCCGCCGACGCGACGGCGCTGCTCAGCTCGCTGGAAATTCCGAGCACGCATTTCATCGGCATTTCGATGGGCGGCGCCGTGGCGCAGCAACTGGCGCTCGACGCCCCCGAGCGCGTCGCGAGCCTGACGCTGATCGACACGACCGCCGGGTACGACGCCGCCGACGCGAAGCAATTCCTGGAGCGCGCCGCCAAGGCCCGCACGCATGGCATGAGGGAACTCGCCAACGGCACGCTCGAGCGCTGGCTTGGCGCCGGCTTCCGCCAGCGGCACCCGGCGCGGGCCGAGCGCATCCGTTCGCTGGTCGCCCATGCGCATCCCGAGGGTTTCGCTGGCGCGTGCGAGGCGCTCGCCGCGTTCGATGTGCGAACGCGGCTGCACGAGATCGACGCGCCGACACTGGTCATCGTCGGCGAAAACGACCCGTCGACGCCGCCCGCCGTGGCCCGGCGCATTGCCGAGGGCATTGCCGGCGCGCGCCTCGAAATCGTGCCCGACGCGGCGCATCTGTCCATCGTCGAGCAGAAACAGTTCGTAACCAATCTCCTTGCAACGTTTTTGCAAGCGAGCGCATCTAACGTTCGAACGAGTCCGAATCGGAACCTTTAGCGTGGAAATTCACAAGGAGGGCCCAAACCATTGAATTCGTCAGCCGGTGTGCCGATAAGCGAATCATGGGGCATCGCCTCTTGAAATCGCGCCGCGTCGCCCCTATGTGGGTTACCAAGGACCATGCAGGAACACCAGGAGAGTTGCCATGCTCATGATTTACAACAGCCCGAATTATTGTGTCGTCGAGTTTGCCGCGGATAACGGCAATCACGCGCTGTCTGCGGGTGGCTATGAAATCGTGGACAAAACCGCTGGCCGCGAGATCTTCCTCGACGGCTCGCTCGCCCGGCAATTCCGTGAAGAGGTGCAGAAGCTCATTGCCACCGAACCCTCCGAGGACGAAGTCGATGAGTTCCTCGGCCAGTTCGATAACTTCATGACGAATCCGGTCGTGCTCCACTGACTCCGACACCGCACGCGGTGCAGCCACGAAAAACCCTCGCTCCGGCGAGGGTTTTTTTATGGTCGCGGCACACGCCCGCCACGGCTTGACCCGATGTGAGGCCCGCCCGGGCATGACGGCGCCGGCGGCTTCAGCACTGCTCCCAGGGCAAGCCTTCAAAGCGCCAGCCATTGACGGCGTTGCGGTGATGGGTGGCGTCGAGATCGCCCTCGAAGCCGTGCTGCACGGCATAGACGTTCAGGAAACCGGCCGCCTCGAGGGCTTCGCCCGCGGCGGCACTGCGGTTGCCGCTGCGGCAGATCAGCAGCACTGGCCGCTCGCCGCCGGCGCCGGCGAGCTTGCGAACGCTCTGCACGAAGTGCGGGTTGATCTCCCAGTCCGGACCGTCGTTCCAGGCCACATGGATCGCGCCGGCCGGGTGCCCGACGAACAGGTATTCCATTTCGCTGCGGCAGTCGACGAACAGGGCGTTGGCGTTGGCTTGCAGAAACTTGTGGGCGGCGCCCGGGAGCAGGAATTCCATGTCGTTGACGAAAGAGGATTGAAGGGACGCGCCGCCTGGGCCGCGGGCGGGCTGAACGACCCGCGCCGGGCGGCGGCCGCGGCCCGCCCGACGGGCGACGGCGCGCGGGCACGATGGCCGAAAACCATTACAATTATAGGTTTTCCGGCCACTCCGAGGCGACGTCCGTCATGACTACCGCAACCTCATCCGCCGCCAGCGCCCAAGCGGGGACCGCACCGAACGCCACGCAGCCGCCGCGCCCCGGCGCGCCCCGATACACGCGCGCTCAGGTCCTGCCCGCGCTGCTCGAATCACGCATCCTGATTCTGGACGGCGCCATGGGGACGATGATCCAGCAGTACAAGCTGACCGAAGCGCAGTATCGCGGCGAACGTTTCGCCGACTTCGCGCACGACGTGAAGGGCAACAACGAGCTGCTTTCGCTCACGCGCGCGGACGTCATCGGCGAGATCCATCGCAAGTATCTCGCCGCCGGCGCCGATATCATCGAGACGAACACCTTCGGGGCGACGACGATCGCGCAGGCCGACTACCACATGGAGCACCTGGCCGACGAGATGAACCGCGAGTCGGCCCGTCTCGCACGTGAAGCGTGCGACGCCTACAGCACGCCCGACAAGCCGCGCTTTGCCGCCGGCGCCATCGGCCCGACGCCCAAGACCGCGAGCATCAGCCCCGACGTGAACGACCCAGGCGCGCGCAACGTCGACTTCGATCAACTGCGCGAGGCCTACTACGCGCAGGCGAAGTCGCTGCTCGAAGGCGGCGTGGACCTGTTCCTCGTCGAGACGATCTTCGATACGCTCAACGCCAAGGCCGCGCTCTTCGCCATCGACGAGCTGTTCGAAGACACCGGCGAAGTGCTGCCGATCATGATCTCGGGCACGGTGACCGACGCCTCCGGGCGCATCCTGTCGGGGCAGACCGTCGAGGCGTTCTGGAACTCGCTGCGCCACGCCCGGCCGCTCACCTTCGGCCTGAACTGCGCGCTCGGCGCCACGCTCATGCGTCCGTACATCGCCGAGCTGGCCAAGCTGTGCAACACATACGTGTCGGTCTATCCGAACGCCGGCCTGCCCAACCCGATGAGCGACACCGGCTTCGACGAGACGCCCGACGTCACCTCGGGCCTGCTGCGCGAGTTCGCCCAGGCTGGTCTGGTGAACCTCGCGGGCGGCTGCTGCGGCACCACGCCCGAGCACATCGCGCAAATCGCGAAAGCGCTCGCGGACGTCAAGCCGCGCCGCTGGCCGTCGCAGTACCGCGACGCGGCGCACGCGTCGTAAGCCAACGGGCGGCCGGGCAGCCCGCCCCACAAGATCGATTGCCAGAAATCCCGGCGCGCCGCCACACCGCCGCGCCACTCACCGAACGGATTCGCCCATGAGCCAAACGCCCTTCGCAACGCCAGTGCAGCCAATGCGCCTGTCCGGCCTCGAGCCCTTCAACATCGGCGAGGGCACGCTGTTCGTGAACGTCGGTGAGCGCACCAACGTCACGGGCTCGAAAGCGTTCGCACGCATGATCCTGAACGGCCAGTTCGACGAAGCGCTGGCGGTCGCCCGCCAGCAGGTCGAAAACGGCGCCCAGGTCATCGACGTCAACATGGACGAGGCCATGCTCGACTCGAAAGCCGCCATGGTGCGCTTTCTGAACCTGATCGCCTCGGAGCCCGACATCGCGCGCGTGCCGATCATGATCGACTCTTCCAAGTGGGAAGTGATCGAGGCGGGTCTGAAGTGCGTGCAGGGCAAGGCAATCGTCAACTCGATCTCGCTCAAGGAAGGCAAGGAAGCGTTCGTGCATCACGCCAGACGCATCCGCCGTTACGGCGCGGCCGCCGTCGTCATGGCCTTCGACGAGCAGGGTCAGGCCGACACCTACCAGCGCAAGATCGAGATCTGCGAGCGCAGCTATCGCGTGCTGGTCGACGAAGTCGGCTTCCCGCCCGAGGACATCATCTTCGATCCGAACATCTTCGCGGTCGCCACGGGCATCGAAGAGCACAACAACTACGCGGTCGACTTCATCAACGCCACGCGCTGGATCAAGGCGAACCTGCCCGGCGCGAAGATCAGCGGCGGCGTGTCGAACGTGTCGTTCTCGTTTCGCGGCAACGACATCGTGCGTGAAGCGATTCACACCGTGTTCCTGTATCACGCGATCCAGGCGGGCATGGACATGGGCATCGTCAATGCCGGCCAGCTCGGCGTGTACGAAAACCTCGACCCCGAACTGCGCGAGCGCGTGGAAGACGTGGTGCTCAACCGGCGCGAGGACAGCACCGAGCGGCTGCTCGAGATCGCCGACCGCTACAAGGGCGGCGCGCAAAAGCGCGAAGAAAACCTGGAGTGGCGCAATCAGCCGGTCGAGGCCCGGCTCACGCACGCGCTCGTGCACGGCATCACCACGTTCATCGTGGAAGACACCGAGGAAGTGCGTCAGAAGATTGCCGCCGCCGGCGGTCGCCCGATCCAGGTGATCGAAGGCCCGCTCATGGACGGCATGAACGTCGTGGGCGACCTGTTCGGCGCGGGCAAGATGTTCCTGCCGCAAGTGGTGAAGAGCGCTCGCGTGATGAAGCAGGCCGTGGCGCACCTCGTGCCGTTCATCGAGGAAGAAAAGGCGCGCATGGCCGCCGCCGGCGAAGACGTGCGCTCCAAGGGCAAGATCGTGATCGCCACGGTCAAGGGCGACGTACACGACATCGGCAAGAACATCGTGACCGTCGTGCTCCAGTGCAACAACTTCGAAGTGGTGAACATGGGCGTGATGGTGCCGTGCGCCGAGATACTCGCCAAGGCGAAGGAAGAAGGCGCGGACATCATCGGCCTGTCGGGCCTCATCACGCCGAGCCTCGAGGAGATGGCCTACGTCGCCTCGGAAATGCAGCGCGACGAGTACTTCCGTTTGCGCAACATCCCCCTGCTCATCGGCGGCGCGACAACCTCGCGCGTGCACACCGCCGTGAAGATCGCGCCCAATTACGACGGTCCCGTGATCTATGTACCGGACGCCTCGCGCTCCGTATCGGTCGCCTCGAACCTGCTCTCGGACGAGGGCGCGGCGCGCTACCTTGAAGAGGTGAAGGCGGACTACGAGCGCGTGCGCGCGCAGCACGCGAACCGCAAGGCCACGCCGATGGTCTCGCTTGCTGCCGCGCGCGAGAACAAGTTCAAGGTCGACTGGTCGAGCTACGTGCCGCCCAGGCCGAAGTTCATCGGCCGCCGCGTCTTCAAGAATTACGATCTGGCCGAACTCGCCGAATTCATCGACTGGGGGCCGTTCTTCCAGACGTGGGACCTCGCCGGCCCGTACCCCGCGATCCTCAACGACGAGATCGTCGGCGAGTCGGCGCGCCGCGTGTTCTCGGACGGCCGCGCCATGCTCAACCGTCTGATCCAGGGCCGCTGGCTTACCGCCAACGGGGTCATCGCGCTGCTGCCGGCGAACGTGGTGAACGACGACGACATCGAGATCTACACCGACGAGACGCGCGCCGAAATCGCGTTCACGTGGCATAACCTGCGCCAGCAGAGCGAGCGTCCAGTGGTGGACGGCGTGCGTCGCCCGAACCGGTCGCTTGCCGACTTCATCGCGCCGAAGGACAGCGGCGTGGCCGACTACATCGGCGTGTTCGCCGTGACGGCGGGGCTCGGTGTCGAGGCCAGGGAAGCCGGCTTTCTCGCCGATCACGACGACTACAGCGCGATCATGCTCAAGGCGCTGGCCGATCGCCTGGCCGAAGCGTTCGCCGAGCGCATGCACGCTCGCGTGCGGCGCGAGTTCTGGGGCTACGCGGCCGACGAGCAGCTCGACAACGACGCGCTCATCAAGGAGCAGTACGTCGGTATTCGTCCGGCGCCCGGCTATCCGGCCTGTCCGGAGCACTCGGTCAAAGGGCCGATGTTCCACTACCTGCAGGCTCACGAGATCGGCATGAGCGTGACCGAGTCGCTTGCCATGCTGCCCGCGGCAAGCGTGTCGGGCTTCTATCTCTCGCATCCGGACAGCACCTATTTCAGTGTCGGCAAGATCGGCCCCGATCAGCTCGAGGACTTCATGGAACGCACGGGCGTGGATGAAGCCACGGCGCGACGTCTGCTCGCGCCGCAACTGTCGTGACGCGAGGGCATCGTCCCTGAGTGGCGCCCGGTTGGGCGAGCGACTTTCGCCCGACCGGCCCGGATGCCATAATCGCGGCGGCGTCGGCCGCTGAGGCGGCACGACGGCAACGTGGCGGCGCAGTAGCCGGCACGTCGGCGGCTCGCACACGGCGGCGCCCATCGCCCTGCGTCCCGCTGCGCGCTGCGCGCTGCCCCGTGTCATGCCCGATGTCATGCCCGATGTCACGCCCCTGTCGCGCGCGAAGCGTAGTGTCCCGCCCGACCGGCCGGCGCCGGCCCACCGGGCACATCGGAATCGCCCGCGCCCATGAAAGTCTTCGGCCGCCTGCCGGCTCGCTCATTTCGAGACGTTCCATGCACGCACTGCAAAGCATTCAGAATTTCCAGCTCGTCCCTCTGCTCAACACGGCCGTGTCGCTGTTCGTCGCATTCGTGCTCGGCACCATCATCGGCGTGGAACGGCAGGTGCGCCAGCGCACCGCGGGCCTGCGCACCAACGTGCTCGTGGCAGTGGGCGCGGCGGCGTTCGTCGATCTGTCGATGCGGCTCATGCCGGGCGACACGCGCGTGATCGCATACGTGGTCTCGGGCGTCGGCTTCCTCGGCGCGGGCGCGATCATGAAGGACGGCGCTTCGGTGCGCGGCCTGAACACCGCCGCCACGCTATGGGGCTCGGCGGCCGTAGGGGCCGCCGCGGGCGCGAGCCTGATCGTCGAGGCGTGTGTGGTGGCGGCCTTCGTGCTCGCGGCGAACACGCTGCTGCGTCCGGTCGTCAATCGCATCAATCGCGCACCGATCAACGAGGCAACGTCCGAGGCGACCTATGCGCTGTCCGTCATCTGCGCGCGCGCCACGCAACGCGAAGTGCTCGACAAGGTCGAGGCGTGGCTCGAGGCGTCGAACTATCCGGTGCGTGCGCTCGATATTCATCCGTTCGGGGAAGCGGAAGTCGAAATCGAAGCGCTGCTGTTGCCGACGGCTGTGAAGGCGGGCGAACTCGATGCGCTCACCGACCATCTCGAAACGCTGCCCGGCGTGAACCAGGTCTTCTGGTCAAGCCGCTCGGACGACTAAAAAGAAGTCGAATTACAATCCATTACAAAGGCTTACAGCACCGCCGCAAGCGGCTTCTTAGACTGGAATCTCACTGACGCAAGTGATGCCTGCACGATAGTCGTTCCTTCGGTGTGCAGCGCAAAGCAAAAGGAGTCCATCTGATGAAGAAGCTGATTACCTCGATTGCAGCCCTGACCCTTGCCGGTGCTTCCGCACTGAGTTTCGCCCAAGGCGCCGCGGGCGGTGGCGCCGCAGGGGGTGGCGCCGCGGGCCCTGGCGGGGGCACCACGACGGACCCGTCGACGCCGATGCCCAGCCAGGCCTCGCCGACGTCGCCTCAGGCGCCGAGCCCGAGCGCGCAGACCATGACGCCGTCGGACCCGCACCCGAACTCGAAGGCGCAGAAGCAGCGTCACAGCACGAAGAAGACCCCGAACAACGGCAACACGGGCAACGGCGGCACCAACGCTCCGGACAACGCGCCGGGCCGGGCCCAGTAAGCCCATCCCGCATCATCCCCCCCTTAGCCCCGGATCGCCGCGCCGGCCATCCGGGGCACGCAAAAAAAAGCAGGCACGCGATACGCGGCCTGCTTTTTTTGATGCGTCAGACGGACGCCTCAGACGAATGCCTCGCCCGTGCGCGACCCGACCGGCGTCGCCTGCGGCCCGGACGCTGCGCGTCCGGCGATGCGGCGCTCCCCCGAAGTCGGCCCGGCTTCCTCAGGTCTCCCACATGACGGCGACTTTCTGCTTGTGGGCTTCGCGCAGCATGTCGAGCAGCGGGTAGGCGCGCTGGGCCAGCCGCAGCCGCTCGTCTTCGTCGCGCTCCTCGGCCTTCTTGCCCTCGCTCTCCTTCTTGGCCGCAGCGTTGTCCTCCGCGATGGCGGCTTCGAGCTTCGCGATCGCTTCGGCCGTTTCGTCCTCGCCGATGGCGCCGCGCTCGCCGAGCCTCTTGCCGACCACGCCCAGCAGGTACTGCGCGAGGTTTTCCAGCATGGTGATATTGGGCGAGGCTTTGGACTTGAACGTTACCAACATGGTTGTCTCCCTGTTCGCGTTATCACCGCCGCTCGCCCCCGCCGTCACGCAATGAGGGGCAAGACGGGCACCGTGACTTCATCATACACCTGTTAAAATCCGGTGCTGACGATTCAATTGCCCGTCCGGCAGCGTCCGGACGCATCCGAAACACCCGCCAATGCTACCCGCACAAAAGAATGCTCTCGTCGCGCTGATCGGCGACGCCGTCGCCGGTCTGATGCCGACGGACGGCACCGCGCCCGCCGCGCCGGCCATCCTGCTCGAACGCCCGAAAGTCGCCTCGCACGGCGATCTGGCCTGTAACGTGGCGATGCAACTCGCCAAGCCGATGCGCGCCAATCCGCGCGAGCTGGCGCAGAAGATCGCCGACGCAATCCTTGCCGACAGCCGCGCCGGCGGTCTCATCGATGCCGTCGAGGTCGCGGGTCCCGGCTTCATCAACCTGCGGCTGGCCAACGCCGCCAAGCAATCGGTGGCCCGCGCAGTCCTGACCGAGGGCGCCGCCTTCGGCCAACGCGCCGCCGGCCGCGACACCGCCCCGGTGCTCGTCGAGTTCGTCTCGGCCAACCCGACCGGCCCGCTGCACGTGGGCCACGGCCGTCAGGCCGCGCTCGGCGACACGATCTCGGCCCTGCTTGCCACGCAGGGCCGTGCGGTGCATCGCGAGTTCTACTACAACGACGCCGGCGTGCAGATCCAGACGCTCGCCACGTCCGTGCAGGCGCGCGCGCGCGGCCTCAAGCCGGGCGACGCCGCCTGGCCGGAATCGGCGTACAACGGCGACTACATCGGCGACATCGCGCAGGACTTCCTCGCTCGCAAGACCGTGCAGGCCTCCGACGGCGAGCCCGTCACGGGCAGCGGCGACATCGAGGACATCGACTCGATCCGTGCGTTCGCCGTGGCCTATCTGCGTCGCGAGCAGGACATCGACCTGCAGACCTTCGGCGTGATCTTCGACCAGTACTACCTCGAGTCGTCGCTCTACGCCGACGGCAGCGTCGAGCGCACGGTACAGGCGCTCGTCGACGCCGGCGTGACTTACGAGCAGGAAGGCGCGCTGTGGCTGCGCACTACCGACTACGGCGACGACAAGGACCGCGTGATGCGCAAGTCCGACGGCACGTACACGTACTTCGTGCCCGACGTCGCCTATCACACGCGCAAGTGGGACCGCGGCTTCCATCAGGTCATCAACGTGCAGGGCTCGGACCACCACGGCACCATCGCCCGCGTGCGCGCCGGCCTTCAGGCGCTGGGCATCGGCATCCCGAAGGGCTATCCCGACTACGTGCTGCACAAGATGGTCACCGTCATGCGCAACGGCGAAGAGGTGAAGATCTCCAAGCGCGCAGGCAGCTACGTGACCGTGCGCGACCTGATCGAGTGGTCGGGCGGCATCACGGCCGAGACGCCGGTGACGGACCCCGCCGAGCGAGAAGCCGCGCTGCGCCGCGGCCGCGACGCGGTGCGCTTCTTCCTGATTTCGCGCAAGGCCGACACGGAGTTCGTGTTCGACGTGGACCTCGCGCTCAAGCAGAACGACGAGAACCCCGTGTACTACGTGCAGTACGCGCATGCGCGCATCTGCTCGATCCTCACGCAATGGGGCGGCGACGAAGCACGGCTGGCCAGCGTCGAACTCGCGCCGCTCGACAGCGAACGCGCGCTCGCGCTGCTGCAACTGCTCGCCGAGTATCCGGATATGCTCACGCGCGCGGCCGAGGAGTTGGCGCCGCACGCCGTGGCCTTCTACCTGCGGGACCTGGCGGGCGCGTTCCACTCTTTCTATAACGCCGATCGCGTGCTGGTCGACGACGAGACCATCAAGCATGCGCGTCTGGCGCTGCTCGCGGCCACGCGTCAGGTGCTGCGCAACGGCCTCGCCGTGCTGGGTGTCTCCGCCCCGGCCAAGATGTAAGCCAGTTTTCCACCCACTCCGAACGGCAAACGCATCGGAACTCTGTAAGGACGGAATCGACTCGATGGCAAACACACGTCGACCACCCCGCCAGCGGGGCGGTACTTTCCTGGGCATCGTGCTCGGCCTGATCGTTGGGCTGGCCGTTGCCGTCGTCGTCGCGCTCTACATCACGAAGACGCCAACCCCGTTCGTCGAAAAGACGCCGCCGCGCCCGGCCGAGAATTCGCCGGCCGCGCAGGCGCCGGACCCGAACAAGTCGCTGCAGCCGCGCACGCCGCTGCCTGGCGCCGCATCGGGCCCGGCCGCACCGGACGCGGCCACCTCGCCGCTGGTGCCGGGCACGCCGGTCACGCCGCCCGCGGCCTCGAGCCCGTCCGCACCGCCCGCGCCCCCTTCGCAGCCGGCCCAGACGAAGCCGTCGCCGGCCGACATCCTCAACGGCAAGTCGACCGTGCCCGTCGCCCCGCCGACCACGCCGCCGGCGAGCGCCACGGACAACGCCAACACCGGGTACTACCTGCAGGTCGGCGCCTTCAAGTCGCAAAACGACGCCGAGCAACTGCGCGCCAGGCTGGCCCTCTCGGGCTTCGAGGCGAAGGTCACGCAGCGCGACGCCAACGGTCTCACGCTGTATCGCGTGCGTCTCGGACCGTATGGCAAGCTCGACGAGATGAACCACGTGCGTCAGCGCCTGCAGGACGGCGGATACGACACGGCGGTCATCCGTTTCACCAAGCAATAAACGCAAAAGGCGTTGCACCACACGGGCAACGCCTTTTGCTTCAGGGCCGACAGACTGCGCACGCAGCACAAATCCGTAAAACGCTGCATCATGCGATGGGGTTTGCGGCGCATGCCGGGCGTTGAACCCGGCAGGGCATTGCCGGTCATACACGCTGGCGAATGCGCCTGAATCCGGGATCTGGTTTCACGCGGACGCAGCCAGGCCGGGGGCCGGCGCGTGCGCTTCACACATCGACAACGATCATGAAAAAACTTCTTGGTGCCGTTCTGATTTCTTTCGGTTTCCTCTCCGGCGCGGCCTCGGCGTCGCCCGAAGCACCGGTCGCGGGGACCGACTACCTGACGATTCCGCAACAACCGCTCTCGGCCGGCGCGGGCAAAATCGAAGTCACCGAGTTCTTCTGGTACGGCTGCCCGCATTGCAGTGCGCTCGAGCCGTCGCTCGAAGCGTGGGTCAAGAAGCAGGGCAAGGACGTGGTGTTCAAGCGCGTGCCGGTCGCCTTCCAGAGCCGCTTCGAGCCGCACACGCGCATGTTCATCGCGCTCAGCACGCTGGGCAAGGAAGCCGAACTCACGCCGAAGGTCTTCAACGAAATCCACGTGAGGCACAACTACCTGCTCACCAAGGACTCGCAAGCCGACTTCCTCGCACAGTTCGGCATCGACAAGACGGCTTACGGCAACGCTTATGACGCGGCCGGCAAGCCGTCCATGATGCGCAAGGAATCCGCCGTGGACATCGCCAACAAGACGTGGCAAAACTACAAGATCGACGGCGTGCCGACGATTGCGATCCAGGGCAAGTACCTGGTTTCGCCGGCCACCTCGGGCGAGGCGCTGCAAAAGGCGGGCAAGCCGGCCACGACCGAGCAGCAGACGTTCGACGCCGCGCTCAAGACGGCCGACTCGATCATCAACCAGATCCGCGCGAAGAAGATGTAAGCTTCGCCGCTCACAAAGCCCGGCCCCGGCCGGGCTTTTGCGTTATATGGCCACACATACGACATCACCGAAGGTTTTCATCACCGGCGCCTCGAGCGGGCTGGGCGAGGCGCTCGCGCGCCACTACGCCGCGCAGGGCGCCATTCTCGGACTGGTCGGGCGGCGTGGCGACAGGCTCACCGATCTCGCCGCCACGCTGCCGCACCCGCATGCCGTGCATTGCTACGCGCTCGACGTGCGCGACGCGCTCGCGCTGCGCGCGGCCGCCGAGGACTTCATCGCGCGTCATGGCGTGCCCGACATCGTGATCGCCAACGCGGGCATCAGCCACGGCGTGCATACCGAAGACGCCGCCGATCTGCCGCATTTCGCCTCCGTCATGGACACCAACTGGATGGCGATGGTCGCCACGTTCAGCCCGTTCGTCGCCGGCATGCGCGCGCGCAGGCGCGGCACGCTCGTGGGCATCGGCAGCGTGGCGGGCGTGCGCGGACTGCCCGGGCATGGCGCGTACAGCGCCTCCAAGGCCGCCGCCATGACGTACCTGGAGAGCCTGCGCGTGGAGTTGCGGGCCGACAAGGTCGCCGTCGTGACGATTGCACCGGGCTACATCCGCACGCCGATGACGGATGGCAATCCGTTCCCGATGCCGTTTCTGATGGACGCCGACAAGTTCGCGCGCAAGGCCGCCGGCGCGATCGCACGCCGCAGGCGTTTCGTGGTATTGCCGTGGCAGATGGGCGTCGTCGCATGCCTGATGCGCCGCCTGCCGCGCTGGCTCTACGACATGCTGTTCGCCCGGGCGCCGCGCAAGCCGCGTGTGTCGGAGCGCAAACGCGACGCAGCGCCGCCCAAGCCGTAGGAACCGTTTGGCCGCGGCAGGTGCGCCTCGCCGGCGGCCGGCAGGTATTTCCCGCGCCGCGGAAACGCCGGCCGCGGGCGGAATATTGACCCGTTGTGGTGCATTGCGAACCTGCGCTAGAGTGAGTCCGTAACCTGAAAAGAGGTACACACGACGTTAAACCGGACTTGCCGCCACAGAGCGGACGGATGCCGACGGCCAACCCTTTGCATCCCTATCCGACGGCGGCGCCCCAACAGGAGAGGCACATGCAGGCAACCCCCACGAGCACGCCGGTCATCGATCCGGCGCTGCGACGTAAGGCCGTGATCGGTTCTACGCTGGGCAATGCATTCGAGTGGTTCGACTTCACCGTCTACGGTCTTTTCGCAGTCGTCATCGCAAAACTCTTCTTCCCCGCCGAAAACGACACGAACTCGCTGCTCGCGAGTGTGGCCTCGCTCGGCGTGGCGTTCTTCTTCCGACCGATCGGCGGCCTGGCGTTCGGCCTGTACGCCGACCATGCCGGGCGCAAGTCGGCCCTCTCGATGATGGTGCTGCTCATGGCGCTGGGCACGGGCCTGATCGGCATCGCGCCCACCTACGCCACGATCGGTTTCGCCGCGCCGCTGCTGATTCTGCTCGCGCGCGTGATCCAGGGCTTCTCGGCCGGCGGCGAGTTCGGCGGCTCGACGGCCATGCTGATCGAATTCTCGCCGCCGCATCTGCGCGGCTTCTACGGCAGTTTCCAGATGTGTTCGCAGGCGTTGGCCGTCGCGCTGGCGGGCTTGTGCGCCTACGCGCTCAACACGGGGCTGACGAAGGAGGCGCTCGAATCTTGGGGCTGGCGTCTGCCGTTTCTGTTCGGGATTCTCATCGGGCCGGTGGGCTTCTACATTCGCCGTCGCATGACGGAGTCGCCCGAATTCCTCGCGTATGCCGCGGCGCGCGAACCCGCGCGCCGCACACCGCTCGCCGACGTCTTCTCGAAGCACTATCGCTCGCTGATCGCCGGCTTCGGTCTGACGGTCGCCGCAACGACGTCGTTCTACGTCACACTGATCTACACGCCGATCTACGCGGTCAAGCAGCTCGGCCTCACGCAGGGCGCGGCGAGCCTGTCGACGTTCATCGCCGCCATGCTCATCGCCGTGCTGTGTCCGCTCACGGGCTGGATTTCGGACCGCGTGGGCCGCAAGCCGCTGATTCTGCTGTTCGTGCTGTTCTACGGTCTGACGTCGTTCTGGATGTTCACGCGTCTGCACGGCGCGCCCTCGATGGGCAATCTGCTGCTCGCGCAGATTCTCCCGGCCATCTGCATGGGCTTCGTGTGGGGCGCGTTCCCGACGGCCGTCACGGAAGTGTTCCCCGTGGGCGTTCGCTCGACGGGCGTGTCGATTCTCTACAACGTTTCGGTGATGCTGTTCGGCGGCCTCGCGCCGTTCTGGATCACGTATCTGATCAAGGCCACGCAGGATCCGCTGGCTCCGGCGTATTACATCCTGCTCACGGTCGGCATCAGCCTGCTGACGTATGGGCTGCTCGGTCGCGACGGCCGTCACGTGCCGGTGTCGGCAAAGCACGCATAACGCCTATCGCGCGCATTCCGCGCATCCAGCCACGCGCCGGCTCACACCGGCGCAGGCCTGCGCAATGAACGCCGCCCCGGGGACATCCGTCGCCGGGGCGGCGTCTCGTCTGATGGCTTCGCGCCGTTACGCGGGAGAGAATCGCCAGACGCCCTTTTCGTCGCGCTCACGCCTGAGTTCGCCGGCATGCCAGAGCAGATGCAGGTGAGCGAGCGCCTCGCCCATGGCGAAGGTGGTCTGATGCGCGTCGAGCTTGCGGTGAAACATGATCGGCACGATGTCGCCGGCGCTTTGCGGCGCCCGGGCACACGCCTCGCGCACTTCCTGCAATCGCGCGGCGTGGTGATCGCGCAGTTGGCGGATGCGCGTGTGCAGCCCGGTAAACGGACGGCCATGCGACGGCAGCACGAGACAGTCCTCCGGCAATTCGAGATAGACGCCGAGCGAGTCGAGGAATAGCTGCAGCGAGTTGGCCTCGGGCTCGATGTCGAACACGCTGACGTTGGTGGAAATGCGCGGCAACACCATGTCGCCCGAGATGAGCAGGTTGTGTTGCTCGGAGTACAGCGCCATGTGTTCGGGCGAATGCCCATAGCCCGCGATCAGGCGCCAGTCGCTGCCGCCGACGCGCAGCGTGTCGCCATCGCGCAACCGGAAGTAGCGCGATGGCACTTCGGGCACGAGGTCGCTGAAGTACGTCTTGCGATTGCGGATCTGGTCGATCATGGCTTCGTCGGCAAGACCATGCGCAATGAAGTGCGCGACCGCGAAGTCGCCGCCCGCATTGGCGGCATTGTTGTTGTCGCCGGCGGACATCAGCCGTCCCCAGGCATAGTCGCCCAGCGACATCGCCAGACGTGCCTGCCAGCGCCGCTTGTCGCCGCCGTTGCAAATCCAGTGCGCGAGGCCGAGGTGATCGGGATGGCAGTGCGTGACGATCACGCGCAGTACGGGCTCTCCCCCGAGCGCGTTGTCGAACACCTGCTCCCAGTACGCTTTGATCTGCGCATGCGTGATGCCGCAGTCGACCACGCTCCACCCTTTGACGCCATCGATTTCGTCGCGCAGCAGCCACAGGTTGATGTGATCGAGCACGAACGGCAACGGCATGCGCACCCAGAAGACGCCGGGGGCGACTTCGTGCACGGTGCCGCCGTCGGGCAGAAAATCGCCAAGCGGGTAATTCAGTTGTTGTTCGAGGGCATTCACGGGGACCACGCTCCAGATGGGCTTGTTCTCTTGTGGGTGCGGCGGCGCGCTCGGGCTGGCGGCGACACCGATTGCACAGGAGTCGAGTTGACGCTAACGTAAACGGCAATTCTATCTGTAATGGTAAGCACCTGCTTAATCCCTTGCCGGACCGCCGGCCTAACTGATCGCCTAACCGACCGCTTAGCCGATCGCTTAACCACCCGCTCAATCGCCCGCCCAATCGCTCGCTTAACCCGATGCTCACATACACGATCACCGATCTCGCGCGCGAGTTCGACATCACGCCCCGCGCGATCCGCTTCTACGAGGATCAGGGCCTGCTCACGCCGGCCCGCGAGGGTCCGGGTGGCCGTCACCGCGTCTACACGGGGCAGGACCGCACGCGGCTCAAGCTCACGTTGCGCGGCAAACGCCTCGGGCTGACGCTCTCCGAGATCAAGACGATTCTCGACCTCTACGAGTCGCCCAAGGACACGGTGCCGCAGCTCAAGGTGTTTCTGGAGACGCTGTCGCAGCACCGGCAAGTGCTCGAGCAGCAACTCGAAGACCTGCATGCCACGCTCGATGAGGTGTCTCAGCACGAAGCCCAATGCCTCGCGCTGCTCGAGGCGGCCGGCGAGACACCGCCGCCCACCCCGTCTCGACGCGGCAAGACAACCACGCCTTCGCACTGATGGCCGGCGGGCCGATGCGCCCGGCACCTCCTGCCTCCCATGCATCGCACCGCACGACCCGCAGGCCACAGCCCGCTTCACGCCCCCAACAGCCGCTCCCGCGGTGACGCCAACGCCCGGGGCCGGCGCAAATCCGCGCTCGTCGGCGCCTTGTCGCTTGCGGCCCGCTCCCCCCGGTGCCCCGTTCTCGTTTCTCGCACTCTGGAAAATCCTTACTTTACGTTTACGTAAACGTAAAGTAATATCTCGACACTCGTGTTTTTGTGGACTTTGTCGCCATGGTTACCGTCCCTGTCTCTCATGCCGCACCGCTCGATGACGCCATCGCGGCGAAAATTCGCGCGAGCTTCGACAGCCAGGGCGTCATGACGCATTGGGGCGCGCACATCACGCATCTGGCCGACGGCCATTGCGAGATCTCGCTGCCCTTCTCCGACAAGGTCAACCAGCAACACGGCTTCTTCCACGGCGGCGTCATCGGCGCCATTGCCGATTCGGCGGGCGGCTACGCCGGCTACACGCGCATTTCGCCCGAACAGGAGCTCGTGACCGCCGAGTACAAGCTCAACATTCTCGCGCCCGGCAAGGGCGATACACTGGTCGGGCGCGGCCAGGTCGTCAAGGCCGGACGCACGCTCATCGTCACCACCGCCGAACTGTTCGCCATCGACAACGGCAAATGGACGCTGTGCGCGCTGATGCAACAAACGCTGTTCGTGCTGGGCGCGACGCCCGCGCGCTAAGCGCCGCCGCGCGCCGCCCGAATCAGCGAGTTCACCGGATTCATCGAAGCAAGCAACGCTTTTTCGCCTCATCATCGAACATACGCGCGGGCGCCACGCCACGCGCCGCCCTCTGGAGACTGCGTCATGACTATGTTGCCCGGCCTCAATTTCATGCTCGGCGAAGACCTCGACATGCTGCGCGAATCGGTGGCGAACTTCGCCGCGAAGGAAATCGCCCCGCGCGCCGCCGAAGTGGATCGAACCGACCAGTTCCCGATGGACCTCTGGCGCAAGATGGGCGAGCTGGGCGTGCTCGGCATGACGGTCTCGGAAGAATACGGTGGCGCGAACATGGGCTACCTCGCGCACATGGTGGCGATGGAGGAAATCTCGCGCGCCTCGGCCTCGATCGGTCTTTCCTACGGCGCGCATTCGAACCTGTGCGTGAACCAGATTCATCGCAACGGCACGGCCGCGCAAAAGGCGAAATACCTGCCGAAGCTGGTGTCGGGCGAACATGTCGGCGCATTGGCCATGAGCGAGCCGAATGCCGGCTCGGACGTGGTGAGCATGAAGCTGCGCGCGGAAAAGCGCGGCGAGCGCTACGTGCTCAACGGCACGAAGATGTGGATCACCAACGGCCCGGACTGCGACACGCTGGTGGTCTACGGCAAGACGGACCCGGAAGCGGGCGCGCGCGGCATGACGGCCTTCATCGTGGAAAAGGGTATGAAGGGCTTTTCGGTCGCCCAGAAGCTCGACAAGCTCGGCATGCGCGGCTCGCACACGGGCGAACTGGTATTCGAGAACGTGGAAGTGCCGGAAGAGAACGTGCTGGGCCAGGTCGGCGGGGGCGTAAAGGTGCTCATGAGCGGCCTGGACTACGAGCGCGCCGTGCTCGCGGGCGGCCCGCTCGGCATCATGCAGGCAGCCATGGACGTGGTGGTGCCCTACATCCACGACCGCAAGCAGTTCGGCCAGGCGATCGGCGAATTCCAGCTCATCCAGGGCAAGGTGGCCGACATGTACACGATCCTGCAGGCGAGCCGCGCGTATCTGTATGCCGTGGGCCGCCAGCTCGACTCGCTGGGCAGCGAACACGTTCGTCAGGTCCGCAAGGACTGCGCCGGCGTGATCCTCTACACGGCGGAGAAGGCCACATGGATGGCCGGCGAGGCGATCCAGATCCTGGGCGGCAACGGCTACATCAACGAGTATCCGGTCGGCCGCCTGTGGCGCGATGCGAAACTCTACGAAATCGGCGCCGGCACCTCGGAAATCCGCCGCATGCTGATCGGCCGGGAACTGTTCGCGGAAACGATGTAATCGAGCCCCTACGAGACACGAGACAGGCCTGCGGACGCCGAGCGCGGCGCTACAATCGACGCAAGCGCGCCACGGCGCCCCTCAGGCCGTCACGACCGGTATGAATCACTTCCCGAAACTCCTGTCGTCGCAGTTTGCTTTCGACGTCGCCCGCACGATGCTAGACGGCTTCGACAAGCATTACCGCATCTTCCGCGAGGTGTGTGTCGCGGCGCAGGCCTGTTTCGAGGCGGGTGACTTCATGGGCATCCAGAAGCTGCAGCGCGATCGCATCGCCTATTACGACGAGCGCGTGCGCGAGTGCATCGTGACGCTGGAGGACGAATTCGACGCGCAATCGCTCGACGACGAAGTCTGGCGCCAGGTCAAGCTGCACTACATTGGCCTGCTCACCGAGCATCGCCAGCCGGAGCTTGCCGAGACGTTCTTCAACTCGGTGTGCTGCAAGATCCTGCACCGTTCGTATTTCAACAACCGTTTCATCTTCGTGCGCCCGGCCGTGGCCACGGAGTACATCGAGAACGATGCGCCTGCGGCCAGGCCAACGTACCGCGTCTATTACCCGACGCACGACGGCATGGCCGCCACGCTCGCGCGCATCGTCACGAACTTCCAGCTCACGCGCCCCTTCGCCGATCTGCCGCGCGACGTCGGCTATGTAATGCGCGCCCTCGGCGAAGCCTTCGGCGCCGACTTCGAGCCCGCGCCGAATTTCCAGATTCACGTGCTCTCGTCGCTGTTCTTTCGCAACAAGGCGGCGTACATCGTCGGGCGCATCGTCAACGGCGACAAGACCACGCCGCTGGCCATCCCCATCATGCACGACGCGAACGGCAAGCTCGCGCTCGACGCCGTGCTGCTGCGCCGCGACCAGTTGCGCGTGATCTTCAGCTTCACACACGCGTATTTCATGGTCGACATGGAAGTGCCGTCGGCTTACGTGCATTTCTTGCGCACGATCATGCCGGGCAAGCCGAAGGCGGAAATCTACACCTCGGTCGGCCTGCAAAAGCATGGCAAGAACCTGTTTTACCGCGATTTTCTGCATCACCTGAAGCATTCGAGCGACAAGTTCGTGATGGCGCCCGGCATTCCCGGGCTGGTGATGCTGGTATTCACCCTGCCCTCGTATCCGTATGTCTTCAAGCTGATTCGCGAGCGCTTCGCGCCGCCCAAGGAGACAACGCGCGAACAGGTGAAGGCCAAGTACCTGATGGTCAAGCAGCATGATCGCGTGGGCCGGATGGCCGACACGCTGGAATTCTCCAGCGTGGCCTTTCCGCTCTCGCGCTTCGACGACGCCCTGCTCGCGCAGTTGCGCGCCGAAGTGCCCTCGCTGCTGGAGGTCGATGGCGACGCCCTGGTGATTCGCCACTGCTACATCGAGCGCCGCATGACGCCGCTCAACCTGTGGCTGCAGACGGCCACGGACGCCCAGGTCGAGCACGCCATGCGCGAGTACGGCAACGCGGTAAAGGAGCTGATGGCGGCAAACATCTTCCCGGGCGACATGCTGTACAAGAATTTCGGCGTGACCCGCCATGGCCGCGTGGTCTTCTACGATTACGACGAACTGGAATATCTGACGGATTGCCACATCCGGAAGGTGCCGGAACCGCGTAACGAAGAAGAGGCGATGTCGGGTGAAGTCTGGTACCGTGTAGGCCCGCACGACGTGTTTCCGCAGACGTTCGAGACGTTTCTGACCGGAGATGCGCGCGTGCGGCGCTATCTGAGCCAGCATCATCCGGATTTCTTCGATCCGGGCCTGTGGCAGGACTATCAGGACCGGGTGCGAGCCGGACAGATGCACGACTTCTATCCGTATGATGTCTCGCTTCGATTCGTCAACCGCTACGGCGCCGGGCACGGCGCCACGGCCGCCGCGGATGCCGCGGATGCCGCGCGATCGCGCGCGGCGGCGGCCTGAGCGCACCACGCATCGCAGCGCACGACACCGCCTCCGGATGACACGATCATGACTGAAGACAAAGACCAACCTCTCATCCATCTGCTCGACAACAACCGCGCATGGGTCGCCAGCGTGAACGCGGAAGATCCCGCGTTTTTCGAGCGGCTGGCCAAGCAACAGGCCCCGCAATACCTGTGGATCGGCTGTTCCGACTCGCGCGTGCCCGCGAACCAGATCACCGGCCTCGCGCCGGGCGAGGTGTTCGTGCACCGCAATATTGCGAACGTGGTGGTGCACAGCGACCTGAACTGCCTGTCGGTTTTGCAGTTCGCCATCGAAGTGCTGAAGGTCCGCCACATCATGGTGGTGGGCCACTACGGCTGCGGCGGCGTGGGCGCCGCGCTCGACGGCGCGAAGATGGGCCTCGTCGACAACTGGCTGCGTCATGTGCGCGACGTCTACGAACGCCACGTCGACCAGATCGACGCGCTGCCCTCGCGCGACGCCCGACACGACCGGCTGTGCGAGCTCAACGCCATCGAGCAGGTCGTCAATATCTGTCACACGACGGTATTGCGCGACGCCTGGGCGCGTCATCAGCCCGTCACGGTGCACGGCTGGGTGTACGGCCTGCGCGACGGCCTGGTGCGCGACCTGCGCATGTCGGTCAACAGCCTCGAAGCCCTGCCGCGCGTGTATGAGCGCTGCGTGGCCGCGATGGCCGAATTGCGTCAGCCTCGCGCCTGAGCCTGCCGGCATGGTCCGGCCCCGCAGCGGGCCGGACACTCCTGCAGCGCGCGTGGACGACGGAGGACTGAAGCACTGGAAATTCCAAGGCCGGCGCGCCCGTCCCGACGACGGCGCGCCGGCATCGTCAACCGATTACAGGAGACTGCCATGCAACAAGACCCGATCGTTATCGTTTCCGCTGCGCGCACGCCGATGGGCGGCCTGCAGGGCGTGTTCGGCGACGTCGCCGCGCCGCAGTTGGGCGCCGCCGCCATTCGCGCCGCCGTCGAGCGCGCCGGCCTCGGGCCGGAGCAGGTCGACGAAGTCGTGATGGGCTGCGTGCTGCCCGCCGGCCAGGGACAGGCGCCCGCGCGCCAGGCGGCACTCGGTGCGGGGCTGCCGCTCGGCGCCGGCGCCACCACCGTGAACAAGATGTGCGGCTCGGGCATGCGCGCCGCCATGTTCGCCCACGACATGCTCGCCGCGGGCAGCGCCGACGTGATCGTCGCCGGCGGCATGGAGAGCATGAGCAACGCGCCATACCTGCTGCCCAAGGCCCGCGCCGGCATGCGCATGGGCCACGGTCAGGTCATCGACCACATGTTCTTCGACGGCCTGGAAGACGCCTACGACAAGGGCCGTCTGATGGGCACCTTCGCCGAGGATTGCGCCGAACGCTACGCCTTCACGCGCGAGGCGCAGGACGCCTTCGCGATCGCCTCGCTCGAGCGCGCGCAGCGCGCCACGAAGGACGGCTCGTTCCAGTGGGAGATCACGGCCGTGACGGTGCCGGGCCGCAAGGGCGACACCATCGTCGAGCAGGACGAGCAACCGTTCAAGGCCAACGCCGAAAAGATCCCCACGCTCAAGGCCGCGTTCCGCAAGGACGGCACGGTCACCGCCGCGAACTCGTCGTCGATCTCCGACGGCGCCGCCGCGCTCGTGCTCATGCGCGAGTCGAGCGCCAGACGACTGAGCCTCGCGCCGCTCGCGCGCATTGCCGGACACAGCACGTTCGCGCAGCAGCCCGGCCTGTTCACGACGGCCCCGGTCGGCGCCATGCGCAAGCTGTTCGAGAAGACGGGCTGGTCGTCCAACGACGTCGATCTGTACGAAATCAACGAAGCATTCGCAGTTGTCACGATGGCGGCGATGCACGAATTCAATCTGCCGCACGAGAAGGTGAACATTCACGGCGGCGCGTGCGCGCTGGGCCATCCGATCGGCGCCTCGGGCGCGCGCATCCTCGTCACGCTCCTGGGCGCACTGCGCAAGACCGGCGGCAGGCGCGGCGTGGCGAGCCTGTGCATCGGCGGCGGCGAAGCCACCGCGATGGCCGTCGAGCTCGTTTGATGCGCGTGGGCCAGGCGCACACAGGACAGGACGAACCGTCATGAAAACAGCTCTCATCCTCGGCGCGTCGCGCGGCATCGGCCTGGAGTTCGTGCGCCAGTACCGCGCGCAGGGCTGGCGCGTCATTGCCACCGCCCGCAACGAGAACGGTCTGGCCGCGCTGCGCGAGCAGGGCGCGGAACCGCTCAAGCTCGACGTCACGCGCATCGAGTCCGTCTCGGGCTTGCCGTGGCAGCTCGACGGCGTGGCGCTCGACGTGGCGATCTACAACGCCGGCGTGAACGCCGAGCGCACGACGGGACTCGCGCCCGTCACGCAAGCGGAGTTCGACCGTGTGTTTCATACGAACGTGCTCGGCGCCATGCAAGCCGCGCCCCTCGTGCTGCCGTTCGTGGAGGCCGCTGGCGGCACGTTCGGGTTCCTGTCGAGCCGCATGGGCAGCATCGCATTGATGGAGTCGAACGGCAGTTGGCTGTACCGCGCGAGCAAGACCGCCGTGAATTCGGTGGTCAGGGCGACTTCGCTCGAGGCGCAGCGCGCGACGTGCGTGGCCCTGCATCCGGGTTGGGTGCGCACCGACATGGGCGGCGAGAACGCCGACATCGACGTGCAGACGAGCGTGGCCGGCATGCGCCGCGTGCTCGCCCGCGCACCTGGCGAGCGCGCAACTCACAACGGCGGCTTCTTCAACTACGACGGCAGCGCACTCGCCTGGTGAGCCGTGCGGGCGCGCGGCGGCGACACGACCCACGCGGATCGAGCGCAGCGGGACGTGAGCCGCAAGCAATGAGCAACGAACGACGGGCAATGAACAATGAGCAGCGTTCGGGCCGATGAAGCCCGGCGATCGACGGAATAACAAGCTGTAGCCGCACCGCCGCATCTTTTGATTCGCGGGCCAGACACGTCACTCTGACACGGAGCCAACATGACGTCCGCCATCGACTTTTATTTCGACTTCGCATCCCCGTATGGGTATTTTGCGAGCACCTGCATCGACGAGATCGCCTCGAGGCACGGGCGCGGCGTTGCGTGGCATCCGATCCTGCTCGACATCGTCTACAAGGTAAACGGCACGGGCGCGCCGGTGCAGCATCCGATCAAGACCGAGTACCTGCGCCACGACGTGGAGCGCACGGCGCGCTTTCACGGCATTGCGTACAAACGACCGTCGCACTTCCCCATTCCGACGCAGTGCGCCGAGCGCGCCGTGCTGTGGGTGCAGGATCATCGCGGCGGCGACCTGTCGGCCGAATTCGCGAAGTCGATCTTCCGCGCGCTATACGTCGACGACGTGAACATTGGCGAGCCGGCGGAGCTGGTCAAGCTCGGCGAGAACCTGGGCATCGACGGCGCGGCGCTCGACGCGGGCATGCACTCGCCCGCTGCGAAGGACCACCTCAAGGCCGAGATCGATCTGGCGATGGCGCGCGGCGTGTTCGGCTCGCCTTTCGTGATCGTGGACGGCGAACCGTTCTGGGGGTTCGATCGCTTCGCCCAGGTCGAAGCGTGCCTGAAGAACGGCAGGATCTGACAACAAGGCAAGACACACATGGCAAGACCCGACTCGTCGCGCGCACCCCGCGCAACAACTTGCGAGCGCGAAGCGTGTCCCTGCGGCGGCCCCGCGTTCGCGGACTGCTGTGGCCGCTACCTGGAACACGGCGACATCGCGCCGAGCGCGCTGGCGCTGATGCGCTCGCGCTACACCGCATACGTGCGTCGTGACGCGCCGTATCTGCTCGACACCTGGGCGGCCCGCACGCGCCCGGCCTCGCTCGACTTCGACGACGCCCCGCAGTGGCTCGGCCTGCAGGTCAAGGCACACGTGCAACACGACGACGCGCATGCCGAAGTCGAATTCGTCGCGCGCTACAAGGTCGGCGGCCGGGCCCATCGCCTGCACGAGCGCAGCCGCTTCGAGCGTGGGGAGGACGGACGCTGGCGCTACCTCGACGGCGATCTGCTCGAATGAGCGATCGACGCACCGGGTGATGACGCGGGCGGGCGCTCACCGAGTCCCCGCGCGCCCCCCGCGCCCTCGAGCTCCTCACGCGCCGTGTTTCCGTAGTCGCACTCCCGTATTCAGGCTTTCAACGACAACTCACTTTCCACCGGATTTCGTCACATGCCGATTCTCGACAGCAAACTCAACCCGCGCGGCGAAGACTTTGCACGCAACGCGGCCGCGATGCAGACCCTGGTCGACGACCTGCGCGCCCGGGTCGCGCAACTCGCCGGTGGCGGCGGTGAGGCCGCCCGCAAGAAGCACGTCGCCCGCGGCAAGCTGCTGCCGCGCGAGCGCGTGCAGCAACTGCTCGATCCGGGTTCGCCGTTTCTCGAACTCTCGCAACTTGCCGCGTTCGGCATGTACCACGACGACGCGCCGGGCGCCGGCATCATCACGGGCATCGGGCGCGTGTCCGGCCAGGAGTGCGTGATCGTGTGCAACGACGCCACGGTCAAGGGCGGCACGTATTACCCGATGACCGTCAAGAAGCACCTGCGCGCGCAGGAGATCGCCGAGCAGAACCACCTGCCGTGCATCTATCTGGTCGACTCGGGCGGCGCCAACCTCCCGAACCAGGACGACGTGTTTCCCGATCGCGACCACTTCGGCCGCATTTTCTACAACCAGGCGCAGATGTCCGCCAAGGGCATTCCGCAGATCGCGGTGGTGATGGGGTCGTGCACCGCCGGCGGCGCCTATGTGCCGGCCATGAGCGACGAGTCGATCATCGTGAAGGATCAGGGCACGATCTTCCTCGGCGGCCCGCCGCTGGTGAAGGCCGCGACCGGCGAGGAAGTCAGCGCCGAGGATCTCGGCGGGGCCGATGTCCATACGCGTCTTTCCGGCGTGGCCGATCACTTCGCGATGAACGACGCACACGCGCTGTCGATCGCGCGCGGCATCGCGGCCAACCTCAACCGCCGCAAGCCTGCCACGGTGGCGCTCAGGCCGCCCGTCGAGCCGAAGTACGACGCGCGCGAGCTCTACGGCGTGATCCCGGCCGACACGAAAAAGCCGTTCGACGTGCGTGAGGTGATCGCTCGCCTGGTCGACGGCTCCGAGTTCGACGAGTTCAAGGCGCGCTACGGCACTACGCTCGTGTGCGGCTTCGCGCACCTGTGGGGCTATCCGGTCGGCATCGTCGCGAACAACGGCATCCTGTTCTCCGAGTCGGCGCAAAAGGGCGCGCACTTCATCGAACTGTGCTGCCAGCGCAAGATTCCGCTGATCTTCCTGCAGAACATCACCGGCTTCATGGTCGGGCGCAAGTACGAGAACGAGGGCATCGCCAAGCACGGCGCGAAGATGGTCACGGCCGTGGCCACCGCGAACGTGCCGAAGTTCACGGTCATCATCGGCGGCTCGTTCGGCGCCGGCAATTACGGCATGTGCGGGCGGGCGTATTCGCCGCGCTTTCTGTGGATGTGGCCGAACGCCCGCATCTCGGTGATGGGCGGCGAGCAGGCTGCCTCGGTGCTCGCCACCGTCAAGCGCGACGGCATCGAAGCCAAGGGCGGCGCATGGAGCGCCGAAGAGGAAGACGCCTTCAAGCAGCCGATCCGCGACCAGTACGAGCGCCAGGGCCATCCGTATTACGCGAGCGCCCGCCTGTGGGACGACGGCGTCATCGACCCGGCCGACACGCGCACGGTGCTCGGCCTCGGGCTGTCGGCCGCGCTCAACGCGCCCATTCCGGACACGCGCTTCGGCCTGTTCCGCATGTAATCGACGAGGACTCCCGCCATGCAACTCGATACGCTCAAACTCAGCGTCGAGCACCACATCGCCACCGTCACGCTCAACCGCCCGGACGTGCGCAATGCGTTCAACGAAACGGTCATCGAAGAGCTGACCGGCGCGTTTCGCGCGCTCGGCGCCAATGACGACGTGCGCGCCATCGTGCTCGCCGCCGAAGGCGTGGCGTTCTGCGCCGGCGCCGATCTGAACTGGATGAAGAAGATGGCCGGGTACTCGGACGCCGAGAACCGCGCCGACGCGATGACGCTCGCCGTCATGCTCAACACGATCTACCGCTGCCCGAAGCCGGTGATCGCCCGCGTGCAGGGCGACACCTATGCCGGCGGCGTGGGACTGGCCGCCGTGGCGGACATCGTGGTGGCCGTCGACACCGCGCACTTCTGCCTGTCCGAAGCGCGCCTGGGGCTGATTCCCGCGACGATCGGCCCATACGTCATTCGCGCGCTGGGCGAAGCCGCCTCCCGGCGCTACTTCCTCACCGCCGAACGCTTTACGGCCGCCGCGGCGCAGCGCCACGGCCTGGTCCACGAGGTCGTCGCGGCCGATGCACTCGACGCCACCGTACAGGCGCTCGCCGAGGGGCTCGCGCAGAACAGCCCGAACGCGGTGAAGGAGTGCAAGCGTCTCGTGCAGGACTTCGCGAGCCGGCCGATCGACGACGCGGCCATTGCCGATACGGCGGATCGCATCGCGAAAATCCGCGCCTCGGACGAGGGCCGCGAGGGCGTGCGCTCGTTCCTCGAGAAGCGCGCGCCTTCGTGGCGCGACGCGTCCTGAGCGCCTTGCGCGCTTTGTCACGAACGGGTCCAACGGCGGTTACAAATTTTTTTCGTAAGGGGTGACGGCGGAGATGCCGCAACGTTGTCGACGGGTTTTGAGAATTTATCGATAACGTCATGCTACGGCACGTAAAACAGCGAGTTTTCGCGCCAATTTCGCCTATTGCCCTGCCAAAACGCTTTGCCTACCATGCGCCCATCCCCCACCTCCGGCCCCATGCCACCGTGCCCCGCGCACGGCTCGCGTGCGGCCAGCCGGACGCACGGCGAACGCCGCGCGCACCGGCCAACCAAGGAGTCAATGATGGACGCATCCCTGCGCCCCCACGCCGGCCCCGGCGATCTCGCCGCGCGCAGTCTGCGACAGGTTTGGCACCCCTGCACGCAGATGAAGCAACAGGCACAGTTGCCTCTCGTCGCGTTGTCTCACGGCGAAGGCCCCTGGCTCGTCGACACCGACGGCGAGCGTTATCTCGACGCCATCAGTTCGTGGTGGGTCAATCTGTTCGGCCATGCGAATCCGCGCATCAATGCGGCGCTCGTCGACCAGCTCGGCCGCCTCGAGCACGCCATGCTCGCCGGCTTCACACACGAGCCGGTGGTCGCGCTCTCGGAGCGCCTGTCCGCGCTCACCGGCGGCGTGCTCGGCCATGCGTTCTTCGCATCCGACGGCGCCTCGGCCGTCGAGATCGCGCTCAAGATGAGCTTCCACGCGTGGCGCAATGGCGGACACGGCGAGAAGCGCGAATTCGCGTGCGTGCGTCATGGCTATCACGGCGAGACGCTCGGCGCGCTGGCCGTGACCGACGTGGCCCTGTTCCGCGACGCCTACGATCCGCTGCTGCGCCATGCGCATGTGGTGGGCTCGCCCGATGCGCGCAACGCCCGCGACGGCGAGTGCGCGGCCGACGTCGCGCGACGCGCGGCCGCCGAACTCGAGGTGCTGCTCGCGCAGCGCGAAGGACGTATCGCGGCGGTGATCGTGGAGCCGCTCGTGCAGTGCGCGGCCGGCATGGCGATGCACGATCCGGTGTACCTGCGCCGCGTGCGGGAGCTGTGCGACGAGTACGGCGCACACATGATCGCCGACGAGATCGCGGTCGGGTGCGGCCGCACCGGCACGTTCTTCGCCTGCGAACAGGCCGGCGTCTGGCCGGATCTGCTCACGCTGTCCAAGGGCATCAGCGGCGGCTACCTGCCGCTCTCGCTCGTCCTCTCGCGCGAGGCGATCTACGACGCGTTCTACGACGACGACACCGCCCGCGGCTTCCTGCATTCGCATTCGTACACGGGCAACCCGCTCGCGTGCCGCGCCGCGCTCGCCACGCTCGACATCTTCGCCGATGACGACGTGCTCGCCCGCAATGCACGGCGCGCCGCGCGCCTCACGCAGGCGCTCTCGCCGCTCGCGCACGACCGTCGTGCGCGACACTTTCGCCAGTGCGGCATGATCTGGGCGTTCGACGCCGTCCTCCCCGACGAGGCGGGCGCGCAGCGCGACTTCGGCCGGCGCTTCGCCGCCCAGGCGCGCACCCGCGGCGTGCTGCTGCGCCCGATCGGCGCGACGGTCTACCTGATGCCGCCGTATGTGCTGGAGGACGACACCATCGACTGGCTGGCGGCGCAAACGCTCGCCGCCTTCGACGCCGCGATGTCGCAACGCGCGGAGGCGGCCGCATGAGCGCCCACGCCCTGTTCGACCGCCTCGACGCGGGACTCGCCGCGATCGACCGCGCCCATCTGCGTCGTCATCGCCGTGTGGTGTCCACGCCTTGCCAGCCACACCTGCGCGCCGACGGCCGCAGCGTGCTCGCGTTCGCCAGCAACGACTATCTCGGCCTGGCCGCACATCCGGCGGTGGTCGACGCGCTGGTCGACGGCGCACGCCGCTACGGCGCGGGCAGCGGTGCGTCACACCTCATCAGCGGGCATTCGCAAGCGCACGCGCAGCTCGAAGAAGCGCTCGCCGCCTTCATGTCGCCGCACCTGATCGACGCCCGGGCGCTGTATTTCTGCACGGGCTACATGGCCAATCTGGCGACGATTTCCGCACTCGCCGACAAGCATGCCGACATCTTTTCCGAAGCGCTCAACCACGCGTCGCTGATCGACGGCGCACGACTGTCGCGCGCGCGCACCCACGTCTACCCGCACGGGGACGTGGCCGCGCTCGCCGCGCTGCTCGAAGCGAGCACGGCCGAGACCAAGCTGATCGTGACCGACGGCGTGTTCTCGATGGATGGCGACATCGCGCCGCTGCCGCAGTTGCTCGCGCTGGCCGAACGTCACAATGCGTGGCTGATCGTGGATGACGCGCACGGCTTCGGCGTGGTCGGCCAGAACGGCCGCGGCGTGTTCGAGCACTTCGAGCTGCGCTCGCCGAACCTCGTGATCATCGGCACGCTCGGCAAGGCCGCAGGCGTGGGCGGTGCGTTCGTGGCGGCGAACCGGCGCGTCGTGGAGTGGCTCGTCAATCGCGCTCGCCCGTACATCTTTACCACCGCCGCCGCGCCATCGCAGGCGCACGCGCTGCTCACGAGCCTCGCGCTCATCGCGGGCGACGAAGGGCGCGAGCGCCGCGCGGCGCTGCAGGCGCGCATTGCGCAACTGCGCGACTCGCTATCGCTCACGCACTGGCGGCACATGATGTCGCCGACGGCCGTGCAGCCGATCATCCTCGGCGAGAACGCCGCCGCGCTGCACGCGCAGGCGGGGCTTGCCGAAGCCGGCTTGTGGGTGCCGGCCATCCGGCCGCCGACGGTCGCGCCCGGCACCTCGCGCCTGCGCGTGACGCTGAGCGCGGCGCACACGGCCGACGACGTCGCACGGCTCGTCACGGCCATCAACCAACTCGACCGCGACTGGAGGGCGCATGCCCATGACTGATCAATCGCTCATCGCCACCCCGGCCGAACGCGCCACGCCCGCGCGGCACGCGTTCTTCGTCACCGGCACGGACACCGAGATCGGCAAGACGCTCGTCTCGTCGGCATTGCTGCACGCCGCCGCGCGACGCGGTCTTGTCTGCGCGGGCGTGAAGTCGGTCGCCGCGGGCGCCTTGGAACACAACGGCCGCTTCGTCAACGAGGACGTGGAACAACTGCACGCCGCGAGCAACCTGAAGCTGCCCGACGACTGGTACTGCCCATATGTGCTCAAGGACGCCGCCGCGCCGCACATCGCCGCTGCCGCCGAAGGCATCGCGCTCGACTGCAGCGTGATACGCGCCGGCTATGCACGCGTTGCGGCACGCGCAGACCTCGTGATCGTCGAGGGCGTGGGCGGCTTTCGCGTGCCGCTCGGCCCCGACGCCGGCGCGCCGGACACGGCCGATCTCGCCCGTCAGCTCGGGCTGCCGGTGATTCTCGTGGTCGGCCTGCGGCTCGGCTGCATCAGCCACGCGCTGCTCACCGCCGAGGCCATCGCCTCGCGCGGCCTGACGCTCGCGGGGTGGGTCGCCAACCACGTCGATCCGGACATGCGCCACGTGGACGCCAACGTGGAAGCCATCGCGTCGCGGCTCGCCGCGCCCCTGCTCGGACGCGTGCCGCATCTGCCGCACCCCGACGCCGCGACGGCCTCCGGCTACCTCGACATCGCCCCGCTCGTCGACACGACGCTGCAGCGCCACGCACAGACGGCGCTCGCGGCGCGCCCGCACACGGCGCCCTGAACACGCCCGCCGCGCGACACCAACGAATATACGAATACAAGGATTCTCACCATGCAAGTTCACGCCCACACTGCCGCACACGGCCACGACGAAGCGCTGCGCCGCAACGACACGCCCTGGAGCGTTGCCGACATCGAGGCGCTCTTCGCGCTGCCGTTCAACGACCTGATCTTCCGCGCGCAGCAGGTGCACCGCCAGCATTTCGACGCGAACGCCGTGCAGCTCTCCACGCTGCTCTCGATCAAGACCGGCGGCTGCCCCGAAGACTGCGCATACTGCCCGCAGTCGGCGCGCTACGACACCGGGGTCGAAGCCGAGAAGCTCATGCCGATCGAAGAAGTGGTGGCCGCCGCGCAGCGCGCCAAGGACGCCGGCGCCACGCGCTTTTGCATGGGCGCCGCCTGGCGCAGCCCGAAGCCGCATCAGGTCGACGCCGTCGGCGAGATGGTCCGCAGCGTCAAGGCGCTGGGCCTCGAGACGTGCGTGACGCTCGGCATGCTGCGCGACGGCCAGGCGGAGCAACTGCGCGAGGCCGGCCTCGACTACTACAACCACAACCTCGATACGTCCCCCGAGTTCTACGGGCAGATCATTACCACGCGCACGTATCAGGACCGCCTGGACACGCTCGCCCGCGTGCGCGAGGCCGGCCTGAAGGTTTGCTGCGGTGGCATCGTCGGTCTGGGCGAGACGCGCCGCGAGCGCGCCGGCCTGATCGCGCAGCTCGCCAACATGTCGCCGTATCCCGAGTCGGTGCCCATCAACCATCTGATGAAGGTCGAAGGCACGCCGCTCGAGAACAACGAGAACGTGGACCCGTTCGACTTCGTGCGCATGATCGCCGTGGCGCGCATCACGATGCCGCGCGCCATGGTGCGCCTGTCGGCCGGGCGCGAGCTGATGGACGACGCCCTGCAGTCGCTGTGCTTTCTCGCCGGCGCGAATTCGATGTTCTACGGCGAGAAACTGCTCGTCACGCAGAACCCGCAGGCCGAGCACGACCGCGCACTGCTCGCGCGTCTGGGCATGCGCACGTCGAGCGAAGAGAAACTCGCCGCGCAAGAAGCCGACGCCGGCGACCGCCTGGCGGCGTGCGCCACGCACTGACCATGGCGCCCGTGCCGCGTGAGCCGGCGTTGAAGGATTGAAGGATTGAAGGATTGAAGGATTGAAGGATTGAAGGATTGAAGGATGAGCGCCGTGGCGGGCGCGAGATCGCTCGAGACGATCGGCCGCCACGGCGAGGCCCGATAGCAAAGACAATGGCGCGAGTGCGTCGGCCGTCCGTCACGAGCGGGCGGCGCGGCACGCAAGCGCCGCCCCAATCGATCATTTTCCGGAGGCAACATGTTCGACAAGATCCTCATCGCCAATCGCGGCGAAATCGCATGCCGCGTCGCGGCGACGGCCGCCCGGCTGGGCATTCGCACGGTCGCGGTCTATTCCGACGCCGATGCGCACGCCAAGCACGTCGCCGTGTGCGACGAGGCGGTGCACGTGGGCGGCGCGGCCGCGCGCGACAGCTACCTGCGCATCGATGCCATCATCGACGCCGCCAGGGCCACCGGCGCCCAGGCCATCCACCCCGGCTACGGCTTCCTGTCCGAGAACGAGGCGTTTGCCGCCGCATGCCATGAGGCGGGTATCGTCTTCATCGGTCCGCCGGTCGGCGCCATCCAGGCGATGGGCAGCAAGAGCGCCGCCAAGACGCTCATGGAAGGCGCCGCCGTGCCGCTGGTGCCCGGCTATCACGGCGAGAACCAGGACCCCGCCTTCCTGCATGCCCGCGCCGACGAGATCGGCTACCCGGTGCTGCTCAAGGCCAGCGCCGGGGGCGGCGGCAAGGGCATGCGCGTGGTCGAGCGCAGCGAGGACTTTCGCGCCGCGCTCGCCTCGTGCCAGCGCGAGGCGGCGAGCAGCTTCGGCGACGAGCGCGTGCTCGTCGAGAAGTACCTCACGCGCCCGCGCCACATCGAGATCCAGGTTTTCGCCGACACGCACGGCAATTGCGTGTACCTGTTCGAGCGCGACTGCTCGGTGCAGCGCCGTCACCAGAAGGTGCTCGAAGAAGCGCCCGCGCCGGGCATGACCGAAGCGCGCCGTCGCGCCATGGGCGAAGCCGCCTGCAACGCCGCGCGTGCCGTGGGCTATGTCGGCGCGGGAACGGTCGAATTCATCGCCAACCAGGACGGCTCGTTCTACTTCATGGAGATGAACACCCGTCTGCAGGTCGAGCACCCGGTCACCGAGATGATCACGGGCCTCGATCTGGTCGAGTGGCAGTTGCGCGTGGCCGCCGGCGAGGTCCTGCCGCGCAAGCAGGAAGCACTGCAGATCCACGGGCACGCGCTCGAGGCGCGTATCTACGCCGAGAACCCGGACAACAACTTCCTGCCCTCGACGGGCACGCTCTCGACGCTGCGCCCGCCCGCGGCCGTACAGTTCGAGATCGGCGGCGCGGGCGCACCGGCGCCCGTGCGCATCGACTCGGGCGTGCGCGAAGGCGACACCATCTCGCCGTTCTACGACCCGATGATCGCCAAGCTCATCGTCTGGGGCCGGGACCGCGACGAGGCGCTCGCGCGCATGCGCCGCGCGCTGGGCCAGTACCGCGTGGTCGGTGTGCAGACGAACATCGCATTCCTCGGACGGCTCGTCGCGAGCGAGCCGTTCGCCGGCGCCGATCTCGACACCGGCCTGATCGAGCGCCACCGCGACACGCTGTTCCCGCACGCCGCGCCCGTGCCCGCCACGGCGCTCGCGTTGGCCGTTGCCGCGCAGCTCGGCCGCGAGGCGGTCGTGGGCCGGCGCAAGTATCTGGACAGCGTCGACCATCACTCGCCGTGGCAGCTCGCCACCGGCTGGCGTCTGAACGGCGACTATCAGCGCACGATGTCGTTCGATCACGGCGAGACGCGCATCGACGTCGTGCTCACGAGCGGCGCGCACACGAGCTCGCTGACCGTTGACGGCAAGACCCTGCCGTATCACTACACGCACGACGGCGGCGTGTACCGCGTGACGCTCGGCGAGCATCGCGTGCAGGGACACGTGGACTTCGAGCACGAGACGGCACACGTTTTCGCCAACGGCCAGTCGTGGGCGCTGCGCTGGCATGACCCGCTCGCACAGGCGGGGGCGCACGAGGGCGGCGAAGGCCGTCTGACGGCGCCGATGCCGGGCAAGGTCATTGCCGTGCTCGCACAGGCGGGCGCGAAGGTCGAGAAGGGGGCGCCGCTGCTCGTCATGGAGGCGATGAAGATGGAGCACACCATCAGCGCGCCCGCGGACGGCGAGATCGAGGAAGTGCTGTATGCCGTGGGCGACCAGGTGCCCGAGGGCGCCCAGTTGCTCGCGTTCAAGCGGTAGGGCGGCAAGGGGGTGGCGGGACAGGGCGGGATAGTGGGATATAGCGGCGATATGGCCGCTATATGGCCGCTATATGGCCGCTATATGGCGGCCCGGGACGGTCGCAGCGGTGCGGCGGCGGACCGGTTCAGGCGCGATCCGCCGGCGCCGCGCCGACTTCGCCGAGGATCGTCCGACGCCGGAACTGCTCCGGCGTCAGGCCCGACTGGCGGGTAAACATTTCAATGAACACGGACGGTGTTGCGTAGCCCAGATCGAGGGCGATCGATTTCACGGTGCGCCCGGCCTCCAGGCCCTCGATCGCACGAAAGAAGCGCATGCGCTCGCGCCACTGCCCCAGCGTCATCCCCAGTTCCGAGCGACAGTGACGCGCCAGCGTGCGCTCGGTCATCGAAACGGTGCTTGCCCACGCTCGCAGCGTGCGGTTGTCACCGGGCTCGTTCTGCAAGCCCTCCAGCACACGGATCAGCGCCGCGGACCTCGCCTGCGGCAGGAAGCGCGGCTCGGCCGGCGCGAGCGCCAACTGGTCGACGAGTACGTGCGCGAGGCGCCGGTCCGCGTCGGTCTTCGGGCACGCGACGCCTCGCTCCGCGAAGTCCGACAGGATCGCGCGCAGCAAGCCGCTGATACGCAGCGTCGCCGCGTGGGAGGGAAGCGCGGTGGCAAGCGAGGCGTCGATGTACACCGACCGGTAAATCACGGCGCGGGCATTGAAGCTCGCGTGCGCCGCTTTCGGCGGAATCCACACCGCATACTGCGGCGGGGACACGAAGCGCGCGCCTTCGATCTCCAACTGCATCACGCCATTGGCGACATAGTTCAATTGCCCCCAGTCGTGCCGATGCGGCACCCACGCGGTCTTCGCCGCGAACTCGTCGTAGCGAAAGTACACCGGGTACGGCAACGTCTTGAATGTCGGCCAGTTGTTGCGCACGGTCATGGCGGCACGGGTATGTGTTGGGCGAGTGTGGCGAGGCGGTCGAGGCCGGGATGCTCGGGGCGCTCGGGGGCGGTGGGTGCAATGCCCCGCCCTGCCCCCGCATGGCGGCATCTTACTGCGGCGCGGCGGCACCCGTCTTTTCGCCGTGCCCGCTCCTGTGCGCCGATCCGCGTTCGGTGTCATGCTTTCGCCTGAGGCGGGCGGCCCCCGCTCGCGGCGGGCATCGCCGCCGCGACTTCATGACATCAGGAGAACGTATGAACATCGGATTTCTCGGACTGGGCACCATGGGCGCCCCGATGGCGCGCAATCTGCTCAAGGCGGGCTTTGCCCTGCGCGTCTGGAATCGCTCGCGCGGCCCCGTCGACACGCTTGGCGCCGACGGTGCCGCCGCGTGCGACAGCCCGGCAGACGCCGCGCGCGGCGTCGACGTGCTCATCGCCATGCTGGCGGACGACGACACGACGCGCGCCGTGCTGTGCGACGGCGGCGCGCTCGACGCCCTCGCGCGCAATGCCATCGTCGTCAACATGGCGACCGTCTCGCTCGACTTTGCGCGCGAGATGCGCGCCCGCTGCGAGTCGCTCGGCCTGCGCTACGTCGCGGCGCCCGTGCTGGGGCGCGTCAACGTGGCCGAAGCGGGCCGGCTGAACATTCTCGCCGCGGGCGAGACAAGCGCGCTCGACACCGTGCAGCCCCTCCTCGACGTACTCGGCCAGCGCACGTGGCGCTTCGGCGAGGCGCCCGAGCAGGCCAACGTCGTCAAGCTCGGCGCCAATTTCATGATCGCGAGCGCCATCGAGTCGATGAGCGAGGCCGCCGCGCTCGCGCAAGGCCACGGCGTGGCCGGCGCCGACTTCATCGACATGATCACGAACACGGTGTTCGCAACGCCCGCGTACACCGGCTACGGGTCGGCCATTGCGAAGCAGGTGTTCGAGCCCGCCGGCTTCAAGCTCGCGCTGGGCGCCAAGGACGTTCGCCTCGCGCTGCTCGCCGCGGAAGCGGCGAACGTGCCGATGCCATTCGGCAGCGTGCTGCGCGACAACCACCTCGACAGCCTTGCGCACGGCGAGGGGCATCTCGATTGGGCGGCGTTGTCGCGCGTGTCCGCACGCCGGGCGGGACAACCACGCGGCGACGCATGACCTTGGCGCTCCCTGCGTTGCCCGCTTTTCCGTTTTTTGCGTTGCTTCGCAGCGAACCGTGAGGACAGTTCTTAGAAATGCCGCGCGTAGTTCTGCGCTGCGCGCGGCCTGAAGGGCTAGCTGGCGTTTCGGAATCTTCATAAGGAATCCGAACAAGGGTTCGCCAATATTCTCGGTGTCGATTTCAACCATGCGCGGCAAAGCGCTCGACACCATGACTCAACGCCCACACCTCAACACCGGCCTGCGCGCTCTGGCGCTCGCCGCAACGCTCACATCGGTTGCCCTGCCCGCAAGCGTTCAGGCGCAGAGCAACGTCACGCTCTACGGCACGGTCGATTCCGGCTTCGTCCACGCCAACCATGTGATGACCGGCAGCGGACCCGAGTCGCTGTCCGCGATCACCAGCAACATCATCTCCGGCAGCCGCTGGGGGCTGCGCGGCACCGAGTCGCTCGGCAGGGGCCTGTCGGCGCTGTTTCAGATCGAGAGCGGTTTTAGCGCCGTAAACGGTCACCTCGGCAACGGCGGTCTTGCGTTCGGGCGCAAGGCCATCATCGGCCTGCGCGGCGACGACTGGGGCGAAGTCACGATCGGCCGCCAGTACGATCCCGTGGTCAACCTGGTGCAGGGGCTGACGGCCGACGGCTACTTCGGCGGCTTCTTCGCCACGCCCGGCGACGTCGACAACTACGACAATGGCGCGCGCATCAACAACGCGATCCGCTACGCCACACCGAACTTCGGCGGCCTGCAGTTCGAGGGGATGTATGCGACCGGCAACGTCGCCGGAAAAGCGGGCGCGGGGCGCTCCTATGGGCTGGCGGCCGCATACAGCAACGGCCCGGTTGCCCTCGCCGCCGGCTACTTCTTCGCGGATGGTGGCAGCAAACGCGTGAGCCAGTTCACGCCGGAGTTCGGCATGCGTGAATGGTCTGGCAGCGCGGGCTCGCTCTTCAACTCGCCGATCAACAGCGGCTTTCGCACCGCGAGCCACGTGCGCATTGCGCGCGCCGGCGCGAAGTATGCGATCGGGCCGGCGATCCTTGGCGTGTCGTTCTCCAACGCGCAATACGCGAGCGACGCGCTGTCGATGTTCAACGGCACCGCGCGGTTCGACACCGTCAACGCCTTCGCCATGTATGCGCTCACGCCGGCCGTCAACACCGGCATCGGCTACAGCTACACGCGCATGCGGGCGGCGGGCGATCTGGCTGCGCACTACAACCAGTTCAATGCGGGCATCACGTATGCGCTGTCCAAGCGCACGTCGACTTACGTCATCGGCGGTTACCAGCATGCTGCCGGCAGGACGTTGCGCGCCAACGGCAGCGTGGGCAGCGCTATCGCGTCCGTCGGCGCCTACGGGATCGACGCCGGGGCCAACACGCAACTGCTGGTCGGCATGGGACTGAAGCACAGCTTCTGACGAACCGTGTCCCGGTCGTGTTCCGGTCGTGTCCCGGTCGCGCCCGGACCACGGGGACGCGAACGGCCGCGCCGGCATCGGCCGAACTCGTTGAAACATGCGGGTTTCGGCCGATTTGATGAATGAAGTCCGAAACCCAGTTTTCAAACGCATGTTTGGAAAAATGGGATTCATTCGTCTAAAAAAATACACTGCTGGCGTTTTTAGGTGTTTACCCTATTAGGGAATCTATTTAGAATTCATCTCCATTGAAGTTCGATGCAGATGCAAACCGACGGTAGCCATGTCTCTCGACGTTCCCTTTGAATGCGACGCGCCGGTTTTATCGCGTTGTCATGAATGAGGGAGAAGTGTTGTGGGTTTCGTCAGTTGGTTGTTGATCGCAGTCATGGCCAGTTCGGTTTCGGCAGCGCGAGTCATTCAGCTGCATCGCCGTGCCATGCGGGAGGCGGCTGCCGCTCACGTCGATCGCATACTGCGTTATCGCCGAAGCCATCGCCGCGTGCCCTGCGCGCGTATCCGCTTCAAGGACGTGGCGTAAGCCTCGCCGCGCTGCGTCCGCAGTAACAGCTGTCGTTCCGTAGTTCCGTAGTTCCGTAGTTCCGTAGTTCAGCATTATCCGCAGTAGCCGTTCAGCGAAATGCCATTGCCCATGTCTGGCGCGTGCATCGCTGTTCACGCATCACCCGCAGTCCTGGCAGTTCAGAAGGTCTCGCATCACCGCAGTATTCGTCGTTGCGGTTTGACGATTGTTGTTGTCGTAGTGAATTAAGGCGTTACCCGCAGTTGCAGTTCGCAGTACTCATCGCTGTTCTCCGGCATAGGATCATCGCCGGATGGAGAGTCATCCTCCCTGCTGTTACGAGGCATCGCTCTCACGCGTCAGAGCCGTACCGCCGCCGGCTGTTCAGGCGGCGGATCGCGCGCCCACAGCCTCGTATTGCCCACGCGTTGCACCAGACAACCCGACGCGCCGATCACACATGCGCCCATCGCCGAACGGCATCTTCACGGCCGTTCATGTTGTGCGTCATGCGCCATACCGGCCGATGCCGCGCTGTCGGAACACAGACACGCCCCCGTCACCGCGTGGGCGCCAGGCATGCGCGACCACCCGCGCCGCATGCCGCTTGATTGAAGACGAGCCCACGGAAATGAACACCGACCCCGAGCGCATCACCCTCACCATTACGCTGCATCCGAACGACCTGAAACAGCTTGACCGGGCGTGCCACCGCGTTGGCATGAAACGGGAAGATTTCTGCGTGCTGGCCACGCATCTGGAAGGGGCTCGGGTGCTCAATGGCGAGGGACTGGCCGCACTGGCGCGTCCGTTCGGTTTCGCCGCGACCCTGCCCGCCGCGCTTCGCAGCGCCTTCAATCGCCTATGCACTCGCTGACCCGGTAGGTCTGTCCCCATGCCGCCGGCGCAGTGCCTGAGCAATTCGCTGCCGTCGGATCTCGCCGTCCCGAAATCCAAGCGGGACCGTGGTCGGCCCCCAGCTCGGTGCTCTGGACGCTCTGGGCAGTCTGGGCGGTAGGCGACGAGCCGCGTGGCCGACAACGCGTCATAAATTCGCTATCGTTTGTCTGAAATTCGCTATGCGTGCGCACGCGTTCGGGCGGAGAATTCGCGCTATGCCGGCCACCTGAGGCGCGCGTTCGGCGGCGATGAGCGCGGACTTCGTGCGCCGTCGCCCGCGCCTCGTGTCCGATCCGAAGTCCCGCCTGCCGCCGATTCGGCGCCCCTTGCGACGTTCCATGGTCAATTTCGTCCTGCCGCTGACGGCCGTTCTCATCTGGTCGGCCAACGTCATTGTCAACAAGCTTTCCGTCGGCCATATCTTTCCGGCCGAAATCGCGTTCCTGCGCTGGTTCGCCGCCGCGCTGCTCCTCACGCCCCTCGCGCTGCCCGCCTTGTGGCGCGCACGTCGAGCCGCGCTGCCGCATCTCGCGCAGTACGCCACGCTCGGCGTGCTGGGCATGGCGATCTACCAGGGGCTCGCCTACAGCGCCGCGCACTACACGAGCGCGACCAACATGGGCATCATCCTGGCACTGCTGCCGCTCACCACCCTCGCGCTCGCGGTCATCGTGCTCGGCGACGCATTGAGCGCCGGCGCACTCGTGGGTGGTCTGCTGTCCGTGTTCGGCGTGCTGCTCGTCGTGGGCCACGGCTCGCTGCTGCATCTGGCCGATCAGGGCATCGGCATTGGCGACGCCATGATGGTTCTCGCCATGCTCGCCTACGCCGTGTACTGCGTGCTGCTGCGCAAATGGCGTCTGCCGCTCGCGCCGCTGCCGTCGCTCTATGCGCAAATCCTGTTCGCCGTGATCGCGCTGCTGCCCTTCTACCTCGTATCGGAAAAGGCCGGGGTGTCGATGGACAACCTGCCGCAGCTCGCCTTCGCCACGATCCCGGTCTCGATCGCGGCCCCGTTTATCTGGATGCTCGGCGTGGCGCGAATCGGGCCGCGGCGGGCCACGGTCGTCATCAATCTCGTGCCGATCTTCACGGCGCTGATCGCCGCGTTCGGGCTCGGCGAGCATCTCGCCGCCTATCACCTCGTGGGCGGCGCACTGATCCTGGCGGGCGTGGCACTCGGCGAGAACTGGCATCTGCCGATCCGGAAAGCGCGTGAACGGATATCGCCCATCCCCGATGAGTTGGGAAATGTCCGATAAATTCTGCGCTTTTCGGGTTACCCACTCTTTATAGAAGCCCGCCCGTCACGCATGGGAAGGAGAGCGATATAACGTCGCAGGACGCGGGGGGATTGATTACTCTGTGTGACTCGTCAACGGAGTCCGCCATGCAAACCAATCCACTCGCGCTGTTCGGAGACCATCTGGCCCGCTTGCGTAAGTCGCGCGGCTGGTCGCAGGAGAAACTTGCGCTCGAGAGCGGCCTGGCACGCTCGTATGTCAGCGGCATCGAGCGGGGCCGACGCAACGTCGCGCTCGTCAACATCTGTGTCCTGGCCGACACGCTGGGCGTGCCGACATCCGAGATGCTGAGGTTCACCACGACGCCGCCGGGAGCGGAAGACGCCACACCGGCCGCCGAGCGCACGCCGCTGCCGCAAATCAGCCGGTCGCTCTGTCGACTGGAGAGCCGCGATCAGGTCTGGCTCGCGGAAGTGATCCGAAGTCTGAGTTCCCGTCTGAGTCATTGCGCGCCGCCCCAGGACGACGCCGCCGCGCTGGCGGCTCCCCCGGCGTCCCCTGCCGCCCCCGATGAGGACGACAGCCACGATAACAACTCCCCGGATAACGACAACCACGGCAGCGCCGATGGCGAAGACGCCAAAGTCTGCGCGCGCACCGACGCGGCGGCTGGCGCACACCCGCCGCTTGCCGCGGACCCGTCGCCCGAGGCCAGTGATCCGCCCCCGCAAGATACGGTCGATACGGGGTTCGAAGCCGGGCTCCCGATGCGTCGCGCCTACGCAAGCGCCGGGAGCGAGGGATATCGAGACTGCGACTTGCAGGAAGCCGTTGTCCGCATGAGCCATCCACAGCGCGACGCCCCGCACGCAACTCGCGTTTCCCGCGCACAAGATATCCCTGTGCATCCCAGCATGCCGCGCCACGACAATTCACAACGTCCGCCCACAGGCGACGAAAACTGAGCGATAGCAGGGCAATCTGCGCTTAGGACATCGCGCAAAGTCCCCACAGCCGGACGGGGGCGGAGCGCGATGCTTCGTCTAGTAGGAGTGAACGGCACAGCCATCAAAATCCGGCAGGCGCGGAACGCGAGAAATTTGCATGATCGGGCGTCGCCGCGTCGCCCGAGACGCACACATTCCAATCGCGACGGGCCACCGCGGCGCGCCGGCGGCTCACACGGACCCGCGCCGGCCCGCCCCGGACGGCCTTCCCGACGTCAACATCGAGTGACATCCCAGCGCGGCACCCACCAGAATCGCGATTCCATTTCCTCCGACAAGTCCGGTGTCACACTGCGCGGCTCCGGTTGACGGAAGTGCGACAAAACGTATCACGTCACCGTCGTGGCGGTACGCATTTGGCGCAGTCATTTCTGCTGAGAGCTCGCATCTTTTGTGTCTTCTCCGAAAGTTCGCAAAAAATCCGCGTTGCAGACTCAGCAGTTCGTGCCTCGCGAACGGGGGACACCCGAGGCACCATTCCCAATGCCGGATTTTTGTTCCAACCTTCTCGTCCCTAACAAGGAAAATTTCTTATGGACACCAACTTATTTCGATTCGGCAGGCATCTCGCCGGTTTGCGCAAGAAGTACAACTGGGCACAGGACAAGCTGGCGCTCGAAAGCGGTCTGGCGCGCTCGTATCTGAGCGGTGTCGAGCGAGGCAAACGGAATATCTCGCTGCGCAACATCTGCATTCTGGCCGACACGCTCGGGCTGCCGCCGCATGAGTTGCTTGCCTTCGACTCGTCGAACGGCGTTGCGGCCGACACGGGCGCATCGACGCCCAGCGATCCGTACCCCTCGCTCAATCGGGCCATGCAGAAACTGTCCGAGCGGGACCAGGCGTGGATGGCTGATCTCGTGCGCACGCTGAGCCTGCGGCTGGGCCACGGGGCGTCGAAGGACGAATGAGTGCGCGCGCGCTCGACCCCGGCCCAGGTCATCGGGGCGATGGGGTGCGATGGGCTCCGATGGGGCGCGATGGGGCGCGGCGCGTGAGCGGGCCTCAGTCGTTGCCAAGAAAGGCGTCCACCGCGCGGTGGAACGCGATCGGATTGGCGAGGTTCATGCCATGCGAGGCGTCCTGAATCACCATCCGGCGCGCTTCGGGCATGGCGTGCGCCAGCGCGTCGAGCACGTCGGGGTACGGCGCCGGGCTCTCCGCCCCGCCCATCAGGAGTACCGGCGCGTGCAGCGCGCCGAGGGCGTCGATCGGCAACGGTGCACGGGGTTCGGCAACCTGACCGATGAGCGTGCGCGCGTTGTCGCGCACCATCTGCTTGAACCACGGCACCATGCGACGCCACGTGTCCGGCCCGCTCACCGTGTCGATGAACAGCGCGAGCCCGCCATCGATGTCGCCCGCTTCGATCTGCGCGAGCGCCCGCTCGCGGAAGTTGCCGCGTTCGCTGTCGAGCGGCACCTGCACGGGGCCGCCGCTGATTTCCACGCCCGGGTCGGCCAGAATCAATGAGCGCACGGTGTCCGGCGCGAGCAACGCCGTGCGCAGCGCGACATAGCCGCCGCGCGAATGGCCGAGTACGTGAACGGGCCCCACGCCGAGTGCCGCGATGAACGCCGCGAGATCTTCGGCGTGCTGCTCGCCGGAAAACGTGCCGTCCCGGCCGTCCCACGCTTCGGGCCAGTAGTGGCGAAGGCTCACGGCAATGACACGCCGATGCTGCCCCAGCGGCGCCATGTTCGGTTTGAAATATCGAAAATCGCACAGCGAACCGTGCACCAGTACGAGCGGGGCGCCGGTGGCGCCGGCGGGTGCTGGCGTTTCGACGTAGGCCATCGGGTAGCCGTTGACGGCTATCGTTTGCGGCGCGGGAACCGGCATGGGGAACGCATCGGGGGAACGGGGTCGCCAGTATACCGAGCTTGCGGTCCCCTTGCCGCGGCGGGGCCGCCGTGGGCGGTGTTCCGGCACGGCTATGCGCCGCGTTTTGCCATCACCGGCGCGCAGTACACTTCCCGCGATCGGGCGGGGTCCACGATGGGGCACTGGTGTATGCTTGCGGCTTTCCTCAACCCTGCGGTTTCCCGGTATGGCACTGAAAGCCACCATCTACAAGGCCGAGGTGCAGATCACCGACCTCGATCGCCACTACTACGCGTCCCATGGCCTGACCATTGCGCGTCATCCGTCGGAGACCGACGAGCGCATGATGGTGCGCGTGCTGGCGTTCATGCTTTATGCCGGCGAGCGACTCTCGTTCGGCAAGGGGCTCTCCACGGCCGATGAACCCGACCTGTGGGAGCACGACTTCGGCAATGACATCGTGCGCTGGATCGACGTCGGACAGCCCGACGCGCGGCGCCTCGTCAAGGCGGCGGGCCGCGCCGAGCATGTCGATGTGCTGGCATATGGCGGCAAGCCCGCCGCGATCTGGTGGCAGACCACCGAACCCCAGGTCACGCGGCTGAAGAACCTGACCGTGCGCATGCTCGACGACGCTTCGGCCGAAGCGCTTACCGCGTTGGCTTCGCGCTCGATGCGCCTGCAGTGCACGATTCAGGACGGGGAAGTCTGGGTGGCCGACGACAGCCACAACTTCGCCGTGGGCCTCACCACGCTGCGGACGGCGGCCAACGACTGACGGCGCTATCTGCGCTATCTGCACTATCCCCGCTCTCTCCCGACGCTATCCTCACCCTATCCCGACGCTATCCTCACGCCATCCCAGCGTCCCCCTCCCGCGTTGGGGCCGACGCGCCCCCTCGAGGCGCCCCCAGGTCCGTCAGGGCCCCGCCCGATACGCGCCAGGGCACAAGCTGCGTTACACTTGACGTTAACGTAAATCGAGTCGACGCGGCCTCGCCGGAGCCGATCGGACCACGGCGCGGGACGCGCCGGGACAGTCGGCCGCTGGCCGAGCGACCGCCACGGCGGCTCGGTGGTTTTTTGCATCGAACAGCGAACGGCGTTCGCACGGCTGCGGCCGGCCAAGCGCCGCCCGGCCGCCCGGCCGCCTGCGCTCCCCCGCGCCCCACGCCGCACCGGCCAGCGCGAGCCGGCAACGCCGTCGGGCATGGATTTGCATCGCCCCATACGTATTCCCGCCCACTGCACCCGCCGCATTCATGGACATCCTGATCTTTTCCCCGGACGGCAAGACCGCCGCCTACGAAACCGGCCTCGCCGAGCATCTGCCGCACGCCCGCATTCGCGGCTGGCAGCCCGGCGACAGCGCCGCCGCCGATTACCTGGTGCTCTGGAAGCCGAACGCCGAGGTGCTGCGGCCGCGCGAGCGTCTGAAGGCGATCTTCAACCTGGGCGCCGGCGTGGACGGCGTGCTCGGCACGCAGGGCGAGGGCGCGCAGCGCCTGCCGGCCGGCGTGCCGCTCGTGCGTCTGGAGGACGCCGGCATGGCCGACCAGATGGCGCAATACGTGAGCGCCGCCGCGCTGCGTTACTTTCGCCGGCTGGACGAATTCGACGCACAGCAGTCGCAGGCCCAATGGAAATTCCTCAAGCCGAACCGGCTGTCGGACTTTCCTGTGGCCGTGCTGGGCTACGGCACGCTGGGCTCGCACGTCGCACGCGCGCTCAAATCGTTCGGATTTCCGGTGCGCGCCTGGAGCCGCAGCGAACGCCGCGATGACAGCGGCATCGCGCTGTATCACGGCGATGCGGGCTTCGAGGCCTGTGTGTCCGGCGCACGCATTCTCGTCAACCTGCTGCCACTCACGCCGCACACGCTCGACGTGCTCAACGCCCGCCTGTTCGCGAAGCTCGCGCCCGGCGCCTTCCTGATCAACGTGGCGCGCGGCGCGCATCTCGTGGAAGAGGATCTGCTCGCCGCGTTGCAAAGCGGCCAGATCGCCGGCGCCACGCTCGACGTGTTCCGCACCGAGCCCCTGCCGGCCGGGCACCCGTTCTGGCACACGCCTGGCATTACGGTCACGCCGCACATTTCGGCCCTGACGCTGCGCGACGAAACCGTCGCGCAGATTGCGGGCAAGATCGCCGCCCTCGAGCGCGGCGAAACCATTACGGGCGTCGTCGATCTGGCGCGCGGCTACTGAGCCGCCACGCACCGCACGCATCCCCGAAACACACCGAGGAGACCTCCATGTCCATTACCCCGACGTCGCTGCCCAAGCGCGTGAAAGTCGTCGAAGTCGGCCCGCGCGACGGCCTGCAGAACGAAAAGCAGATGGTGCCCGCCGACATCAAGATCGCGCTGGTCGACCGACTCACGGCGGCTGGCTTCGCCAATATCGAGACGACCTCGTTCGTGTCGCCGAAATGGGTGCCGCAAATGGCCGACGGCGCCGAGGTGATGGCGCGCATCGAGCGCCGCCCCGGCACCATCTATTCGGTGCTCACGCCCAACATGCGCGGCTTCGAAGGAGCTCTCGCGGCCCGGGCCGACGAGGTCGTGATCTTCGGCGCGGCAAGCGAAGCCTTCTCGCAACGCAACATCAATTGCTCGATCGAAGAGAGCATTGCGCGCTTCGAGCCGGTCGCGCGGGCCGCGAAGGACGCCGGCCTGCGTCTGCGCGGCAGCATCTCATGTGCGCTCGGCTGCCCGTATCAGGGTGAAGTGCCCGTGGCCAGCGTGGTCGACGTCGTGCAACGGCTCGCCGCGCTCGGCTGCGACGAGATCGACATTGCCGACACCATCGGCGTGGGCACGCCCGCGCGCACGCGCGAAGTGATGGAAGCCTGCGCCAAAGTGTTCCCGATCGAGCGCCTGTCCGGCCACTTCCACGACACCTATGGTCAGGCGACGGCGAATATCTACGCCGCGCTGCTCTCCGGCATCTCGATCTTCCACTCGTCCGTTGCCGGCCTCGGCGGCTGCCCCTACGCAAAAGGCGCGACCGGCAACGTGGCCACCGAGGACGTGCTCTACCTGCTGCAAGGTCTTGGCATCGAGACCGGCATCGATCTCGACGCCGTCGTGCGCACGGGCGACTTCATCTCGCAGGCCATCGGCCGCCAGAACGCTTCGCGCGTGGGCCGCGCCATGCTGGCGAAGCTGCGGGACGGCGCCACCGCCTGACATCCTCCGCACGTCCACACGTCCCGATGAACCGACACGCCTGACCCTACCATGAGCCAGACACCGCACATAACCGCGACTGCCAGCGAACAGGATCTCCCCGAAGGGGCCCGCCACGTCGCCCGTCTTCTGGCGGGCATGGGACACGACCAGCCCATCGTGCTGCTGCCCGCCACCGGCAAGACCTCGGCGGAAGCGGCGGCCGGCCTCGGCTGCGAAGTCGCGCAGATCGCCAAGTCGATCATTTTCCGTCGCGCGTCCGACGACACGCCGGTGCTCGTGATCGCCAGCGGCGCCAATCGCGTCGATGAGAAGAAAGTCGCCGCGCAAGTCGGCGAACTGGCACGCGCCGACGCCCGCTTCGTCAAGGAAAAGACCGGTTACTCCATTGGTGGCGTGAGCCCGATCGGGCACGTCGTCTCGCCGGTCACGCTGATCGACGAGGACCTGCTCAAGCTCACGAGCCTGTGGGCCGCGGCGGGCCACCCGCACGCGGTGTTCAACCTCACGCCGCAGCAACTCGTGGCGATGACGGGCGCGCCCGTGGTCGACGTTGCATTGCGCGACTGAGGCAGCCCCTCGCCAGAAGCACGACACAAGGAGACAAGCCATGCCGAGTCCCGAACTGGTCCCGGGCCTGACCTTCGAGTGGACCTACCGCGTGCCGCGAAAGGCCGTGGTGCCCGAGCTCTACGACGACGTGGAACTGTGCCGCGACATGCCGGCCGTGCTGGCGACGGGCTATCTCGCGGGCATTCTCGAGTGTGCGTGCCTGCAGGCGATCCGCCCGTACCTCGACTGGCCGCGCGAGCAGTCGCTCGGCACGCTCGTGTCGTTCTCGCATCTGGCCGCGACGCCGGCCGGCGATACGCTGCGCATTCGCGGCAAGCTGGTCGACGTCGCCGGCCGCACGCTGCGCTTCGAAGTCGAGGCCTGGGACGGCCAGGACAAGGTGAGCGCCGGCACGCACGAGCGCGTCATCGTCGATCAGGCGCGCTTTCACGCCCGGCTGCGCGAGAAGGCCGACAGGCTCGGCCTGGCCGTGTAAGGCTCGCCATGACCTTGCCGAGCCCCCCTTGCGCGCGCGCCGCCTCGCCCGTGCCCTCGCCGTGCATCAACGTCTGCCGCATGAACCCCGGCACGGGCTGGTGCTCCGGCTGCTGGCGCACGCTCGCCGAGATCGCCGCCTGGTCGGCGATGTCCGACGACGACAAGCGCCGCGTCTGGTCGCTGCTCCCCGGGCGACGCGAGGCCAACGCCGAGCCGCCGGCGACGCATCGCCGCGTGCGGGCGGACGACGCCGGCGCGGACGACGCCGGCGCCAACGGCCCCTGAGGCCCCTGAGGCCCCTGAGGCCCCTGAGCACGCCGCGCGCAGATGCCGCCGGCTTGCGCGCACCTTTGCAACCCTCAACGCGTATTCGCAAAGCCCTATGGGAAAAATCGTTGCCGTCGGCGAAACGTTCTGCGCCACGCACCACTTCTCGCCAGCGTCGATCCGCGAGTTCTCCACGCTCGCGCATGACTTCAACCCGCTGCATCTCGACGCCGAATACGCCGCCGCGGACCCGCGCTTCGGCGGCCTGATCTCGTCGGGCACGCAGCAGATGTCGTATCTCGCGGCGCTGCTCGCCACGCATTACTCGAAGACGGCGCAGCCGCTCGGCCTCGAATTCGACATGAAGCTGCGGCGCGCGGTACGTGCCGGCGACGACGTCACCGTGCGCTGGACCGTCACCGAGAGCGTGTGGAAGGAGAAGCTCGCGGGCGACATCGTTTCGCTCGAGGGCGACGCGACGAACCAGCGCGGCGAGACGGTGATCGTCGCCACGGCCAAGATCCTCGTGTGCCCGAAGCCGGCCTGACCGGCCTGCCGCACGCGTTACTTCACGGAATACGCCCATGACCTCGCCTGCTCTGCCCGACGGGCTGCGCGTGTTCGAGCGCGGCTGGCTTTCATCGAACAACGTACTGTTTCTCGGCGATGAGCCGGCGCTCGTCGACAGCGGCTACGTCTCGCATTCGGAACAGACGCTCGCGCTCGTCGCACACGCCTTGCCGCACGGCCAGCCGCTCGCGCGGCTGATCAACACCCATCTGCACTCCGATCATTGCGGCGGCAACGCCGCCCTGCAAGCCCGCTACGGATGCCGTACCTGGGTGCCCGCCGCCGAGGCGGAATCGGTCCGCCACTGGGACGCACAGCGCCTGTCGTTCGACGCCACCGGCCAGCAATGCGCGCGCTTCACGTTCGACGAAACGCTCTCGCCCGGCGACACCATGACGCTTGGCGAGCACGAGTGGCTGGTGCTTGGTGCGCCGGGCCACGACCCGCACGCGCTCATGCTCTACAACGCCGCCGACGGCATTCTGATTTCGGGCGACGCCCTGTGGGAGCGCGGCTTCGGCGTGATCTTCCCTGAACTCGACGGCGAGTCGGGCTTCGCCGAACAGGCCGCGGTGCTCGATCTCATCGAGCAGCTCGACGTCGCGCAGGTCATTCCCGGCCACGGCCAGCCGTTCGGCGACATCGACGGCGCGCTCGCCGCCGCGCGCAGCCGCCTCGACTATCTGCGCGGCGACCCGGCGCGCAATGCGCGCAACGCGCTCAAGGTACTGATCGTGTTCCGTCTGATGGCCGAAGGCGACATGCCGCGCGCGACGCTCAAAGCGACGCTCGACACCGCGCGCGCGTGGCGTGGCGCAGCGGCAATGCTCGCGCCGCCCTCGGCGTGGCCGCGGCTGCTCGACACGCTCGTCGACGAACTGGCAAGGGCCGGTGCGCTGCGCGTCGATGCCGACGCGGGCACGTTGCATGCCGTATGAGGCGCGCCCCAAAAAACAACGCCGCTTGCCGGTAAGGGCAGGCGGCGTTTGAGGACGTGACCTGCCGGGCGAGCGCCACGGTCGCTAACGCGGCACCCGTCCTTGCGTCTCCGGTGTCCGGACAACGCCTGGCACGCAACTTCATCGTAGATGTGCGCCCCGCGGCCCCCCAAGGGGACTTTCCCTGATACCGCGCGCACGCCTGTGCGGAACCGAAGCTTTCTTCGAGTGCCCGCCCCCCGGCCGGCGCGCGAATCCCCCTATAATCGAACGATCGTTCGCGAAACGGCGCGGCCTGCCGTGGTGCGTCGCAAGCCGAGATGCGCGCGCCGCGCGAGTCCCTCGTGAACGTCCAGACCAAGGAGACTTCATGGCCCTTCCGAAGATTCTGCAAAACCTGGCGCTGCCCGTCGTGGCCTCGCCGATGTTCATCGTGAGCTACCCCGAGCTGGTACTCGCGCAGTGCAAGGCCGGCATCGTCGGCTCGTTCCCCGCGCTCAACGCGCGCGAGCCGCAGATCCTCGAAGACTGGCTCGCGCGCATCACCGAGGAGCTGGCGTCGTACCAGGCCGCCAATCCCGACGCGGTGGTCGGCCCGCTCGCCGTCAACCAGATCGTGCATCAGTCGAATCAACGTCTCGAACACGACGTGCGCGTGTGCGTGGAGCATCGCGTACCGATCTTCATTACCAGCCTGCGCGCGCCGCCCAAGGAAGTGCTCGACGCCGTGCACAGCTACGGCGGCATCGTGCTGCACGACGTGATCAACCTGCGGCACGCGAACAAGGCGCTCGAAGCCGGCGTCGACGGCCTGATTCTGGTGGCGGCCGGCGCGGGCGGGCACGCGGGCACGCTCTCGCCGTTCGCGCTCGTGGGCGAAGTGCGCAAGATCTTCGACGGCCCGATCGTGCTCTCGGGCTCGATCGCCAACGGCGGCTCGATCCTTGCGGCGCAGGCCATGGGCGCCGATCTCGCGTACATCGGCACGCGGTTCATCGCGTCGAGCGAAGCCAACGCGAGCGAGAACTACAAGCAGGCGATCGTCGACGCAAGCGCCAACGACATCGTCTACACGAATCTCTTCACCGGCGTCTCGGGCAATTACATCCGGCAGAGCATCGTGAACGCGGGGCTCGATCCCGACAACCTGCCCACGGCAGACAAGACCGCCATGAACTTCTCGAAGGCGAAGGCCTGGAAGGACATCTGGGGCGCGGGGCAAGGCGTGGGGTTGATGGACGACGTGCGCCCCGCCGCGGAAATCATCGCCCGCCTGAAGCGCGAATACGACGACACCCGCAGACGGCTGGCCCTCTGAGGCCCGTCGCGTGCGCCCCGGGCGGCGCGGTCGCGCCGCCGTCGTCCGGGGCCGTGCGCGGCCGAATGCCATCGAAAGCCATCGAAAGCGGCCACGCACGCGGAGTCGCTCAATACGTGTAGACGCCCCGCCCCGTCTTGCGCCCCAGATAGCCGGCGGCGACCATCTCCTTGAGCAGCGGGCATGGGCGATACTTCGAATCGGCGAACTCTTCGTAATAGACGTTCATCACCGAGAGGCAGACGTCCAGCCCGATCATGTCGGCCAGCGCGAGCGGCCCGATCGGATGGTTGCAGCCGAGCTTCATGCCCTCGTCGATTTCTTCGGGCGTTGCGAGATTCTCGGCCAGCACGAAGAACGCCTCGTTGATCATCGGCACCAGAATTCGGTTGACGACGAAACCCGGCGCGTTCTTCACCGTGATCGGCGACTTGCCGAGCTGGCGCGCGAGCGCCTCGACGCGGGCATGCGTCTCGTCGCTCGTCTGCAGGCCGCGAATGATTTCCACGAGCGCCATGAGCGGCACCGGGTTGAAGAAATGCATGCCGATGAACCGCTCGGGCTTCGCGAGCACCGCCGCGAGCTTCGTGATCGAGATCGACGACGTGTTCGACGCCACGATCGCACCTTCCTTGGCCACGCCCTCGAGCTGCTTGAGAATCCGGATCTTCAGGTCGGGATTCTCGGTGGCCGCTTCGATCACGATATCGGCCTTGCCGAGCGCGGCGTAGTCGGTCGACGTGGCAATGCGCGCGAGCGCCGCTTCCTTGTCGGCCGCCGTGAGCTTGTCCTTCTTGATGAGACGGTCGAGGCTGCCGGCAATCGTGGCCACGCCTTTTTGCACGGCGGCGTCGCTGATGTCCACCATCGTCACCGGCAGTCCGGCCACCGCACAGGCCTGTGCAATGCCGTTACCCATCGTGCCTGCGCCAATGATGCCTACGTGTTGAATCGTCATGTCGTCTCTGCTCCGTTTGTACTGAAGTGGCGGGAATACCGTCTTGCGCGGTGCACAAATCATAGCGCGGACACGTCTGAACGGTGACGCGCAAGACCGCTGTGCGAAACGCCTTCGAACGCGAAGCCCGCAACGGGATGCGACAGGACGCGACAGGAGGCGACGGGAGGCAAAAAAAGGGGGACAGACGCGCCGAGCGGCGTCTGCCCCCTTCTCGTTTGCCGCTGGCGCACGCCCGGCTGGCGCGCGCCGCGCAGCGTCAGAACTTCATGCGAATGCCGCCACCGAACGTGTCGCCGCCAGAGAGCGTGCTCACCTTGTCGTTCATGTAAGCGGCGTAGATGTCGGTGCGCTTCGACAGGTTGTAGTCGTAGCCGAGCGCCCACGTCTTGCGGTTCACGTTGCTCGCCCCCGAGCTCTTCGTGTACGCATACGAGGCGAGCACCTTGCCGTTGCCGAGCGGCACGGACACGCCGAGCTGGCCGCCGTTCTCCGATACGCCGCCGCCGGTAATGTTGTTGCGGATGTACTGGTACTGACCGAAGAGCTTCACGACCTGCAGGTCATACGTGGCGCCCAACTGCACGGCTTGCTGGCTGCGAAAGCCCGCCATGCCGGCCATGTCGTCCGGCTGCGAGTCGAACTTGACCTGCTGATACGCGACGGTCGCGGCAAACGGGCCGTTAAAGTACAGCGCGGACGCACTCCACTTGTTCTGGCCGGCTTCGCCCGCCTTGTTGCCGAACGCATACGAGACGCTGCCCGACAGGCCCTTGAAGTTCGGCGTGGTGTACATCACGGCGTTGCTCCAGCCGGAGTCGCCGACGATGCCCTGGCCCGCCTGGCCGATGAACGTGTGAAACACCATCGGGCTGAAGGTGTACGAATCCACGAACGGGTTGAACAGGATCGTCGAGACGAAGTACGACGTGGTCAGACGGCCCAGCGTGACGGTGCCGGCCGTGTCCGACTGCAGGCCGACGTAGGCATTGCGCGAGAACATCGAGTCACCCTGGAAGCGGCCGTACTGACCGTTCTGCGGACGGAAGAAGTCTTCGAGCACGAACACGGCCTTCAGGCCGCCGCCGAGATCTTCGTTGCCCTTCATGCCCCAGTACGACGTCGACATCCCGCCGCCGCCCTGCGTCCAGGCGCGATCGCTGCCGGGGTTCTTGACCGCACCGACCCAGGCGTCGACCTGACCGTACAGCGTGACGTTCGATTGCGCGAGTGCCGGTGCGCTCATGCACGCGCCCAGCACGAGGGCCCCGCCGATGCCCTTGGCCATACTCCGCTTCATTGACTTCTCCTTGGTTTATGTCTTTTGTGTGCCTGCTCCCGCGTTGCGCGGGGACCCGCCGGCGCCCTGTTCGAGAAGCGCCTCCCTGTTGAACGGCCGTGATTCTCGCACAGCCCCGCCGTGCTCAGAAAGGCTGTCGCACCGCGCAAAAATGCGCCACACGAGATGGCCGGGAAATGGTGGGGAGACAAAAATCGGCCGACCATCCGCGCCACAATTAATCCCGGTATAACGAGATCGATATATGGGTTACATCAGACGGTTAGCAACTACTCACATTCGCCACGATTGGCGCGGATCCGGCGGAGAGAACAGACCATCGGGACGCAGCAGACGTGGTGCGCTGCCGGCTCAAGCGAGGGCGCGCGATGTTGCGCATGTGCAACATTCGGTGCCGCGCGGCATGGAGAGGCACGGGGAGGGGAAAGCAGGCGGGCGGAGAGAGGCAAGGTGCGGCCGCCCGTCGGGAATCGACTGAGGGAATCGACTCAGGGAATCGATTAAGGGAGCCCGTGAAGGGGGCTTCAGCGGCCGCGACGGCCGCCGCCTTCGCCGCGCGGACCCCGCGGCATACCTTGCGGCGTGTACTGGCGCTCGCGCGGTTCTGCCGGCGCGGCCCAGTTCGGGTAAGCGGCCTGAGCGCGCCCGCGGTCGGCATTGAACCGGCTGATGTCTTCGCGCAGCGAAGCCTTGTTCACGTCGAGCATGTCGCGTCCGCGCCCGCCATCGGCCCAGGCAGGGTAGGCGCACACCAGCAGCAACAGGAGGGAACAGCGAATTCGGGCACTCATTTGGGTTCAGCCGTGGATCGGCACGTCGGGCCGACATCGTCCGGTCCTGGGGTGGGACCGGTTGGCACGGGGCGGGACATGGCGCCGCGGATCGCAGGCATGCCATACGCCTCAGGAATGACTGTACCGGGTCGGCCGAACGAGCGTCGACCGAAAAAGTGTTAATGCGTCAAGTGGACTGCAACCGTTTGTAACCGGTGCGCCGCCCTGAAACGACGCCGGCCCCTGAGCGGCGACGGCGCGGGCGCCGGGGCGCGGCAAGCGCGGTGGCAGGAAACCGCCCCGCTTCGCCCGTCGCCGGGCGGGCGTCCCGATGCGGCTTACTTCTCGACCTGCTTCTCGACCGACAGCGAGATCTCGCGAATCCGCTCGCCGCGCGGCGTCACGAGGTCCTGTGCCGTGACCGTGAAGTTCACGGGACGCGCGTACTTGCGACTCGCGCTCTGCCATTCGGCGGGCAGGCCTGCCGCGTTCGTGGTGGTGGTGCGCATGGTCGTCACACCGCGCGTGCAGCGCGAGACCTGCGTGGCGAACGACTGCGCCTGGTTGCGCAGGTCCATCGGCGTGATCTTCTGGTAATCCCAGACGCATTCGTAAGTCGGCGCGAGGCCCGTCGCGCGAAAGACCTTGCAGTCGCCGCCCGGCACCGAATAGGTGGCCTGATAACTCTCGCCGCGCTCGTTTTTCGCGGCCAGCGGGCCGGTGATGTCCTCGAAACCGCCCTGCGCGCTCTTGGCCAGCAGCAGGATACCTTCGCACTGATCGGCGGCAAGGGCGCTCTGCGCCGCACACAGGCAAGTCAGCAGGGCCCAACGTCGTAGAGAATTTGTTGCCATCGTTAGCATGTTTTTCAGGGTACGGCGATGTAGGGTGCGATGTATGGCGCGATGTATGGCGCGATGTGCTGCCGGGATGCGCGACGCGCGATGCCGCCACGAATGTTGCCATTAAATCGCAAAGTCGGCGCGGACGAAACCACGGTCACAGGGGGATTCTCGCGCCAATTCGAGTGTGCGCCCGCGTGTAAGTTCGCGCGCGACGGCCTCTCATCCAAAAAGCCGATTCACGCGCGCGTCGCGCGACCTATACTCGTACTGCAGTCGAACTGCATGGGCACGGCCGGGAACCGATGGCGGTTCAGCGCATGACGGTAATGCCCCCTGGCGCCAAGTCTTCTTGGCCCTTACCATGCCGCGCCGGTACACGCGGCTGGCGATGCCCCGACGGGGCCTCAACCGGCGGCTTGGTCCGCCGGTTTCCGTTTGCAGGGCCACACGCCGCCGCCTCATGACGACGGACTAAGCGAAAGTGCGGATTCCATCCGTGCTCGCCGTCTGCAACTATCGAATCACAAGATCAATACTTACCGGGCACTCACCTTCGGAAGTTTGCGGAGGTTTTTGTGAACACCTGTACCTCATCGCCGGCGTGCCGCCCACAGTGCGCCTTCGCCCGTGCCGGGCGTGCGGGGTGACGCATGGGACACCCTACCCAGGCTCGCGAACTGCGGCCCGATGAGGCCGGCATCGAGCGCCCGGACGTCGTCGTCGCTGCCGATGATTCGTCCGCTGCCGGGCTGCGCGGCGGCGCGCCTCCGATCGATCACCTGCGCGGGCACGGCGGTACGTTGGCGCACGTGCTCGGCGCGCTCGGGGCCTTTCGGTCGCGCCACGGACACTGGCCTCGTCACCTGTTTCTTTACCCCGAGACGCTCGCGGCGCTGGTGCAGGACCTCACGCCGCTGGGCTTCTATCTGCTCCAGCAACGGCTCGACGTCGTGGCCGATCTCGAGCGCGACCTGTTCTGCGTGGACGACCACGGCAACGTGTCGATCTACCGCGTGCAGGCGCCGTCGGGACCGGCAGGCACCGAAGCCGCCGCAGCGTGGCTGGGCCTCTCCCGCCCGACGGCATCATCGCGCGGCGCCCGGCCGCCGCACGCGGGCCTTGCGCAGCCGCCTCGCTGACGGCGACACTCGCGCGGCTCGAGTGCCCCTGGCGGAGCCATGCCACCTCCGCTCCATGGCCGGCGAGATGGGCAAATGGACGGGCGAATGGACGGGCGAATGGACGGGCGAATGGACGGGCGTATGGATGGCTGAAGAGACAGGCGAAGAGATGGCCGGAGAGATGTCATGACCCGACTCGCAATCGTTCTGGATGGTCTTATGCTGCTTTACCTGGCTGCCGCCACGGTCGTCGGCGTGCAATCGAGCGCGTCCGGCGGCGAGCGCCTGGCCAGCGTGCTCGGCATCGTGCTCGCGTTATGCGTGCTCGCCTTGATCGCTGCGCCGTTCTATGTCTCCCTCGTCGTGCTGGTTGCGCAATCGGAGCGCCATCTGCGTCTCGCGGCGTGGCTGCACCGGCTTCTGCTCGCGATCATGCTCGCGTTGACGCTCGTCTCGCTGCTCGCACGCGATACGCTTGAAGTCTCGGCGCCGCTGTTCGTGCTGGTGGCCGCCGTGTGCATCGTCAATCTCGTCGCGCTCTCGCGGCGACGCACCCACTTCGAGGCATTCCACCTGTTCGAGCAGTGAGCCCGCGTAGCACCGTGTTGCCGGCGCGCCGCGCTGACGCGGATACAGGAACAGGCCAATTTGCGAGCGGCGCACGGGCGGTGCTAGACTGCGCGGCATGAATCGTTGGCGCAAACTCCTCGTGCTGTGGCTGTTGTGCGTGACCATGCCGTTGCAGGCAATGGCCGCGCTGCGCACGCATTGCGCGCCAGGTGCACCGGGTGCCGCGACTGCCGAAACCCCGACGAGCCACGCCGCGCTCACGGGCATGCCTCACGCAATGGTGAGCGACGGCAACGCGGCCACGCTGCCGTCTTCTCATCACGACGACGCGCTTTCTGCGACAACGTCCGCCTCTGCCGGCGACCCCAGCGCGACACCCGGCATGCTGGCCGCGCACGATGCGGCGGGCCACACGAGTTGTTCCGCGTGTGCTGCATGCGTGGCATGCACGGCACTTCCGCCCAGCATGGCCATTCGTCTTCCCGACACCGGCCCCTCGGCTGCCATTCCCTTCCTGCGCACGACGGCCGCCAGCGCCATCGTCGCCGTTCCCGAACGTCCTCCCAAATCGCTCGCCGCGTGACGGTTGCGCACCGCGCCGATCTTCGCTTCCTGTCGTGTTGAAGCGGGCGGCCCTCTGAGCGCGCATGCCGTCTGTTCCCCGCTGGACGGATTTCGTTTGCCTGCGCGTCAGTGGCATTGCATGCCCGCCGCGCGCACGCCGCGTCCGTCCCTCAGATAAACGTGCGATGCCGCGCGGCCCGCGTCGACGACGCGCGGCCGCCGGTCTCGCTATCTGGACGAGTCTTCGATGACATTGCATCTCTTCCGGCGGCGCGCGTGGATCGTGCCCGTCGCGCTATCGCTGTGGAGCACGGGGCCAGCGCCCGCCTTCAGCGCGAACGGCGTCCGCGGGGCCGATGTGGCCAGCGGCGCGCCATCTCCCGAACCGACGCTCGCACAGGGCGCCGAGCCGTCGACTACCCGCGACGCCGCCTCGCCGGACGCCCCCGCCGGCCCTCCGGCGGCGACCGTGCTGCAGGACTTTGCAAGGCCGCCGTTGTCGGTTCCCGCCACCGATTGGCGAAAGATCAACGCCGACGTTTCCCCATCGACGGCAACGCATGGGTCGCGCGGCGCACACGCGGGCGCCCACAGCGCCCATAGCGCCCACAGCGCCCATAGCGCTCATAGCGCCAACAACGCCAGCGCCGGCGCTCTCGACCATGCCGCGATGGGTCACGCAACGCCAATGCCGCCGCCCGCGGAAGCCACCGCGAACGCTCATGCGGGGCACCGCGGCGCGCACGCCGGCCATGGCGCCGCAGGAGGTTCGCAATGAACGCCTCGCTGCCTTACCCTGACGTCGCGCGTCTCGCCCATGCGCGCGGCGCTCGCGCCACGGCGTCCGGTCCTGTGGGTACGTCGGCGCAAGCGCATCGCTGCGCGCCGACCGCCCCCGCAGCCCCCGCAGCCCCCGCTGCTCCCGTTGCCCCCGCTGCTTCCGCCACGCTGACTGCCACGCTTGCCGCAGCCCTTACCGCCGCGCTCGTCCTGTCCGGCTGCGCGACATTCAGCGACGACGGCGGCTTTGCCGCGGTCGCCGATGCCGCGCACCAACGCCTCGGCAAGTCCGCCGTCTGGGCCCGCGACGACGCGGCGGCCCAGGCGCTCGCGCAGGCACGCGACGCCTTGCTCGCCAAACCGCTCGACGTCGACGACGCCGTGCAACTCACGCTGCTCAACCACCGCGGCCTGCAGGCGACCTACGCGGAACTCGGCATCGCCGAAGCTTCACTTGTGCAAGCCGGACGCCTGCCCAATCCCCGCTTCTCGTTCCAGCGCGTGCAGGGCGGCGGCGACGTCGGCGTCGAGCGCACGTGGGGACTCGACGTCGTGCGCATGCTTACCCTGCCGCTCGCCTCGCGCGTCGAGGCGCGGCGCTTCGCGCAGGTGCAGGCGCAGGTAACGCAGGCCATCGTCGCGCAGGCCACGCTCACGCGGCGCGCGTGGATCGAAGCCGTCGCGGCGCACGAGCGCGTCCGCATCCTCGAGCAGACGCGCCTCGCCACGCAAGCTGCCAGCGAGCTGGCTGACGGCATGGCCCGCGCCGGCAACTTCAGCGCGATGCGACGCCTGCAGGCAAACCTCGTGTACGCCGATACCGCGGCGCGGCTCGCCCGAGCACGCGAGCAGGCCGGCAGCGCGCGCGAACACCTTGCGCGTCAAATGGGCCTGTGGGGCCGGCAACTGGACTTCACGCTGCCGGACCGGCTGCCCGCGCTCCCGACCACGCGGCCCGGCTGGCCCCACGCCGAGGCGCAAGCCATGCGCGAGCGAGCGGACATTCACGCCGCACGCGCCGCGCTGGCGGCCACGGCGAGCGACCTCGGCCTCACGCGCACCACGCGCTTCGTCAACGTACTGGACACGGCGTATCGCGACAACAGCGCCACCGGCTCGCCCAACGAACGCGGCTACGAGATTTCGCTGGAGGTGCCGCTCTTCGACTGGGGCGGCGCGCGCGTGGCCGGCGCCGAAGCCCGCTACCGGCAAAGCCTGGACCAGCTGGCCGATGCGGCCGTGGCCGCGCGGGCCGACGTGCGCACGCGGCGCGCCCAGGCGCTCGCCGCCTGGGAGATCGCCGAGCACTATCGCAGCACGGTGCTCCCGCTGCGCCGGCGGGTCTCGGACGAAATGCTGCTGCGCTACAACGGCATGCTCGCGAGCGTGTTCGATCTGCTCGACGACGCGCGCGAACAGCGCGACACGGTGCTCGCCTACGTCGACGCGAGCGCCGACTACTGGCTCGCAGAGGCCGCATTGCGCGAAAGCGTCGGCGGCGGCGACCCTGGCGCGGCGCACGCAGCCGGCGCTACGTCGGACACCGCGCGTGCCCCAGCATCGCAGCCCGCTCTCGCGCCGACGCCCGGCAACGCCGTGCCGACGTCGCCGCAACCGTTGCCCACGCATCAGAGTCATCGACATGGAGGTGGCGCATGACCTCGCGCCGACGATTCCTGCGCGATGCGAGCCTCGCCGTCATGGGCGCGGCCGCCGTCGAGCGCACCAGCCTCGCAGCCCTGCCCGACGCCCCTTCGCGCGCCGACGCCAGCACCGCCAAACCGCACGCGCCGCCGAACGGCCGCCCGTACCGCCCCGTCGTCACGCTCAACGGCTGGACGCTGCCGTGGCGCATGCGCGGCGGCGTCAAGGAGTTCCACCTCATCGCCGAGCCAGTGGTGCGGGAAATCGCGCCGGGCATGCAGGCCAATCTGTGGGGATACAACGGCCAGAGCCCCGGGCCGACCATCGAAGTCGTCGAAGGCGATCGCGTGCGGCTTTACGTGACCAATCGCCTGCCCGAAGCGACAAGCGTGCATTGGCACGGTCAGCGTCTGCCCAACGGCATGGACGGCGTGGCTGGGTTGAACCAGCGCGCCATCGCGCCGGGGCAGACCTACGTCTACGAGTTCGAAGCCAAGCGCGCCGGCACTTTCATGTATCACCCGCACGCCGACGAGATGATGCAAATGGCGATGGGCCTGATGGGTTTCTGGGTCACGCATCCGAAAGACCCGTCGTTCCAGCCGGTCGATCGCGACTACGTCTTCCTCATCAACGCATACGCCATCGACCCCGGCACACGTACACCACGCGTGAACGAGATGACCGACTTCAACCTCTGGACGTGGAACAGCCGCGCGTTTCCCGGCATCGACCCGCTGCTCGCACGTCAGGGCGACCGTGTCCGCATTCGCATGGGAAATCTCACGATGACCAATCACCCGATCCATCTGCACGGCCACGAGTTCAGGGTGACCGGCACCGATGGCGGCTGGGTGCCGCCATCGGCGCAATGGCCCGAGGTCACGACCGACGTGGCCGTCGGCCAGATGCGCGCCATCGAGTTCGACGCCACCGAGCCGGGCGACTGGGCGTTCCACTGCCACAAGTCTCATCACACGATGAATCCGATGGGCCACGAGGTTCCCACCATGCTCGGCGTGAACCAGCGCGAGATCGCCGCCAGGATCGCGCGCATCATTCCCGACTACATGGCAATGGGCGAGACCGGTGGATCGATGAACGGCATGGAGATGCCGTTGCCGGAAAACACCCTGCCGATGATGACCGGCACGGGCCCCTACGGCCCCATCGAAATGGGCGGCATGTTCACCACACTGAAGGTCCGGCCGGACCTGCCGCGCGAGAGCTACCGCGATCCCGGCTGGTATCGCGCGCCGCGCGGCTCGGTCGCCCGCCCGTGGCAAGGCAGCCACTCCGCGCTACCCTCTTCCCATCGTCCGCCTGCCGGCGCAGGCAAAACAGGAGGCAAGTCATGATTCGTTCTCACCTCGCGCGCGCCATCCCGGCGCAACTGGCCCTGTGCGCGGCCAGCCTGATGTTCGCCGCACCGGCGTTTGCGGACGATCCGCACGCCATGCACATGCAGCAGGCGCAACACGCCCAACAGGCCCGGCACGCGTCGCACGGCAGCGGCGGCGCAACCGCCATCGGTGAAGCCGGCGACGAGGCGCGGGCCACGCGCACCGTCGACGTCGACATGCGCGACACGATGCGCTTCTCGCCAGCCACCCTCACGGTGCGACGCGGCGATACGGTGCGCTTCGTCGTCACCAACAGCGGCAAGCTCCGGCACGAAATGATGCTCGGCACCTCGGCCTCGCTCGCCGAGCACGCGAAGATGATGCAGACGACGCCCGGCATGTCGCATGAGGAACCGAACGCGGTAACGCTCGAGCCCGGCGAGCGCAAGACGCTCGTGTGGCACTTCACGCAGCCGGGCACCGTGGACTTCGCGTGCCTCGAGCCCGGTCACTTCGAGGCCGGCATGCGCGGCGTCATCAACGTGCGATAGCGCCAGGCGCCGGCAGCAGACCGACGCCCGCCGTCAATCGCGCCCTCAATCGCGCCCTCAATCGCGCCCTCAATCGCGCCCTCAATCGCGCCGTTCGAGTCCGCCGCTCAGCGCCTGCGTGGCGTCGGTCTCGAACGCCTGCACGTCGCGCGCCTTCAGGCGCAGGCGCAGGATCACGGCGTCGTCATATACGGCGTCGAGCACTTCGGCGCCGAAGCGCTCGGCCAGGCGGCGCAGCGTCGCTTCGTGCGCGAACGCCACCCGATAGCGGATCTGCGTCACCGGTTCCACGGCCGTGAGCGTGGCAAGCTTGAGCGCCTCGCTCACGGCTTGTCCGTAGGCGCGCGTCAGTCCGCCCGCGCCCAGCTTGATGCCGCCGTAGTAGCGCACGACCACGGCGAACACGTTGGCGAGCCCCTTGTGCATGAGCACGTTGTACATCGGCTTGGCGGCCGTGCCGCCCGGCTCGCCATCGTCGTCGAAGCCCGACGCGCCCTCGCACAGCAGCACCCAGCAGTAATGCGTGGCGTTGGGATAGCGCACGCGCAGCGCGTCGAGTTCGCGCATGGCGGCCTCGCGCGACGCCACGGGCATGACGATGCCGATGAACCGGCTCTTCCTGATCTCCAGTTCGGTCTCGACGGGTGCGGCCAGAGCAAACATACGACTGTCGTCTCCCGGCACGGCTTACAGGCTCGCTTCGAGGTTCACCTCGCCGCGAGCGAGCTCGATCACGTTGCCGCCGACGCGAATCTGGCGATCCGCCGTCACTTCAAGCGTGAGACGGCACGGGCGCTCGATGGCATCGCCCTGCGACACGCGCGCGCGCACGGGCAACGGATAGCCCTGGCCGATCAGCCAGCCGCCGAGGTTGGCGCATGCCGAGCCCGTGCCCGGGTCCTCGCTGACGCCGCCGCCCTGCGTGGTGAAAAAATAGCGAGCCGTGACCTGCAACTCGCCGTCCTTCTCGCCGTCGAGCGAGAACACATAGCCGGTCTTGCGCTCGAGGCTCGAAAGCGGCCAGCGATCCATGCGCGCGCTGTCCGGCTGCGCGCGCGCCACCGCATCGGCGGTGCGCAGCGGAATGAGCAACTGATCCGCCCCGGTGTCGACCCACTGCGGCGACTGCGCGAGATCGTCGCGGCCGAGGCGCACGAGTGCTGCGATATCCGCATCCGCTTCCGACGCCTTCGCGATCTTCGGCTCGCCCGACGAGGGCGCCGTGAGCGTCCAGTGGTCGCCGCGCGCCTCGACCGGCACCAGCCCGGCGGCGAATTGCAGCGTTACCTGGTCGCCGAGCCCGCGCATGGCGCGCAGCACATGGGCGGTGCCGAGCGTGGGATGTCCCGCGAACCGCATTTCGTAACCCGGGGTGAAGATCCGCACATGCGCGTCGGCAATTTCCGAGGCGAAGATGAACGTCGTCTCGGAAAGATTGAACTGCCTGGCGAGCAGTCGCATCTCCTCGTCGCTCAGTCCCTCCCCGTCTTCGAAGACGCACAGCGGATTGCCCCCGAAGGTGCTCTCGGCGAAGACGTTGACGATACGAAAGGCATAGGTGCGGCTCATGACGACTCTCCTGTGGGGGCATTCGGACGGCTTTGCGGCGCGTGGTGCGATGCCGGCGGCCTCGTTGGGCGACCGGACCGGTCCACCCGGCGAAAGAAGGCTCGTAGTCTCGCACATCGCGCGCCACCACGCGCATTGCCCTCCCCGCTTTCGGAAATTCGAAGCCCGAGCCGCGGAATCGTCCGCCCCCCGCCTAGGAAGACGGGCTTTTGCCCCCGACGATTGTCACATTTCAGATGACAATAATTCGCATTTCAGACGGATTGTTGTTATCCGTCAGGACCCTACAATCCTATTCATCGAGGCCGCTCACGGCCTCCCGACAAATCGATGAAGACACAGGAGCCCATCATGCTGGACATCAGAAAAGCTGCGGACCGAGGCGTTGCCGACCATGGCTGGCTCAAGTCGCGCCACACGTTCTCGTTCGCGAACTACTACGATCCGACGCAGGTCGGCTTCTCCGATCTGCTCGTGATCAATGACGATCGCGTCGCGCCCGGGCAAGGCTTCGGCAAGCATCCGCACCGCGACATGGAGATCTTCTCCTACGTGCTCGAGGGCGCGCTCGAGCACAAGGACACCATGGGCACGGGGTCGGTGATCGAGCCGGGCGACGTGCAACTGATGAGCGCGGGACGAGGTGTGGCGCACAGCGAGTTCAATCACTCGCACACGTCGCCGGTGCATTTCCTGCAGATCTGGATCGTGCCCGATCGGACCGGCATCGCGCCCGAGTATCAGCAGCAGCGTTTTGCGCCGGAAGAAAAGCGCGGCCGCCTGCGCATGATCCTCTCGCCGGACGGCGCCGGGAATTCCCTGCGCATTCACCAGGACGTGCGCGTGTACGCGGGTCTGTTTGACGCGCACGAGTCGGCCACGCTCGCGCTGGCGCCGGACCGCTACGCCTATGTGCATGTGGCGCGCGGCAGCGTCAGCCTGAACGGGGTGGCGCTCGGTGAAGGCGATGGTGTGCGCGTTCGTGGAGAAACGGCACTCACGCTCGCCAACGGCCGTGATGCCGAAGTGCTCGTGTTCGACCTGCGTGCGGTGGAGACACCCGACTTCTGAGGCATCGGCACGGCGGCGCAATGTCCGCGGCAGGCGCCATGGCGGCCGGTACGGCTTCGTGCCGGCCGCCATGATCTCGCGGGCCGCGGCGCATGGGATGATGCCGTGCGTCAGCGCATGCGCCCACGGCTCATGCCGTGTCTTCCGTCATCGGCAGCGGCAACGCATGCTCGCTGCCGCGCCACGCGGCGTCCCCTTGCGACAGTTCGACGGCGCTCAGCCGGCAGGCCTCGAACGCCTTTTCAATGGCCGCGCGGTTCATGTCGCGGCCGATGAATACGATCTCGTTGATCCGGTCGCCCCACGGCGCTTCCCAGTTCGCTTCGATCGCGGCGCGTTGCGGGTCGCCCTCGGGCGGCCACTGCGCCGGGTCGGCCGCGGCCCACCATTGACCGACGGTCTCCAGCGTGGCCGTGTTGCCGGCGCGCGAATACGCGAGCGCCCACGCCGGGTGGCTCGCCGTCCAGACGTAGCCCTTTGCCCGGATCAGCCCGTCGAACGGCTTCGACATGAATGCCGCGAAGCGCGCCGGATGCAGCGGCTCGCGATGGCGCAGCACGAAGTTCGTCACCCCGTAAGTATCGGTCTCCGGGTCGTGCTCGCCCGCGAGCGCCAGCGCCCAGCCCGCCATCTGCGCGGCGCGCCCGGCATCGAAGCGCCCCGTGCCAAGCACTTCGCCAAGCGGCACCGCGCCGCGCTCGCCCAGCACGATGCGTGCCGAAGGATTGAGTCCCGCGATGAGCGCCTTGACGGCCTCGAGCCGCGCCGGGTCGACGCAATCGACTTTGCTCACGACCACCACGTCGGCGAATTCGATCTGCTCGGTGAGCAACTCGGCAAGACGCCGCTCGTCCTCGTCGCCGGCCACCTCGCCGCGCTGTGCGAGCGTGTCGAGACCATGGAAATCCTCGAGTACGTGCAGCGCGTCGACAACGGTCACCATCGTGTCGAGTCGGGCGACATCCGCGAGCGAGCGCCCCGCGTCGTCGCGAAACTCGAACGTCGCCGCCACCGGCATCGGCTCGGCAATGCCCGTCGACTCGATGAGCAAATAGTCGAACCGGCCATCCTGCGCGAGTTCGCGCACGGCGATAAGCAGATCCTCACGCAGCGTGCAGCAGATGCAGCCGTTGCTCATCTCGACGAGACGCTCTTGCGTGCGCGAGAGGGCGGCGCCCGCGGCGGCGGCCCCACGCTCCACGAACGAGGCGTCGATGTTCACCTCGCTCATGTCGTTGACCAGCACCGCCACGCGCAGACCCTCGCGATTTCGCAACACGTGATTGAGCAGCGTGGTCTTGCCCGCGCCGAGGAAGCCGGACAGCACGGTCACGGGCAGACGACCGTCCGTGCCGCCGGCGTAAGCGAAAGGGGATGTCATGGATGCGCGCCTCATTAATGCAACCAAGTTGCAATACGGCGCGATGATACGGCGCCTCCGCTATTTTTGCAACTTAGTTGCAAAACGACGGACGCATCGCCGCGTCAGGTGCGCTCAGGCGGAACCGTCGGGCGGCTGCATCGGTCTGCAAGGTCTGCGATACTGCGTAAGCGACGCAGATTGCGTACCCCTTCGGAACGGGGCGGGCCGCCATTACGACCTCTGGCACGCCTGGCCAATTCGGGGCGGGGGTTCGTGTCGTCATTTTGCGTCACCATTTTGCGTCACCATTTCGCGTCATCATCTCCGCGTCCCGCTGCCGCTTCCCTGACTCCTTAGCCAGACACGACATGCGTACTATCAAGATCGCCTCCCCGGCCTGCGCCGCCCGCAGCCCCCTGCCGCTGCCATCGCGCCACGCCCTGCGTCGCGCGGCGCAAGGCCTCGCGCTTGCCGCGGCCGTCAGTCTGGCCGCACTCTCGCAAGGCGCGTGGGCGCATGCGCATGCGGTGTCGAGCGAGCCGGCCGCGCAGGCCGTCGTCGAAGCACCGACGTCGGTGCGCGTAACATTCGACTCCGCGCTCGAAGGCGCCTTTTCGAAGCTCACGGTGATCGACGCAAAGGGCAGGTCCGTCACCGACGCCCAAGCCGGACTGGACGCCGCCCGCAAAACCCTCACGCTCTCGCTGCCTGCGCTCGGCGCGGGCAGCTACCAGGTGAGTTGGGTGGCCGTGGCGAGCGATGGCCACCGCACGCAGGGCAACTTCAAGTTCACCGTGAAGTGATGTCGGCAGAGCTTGCCGCCGGCACCTGGCAGCCCGCCACGGCGGGCCTGCTCAACCTCGCGTTGGCGCTCGCATTCGGCGTGCTGCTCCTGCGCAGCCCGCACGCGGTGCGCAGCGGCCTGACCCGGCGTGTGCTGCCCGGCTTCGCCGCCGGCCTCGCGGTGCTCGCCTGGATGGCCTACGTACTCGCGAGCACCGAGGCCATGACCGGCGGCGACTGGGAGAGCACGGACGCGATGCTCGGCGACGTGTGGCGGGTGCTCACGCGCTCGTACTTCGGCCGGATGCAGTGGGTCGCCGGGCTCGGTGCGCTGCTGCTCTGTGCGGGCGCCTGGGCCTGGTACGACGCCCGGCGCAGGCTTCTTGCCTCGCCGCCCATCGCCGACGATCCGCGCGACCGGCACCATCGCCGCGAGCACCGGCAGGAGCGTCACGCGCGCATGGTGTACGCGGCCGGCGCCGTGGTGCTCGCCCTCGCGCGCGCCGGCACGGGCCATGCGGCAGACGCTGCCATGCCGTGGCTGGCCATCGGCATTCACTCGCTGCACGTAGCGGCAGCGGCGTCGTGGACGGGCGCGTTGCTCGTCGCCGGATGCGTGATACCGGGCTGGCGGCATTGGCCGGTCGGCGCGCGGGCGGCCTATGGCGAGCGTCTGTCGTCGATCGCGACGCTCGCCATGTTCGTCGCCCTCGTGACCGGCGGCTTCAACGCATGGCGCACGCTCGGCGAAACGCCGTCACTGTGGTTCGCCACGCCGAACGCGCCGTATGTTTCATGGCTGGGGACAAAGCTGTTGCTGGTCGCGTGCGCCGCCATGCTGGGGGCGTGGAACCGCTGGCGCCTGCTGCCGCGCCTGGCGCTCGATGCCGGCGAGAAGCCCCTCGACACGTCGGCCTTCGCACGCGTGGTGGGCGTCGAGGCGTTGGTACTCGTGATGGTGATGAGCCTGGCCGCCAAGCTCGGCACGACCCTGCCGCCCGGCGTCTGACCGAATTCGACAGCAAGAAACGGAGCGCACCCGCGAGCGCGACTCCCTACACTGAAGGCAAGTGATCAGTCCACGGGAGACCCTCGCAATGCATGCCAATCCAATGACCGCCAAACGCCCGTCCCGCGCCGGCCGCAGCGCCGGCGCCCCGCCCGCGCGCCGCGCGCCGGCCGACGATCGCGCGGCGCACTCGCGCTACGCGAGCGATGACGCCCGCTGGGCGGCCATCGTCGCGCGCGACAAGCAGGCCGACGGCGAATTCTTCTATTCCGTGCGCACGACCGGCGTGTACTGCCGCCCGTCGTGCGGTGCGCGTCTGGCGCGGCGCGAAAACGTCGCGTTCCATGCCGATGCGGCCGCCGCCGAGCGCGCCGGCTTTCGCCCGTGCAAGCGTTGCAGGCCCGATCAGGACACGCTCGACGCGCGCCACGCCGCGCTCGTCACGGCGGCGTGCCGGCGCATCGAGACGGCCGACGAGCCGCCGCGTCTGGAAGCGCTAGCAGCCGAAGCCGGCCTGAGCCCGCACTATTTTCACCGGCTGTTTCGCGCAGTGACCGGCGTCACGCCGCGGGCCTATGCGAACGGGCGCCGCGCGCAACGCGTGCGCGAGACGTTGCCCGCCGCGCAGAGCGTGACGTCGGCGTTCTACGACGCCGGCTTCAATTCCAACGGCCGCTTCTACGCCAGCGCCGACGCCGTGCTCGGCATGAAGCCGGCGGCGTTCCGCGCGGGCGGCAGGGCCGAGTCGATCCGCTTTGCGGTCGCGCAGTGTTCGCTCGGCGCGCTGCTGGTGGCGGCGACCTCGCGCGGGTTGTGCGCCATCGCGCTGGGCGACGATCCCGACGCGCTCGTGCGCGACTTGCAGGATCGCTTTCCGAAGGCCGAGCTCGTCGGCGCGGACGCCGAATTCGAACGCTGGGTGGCGCAGGTGGTGGGCTTCGTCGAGTCGCCGCGCATCGGGTTGTCGCTGCCGCTCGACGTGCGCGGCACCGCGTTCCAGCAACGGGTCTGGGAAGCGCTGCGCGAAGTGCCCGCCGGACAGACGGCAAGCTACGCGCAGATCGCCGGCCGGATCGGCGCACCGCGAGCGGTGCGAGCCGTCGCGCAGGCGTGCGCATCGAACCCGCTGGCGGTGGTGATCCCGTGCCACCGCATCGTTCGCAACGACGGGGCGTTGTCCGGCTATCGCTGGGGCGTCGAGCGCAAGCGTGCGCTGCTCTCGCAGGAGCGCCTCGAGGCGCACGACGGACAACCGGCGCAGCCACGCGCGCACGGCGAGGAGAAGTTGTGAGCGATCGCGTGCACAAGCTCGACTGGGCTGCGCTCGAAGACGCGTTGAACGGCTTCGGCGCGGCGCGCATTCCCGCGTTGCTCGATGCGCACGAGTGCGCATCGCTGCGCGAGATGTACGGCGAGACGGTGCACGGGCGCACCGGCGCGGCGCCGGCCTCGCCGCGATTTCGCAGCCGCATCGTGATGGCGCGCCACGGCTTCGGGCAGGGCGAGTATCAGTATTTCGCGTATCCGCTGCCGCCGCTCGTGGCCGAACTGCGCGAAGCGTTCTATGCGCCGTTGCGCCAGATCGCCCATCGCTGGCACAAGGCGATGGGCATCGACGCGCGCTACCCGCCCACGCATCGCGCCTATCTCGCGCAATGCCACGCCGCGGGGCAACGCCGTCCCACGCCACTGCTGCTGCGCTACGGCCCCGGCGACTACAATTGTCTGCATCAGGACCTCTACGGGGATCACGTCTTCCCGTTGCAGGTGGCCGTCCTGCTCTCGCAGCCCGGCGAGGATTTCACCGGCGGCGAATTCGTTCTCACCGAGCAGCGTCCGCGCATGCAGTCGCGCGCCGAGGTGGTGCCGCTCGCGCGCGGCGACGCCGTGGTGTTCGCCGTGCATCATCGCCCGGTCAACGGCACGCGGGGCGTGTATCGCGTCAACATGCGGCACGGTGTGAGCCGCGTGCGCAGCGGCCATCGGCACACGCTCGGCGTGATCCTGCACGACGCCACATGACGCCGGACCTCTTCAGCCATGCACCCGACGACTCGGCCCGTGGCGGCCCGAACGCCGATACGCTCGGCCCGGGCGCATTCGTGCTGCGCGGCTTCGCGCTCGAACGGCTGGCCGTGTTGCAGGCCGACATCGACGCGGTGATTGCCCAGGCGCCGCTGCGCCACTGGCTGACGCCCGGCGGCAAGCGCATGTCGGTGGCGATGACCAATTGCGGCGACGTGGGCTGGATCAGCGACCGCATGGGCTATCGGTACGGCACGCACGATCCGCTGTCGAAGCAGCGGTGGCCGCGCATGCCGGCGTCTTTCGCGCGTCTGGCGCGCGACGCGGCGCAGGCGGCCGGCTATCCCGACTTTGCGCCGGATGCCTGCCTCATCAACCGCTACACGCTCGACGCCCGCCTCACGCTGCATCAGGATCGCGACGAACGCGAGCTCGGTGCGCCCATCGTGTCCGTCTCGCTGGGATTGCCGGCAATCTTCCTGTGGGGCGGATTGCAGCGTGGCGCACGCACGCGCAAAGTCCGGCTCGAGCCGGGCGACGTGGTGGTGTGGGGCGGCCAATCGCGGCTCGCTTATCACGGCATCGCGAGCGTCGAGGGCAGTTTCGACGCGAACGCCGTGCGCTTTAACCTGACGCTGCGCAAGGCGCGCTGACCGGACGCCGACGGCACCACATCGCACCCCATCGCACCCCATCGGCAACACACTGGCAACACACCGGCAACGCGCGCGCGCAATGCGAGCGCCGGGGGGCGGCTGGCGGAGCGTTGCGCCGTCGCTCAGTACCCGACCGTGAAGCGCGAGCGCGGATGCTGGTTCTTTTCGAGCTCGTCGACAAGCGCGATGGCGTAGTCCTCCATCGAGATCCAGCTCTTGCCGTTGGCGTCCACGAGCAGCCCATCGCCGCCAAGGCGGAACTTGCCCGTGCGCTCGCCCGGCTCGAACAGCGCGGACGGCGAGAGGAACGTCCAGTTCAGCGGCGAATCGGCCGGCTCGGCGCGCAACACCTGCAGGAACTCGCGGCCTGCGCCGGCCTCGGCCTTGTACGCCTGCGGGAATTCCGGCGTATCGATGAGCGCCTTGCCCGGCGCGACTTCGAGACTGCCGGCGCCGCCCACGACCAGCAGACGCGGCACGCCCGCGCGTTTGACCGCGTCGATGAGTCTGGCGGCATCGACCGACACGAAACGGCCGGCGCTGATCACGGCATCGTGGCCGGCGAGCAGCGGGGCGAGCGAGGCCGGCTCGGCGGCGTCGCCCTTGAGCACGGTCAAGCCCTTCTCGGCCTCGACGCGCTCCGGATTGCGCGCAATGCCCGTGACCGTGTGGCCGCGCGAGAGCAATTCTTCTGCGACACGCGTACCGACGCGGCCGGTGATACCAATCAAGGCAACTTTCATCAGGACTCTCCTGGGAGTGAGGGGGGGGAAATTCGATTCGCGATTCGGTGTCGGGACGAGACGCAATGCCGACGCCCCGCTCAGAGGGCGCAGCCTTGGGGGCCGCACTGCGGCAGCGGCGCGGCGTCGCCATCGCCGGATGCCGCCCGTGCCTCCTGTGCCTCCTGTGCCGCCTGTGCCTTGAGCACCCGCTCGCGCAATGCGTCGCGCCAGGCGTCGGGCCGACCGAGATAGCGGCCCGGCTCCAGCCGCTCGAGCCGGCCATCGACCTCCAGCGCGAACGTCGGAAAGCCGCTGCCGCCCGCGCGAGCAAGCCAGGCACGGCTGTCGCGAAAGTGCAGCATGAGGGCGTGGGCGTCCTGCGCATCGAACGCCTTCGCGAACGCGTCTCGCGCCAGGCCGAGCTGCGCCGCGAGCTCGACAAGCACGTCGCGATCGGCGATGCGCCGGCCCTCGACGTAATGGGCCTGCTGCTCGGCGGCGAGCATGTCGAGGCCGCGTCCGCCCAGGGCTTCGGCGGCGAGCACCGCAGCGGTGGGCGGCGCCGAATCGAAGACGGCCGTGGTGTCGCGCAGCAGCCCTTCGAAGTAGGCCTCGCCGAACGGCTGACCGGTCAGCGAAGCGATGCGATGATCGTGCGGCATCACGTAATTGCGCAGTTGCGGCGTGACGCGCTGCACGTTGGGCCCGGCCATCATGCCGCCGCCGTGAAAGACCATGTCCAGCCCCGCCACGTCTCGCGAGGCCTTGACCAGCGGCGCAGCGGCGTAGCACCACCCGCACAGCGGGTCGGCGATGTAATGCAATCGTGCTTGCGTCATTTGTGTGTCCCGTGCAATGCCGGCGTCGATACGCGGCGCGTTTCATACCTGCCATCGTAGTCGCGCCGATCGCTCCAAAAAAGCCCATAATGACGATCACTTTGTTGCATCGTTCGAGCAAATCATGGACCGTCTGACTGCCATGCGCGTCTTTACCGAAGTGGCCGATCGCGGCTCGCTGACGGCCGCGGCGCAGCGGCTCGACATGTCGCGCGCCATGGTGTCGCGCTATCTGGCGGAACTCGAAGCCTGGCTCGGCACGCGGCTGCTGCATCGCACGACGCGCGCGGTGAGCCTGACCGACGCCGGCAACGACGCCCTGCCCCGGTGCCGCGAGATGCTCGGCATCGCCGACGATCTGGCCTGCGCGTCGCACGCCGACAGCGCGCCGCGCGGCCTGTTGCGCGTGGCCTGCAGCACTTCGCTCGCGCAGGCGTTTCTGGCGGCCGCGGTCGCGCGTTTCATCGAAAGACATCCGGGCGTGGCGATCGATCTCGTGGTGGCCGATCGCACGGTGGACCTCGTCGACGAACGCATCGACCTCGCGATACGCGTGACGACCGAGCCGTCGCCGGGCCTCATTGCCCGCCGGCTCGCGACGTGCCGCTCGGTGGTATGCGCCGCGCCCTCGTATCTGCAGCGGCACGGCACGCCGCAACGCGCCGAGGACCTCGCGCTGCACAACTGTCTGACATACGCGTACTTCAGCAAGAGCCTCTGGCAGTTCACGCACGCCGGCGCGCCGCTCGGCGTGCCGGTGGACGGCAATTTCTCCGCGAACGAAGCCAACGTCGTGCTCGCGGCCACGCTCGCGGGCGCGGGCATCGCCATGCAGCCGGTGTACTCCGCGCTACCGCATCTGCGCGCCGGCACGCTGCGTGCGCTGTTGCCGGACTACGTGCCGCGCGACATGACCGCCTACGGCGTCTACATCTCGCGCAAGCAAATGCCGAGCGCATTGCGCGCGCTGCTCGACGATCTGGCCGAGCAGTTCCGCACCGAGCTGTTCGAGGACTCCGGCTACGCGGGCGCGCACGCCCCGCCATCCGCCTGACGCGGCGCCGCCGCCACCGCCTCTCCCCTGCCGGGTTTCGCACCGCGTGACGCCATCGCGGCGTCACCGAATTGTCACGATCCACGCGTAAAAACGTCGTCTGCCTCGCCCGCCCGGGCAGGGTGACGCCGTCGCTCGCGGGTTACCTGTTGCCGTCCGGTCGCGGGCACGCCAGCGCCTCGGTGCCCGATCCAGCCGATCCAGCCGATCCACTCGATCCGACCGCCCGACTGGCCTCACTCGATTGACTCGCCTGACTTGCCAACAAGGACATCATGACCCACGACGCCAAATCCCGACCGAACGATCCCGCGCAACACCCCAGCGCCCAGGACGACGATCCGACCGACCCGTCGCGCCGCCGCGTATTGCAGGGCCTGGCCGCCATCGGCGCGGCCGGCGCCGCCGGCGCCACGAGCGCGCTGTCCGGCTGCGCCGCGCAAGACCCCGGCGCACCGACGGCCGTCGCTGCCGGCGGCACGTTCGACGCCCAGCTCAAGGCCAACATCAAGACCGTGGTCGTGATCTATCTCGAGAACCGCAGCTTCAACAATCTGTTCGCCGATTTCCCCGGCGTGCAAGCGCCGCTCTCGAAGGTGCCCGCGTCCGTCTACACGCAGCTCGATCGCGACGGCAAGACGCCGATGTCGCTGCTGCCGCCCGTCTTCGACGGTCTGGTGCCGCGCGCGCAGACGATCGGCGGCAAGAAGTACCACATCACGGAAAAGGACCTCGCGCGTCAGCCGAACGCGCCGTACATGCTCAAGGACGCCGATGGCAAGCTACTGCCGGAGTCGGTCATCACGCGCGACCTGTGGCATCTGTTCTGGCAGAACCAGATGCAGATCAACGGCGGCGCCAACAACCAGTTCGCCGCGTGGGCGGACTCGGGCGGGCTCGTGATGGGCTACTACGGCGAAACCGCCAGAACGCTGGACCTGTACAAGATCGCGCAGCAGTACACCCTGTGCGACAACTTCTTCATGGCGGCTTTCGGCGGCTCGTTCCTGAATCACCAGTTTCTGGTCTCGGCGCGCCCGCCGGTGTACCCGAATGCCGAACAGAGCCCGGCGAAGGACAAGATCGCGGTGCTCGCCGACGGCCCGCAAGGCACCCGCCTGGCCGTGGCGCCGGACTCGCCCGCCTCGGCCGCGGACGGCAAGCCCAGGTTCGTGCGCGACGGCGCCATCACGCCGGACGGCTTCGCCGTCAACACGATGATGCCGCCCTACCAGCCGTCGCCGATCAAGCCGGCCGCGTCGGGAGACCGGCATCTGGCCGATCCGTCCAACCCGGCGACGCTGCCGCCGCAGAACTACGCCACCATCGGCGACCTGCTCTCGAACAAGGGCGTGTCGTGGGCCTGGTACGCCGGCGCGTGGCAATCGGCGCTCGATCACAAGGGCGGCGCGGACAGGCCGAACTTCCAGTACCACCACCAGCCGTTCAACTATTTCGCGCAGTTCGCGCCGGGCACGGCGGCGCGCGAGCGACACCTGCGCGACGGCGGTGAGGGCGACAGCCCGATTTCCAACAAATTCATCGCCGACGCGATCGCCGGCAAGCTGCCGGCCGTCACGTTCTACAAGCCGCAGGGCAACCTGAATCAGCACGCCGGCTATTCGGACGTGGCGTCGGGCGATCAGCACGTGGCCAACGTGCTCGCGCACCTGATGAAGTCGCCGCAGTGGCAGAACATGATGGTCGTGATCACGTATGACGAGAACGGCGGCTGGTGGGATCACGTGGCGCCGCCCAAGGGCGACCGCTGGGGACCGGGCTCGCGCGTTCCGGCGCTGGTCGTCTCGCCGTTCGCCAGGCGCGCCAACGTGGACCATACGTTCTACGACACCACGTCGATCCTGCGCTTCATCACGCGTCTGTACGATCTGCCCACGCTCGAGGGCATCGCGCACCGCAACGCCGCGTTTGCGGCGCGCGGCGCCATGCCGCCCGGCGATCTGACGAAGTCGCTCGCGTTCGCGTAACGCCCTGGGCTTGGGCGCCCGGACAACATCGGCCGCAGGCAAGCCGCGTGGGATCTCCGAGGCCGCGCCGCCCTCAGTCCGCCTGTTCGTCCAGTTCGTCCGAGCGCAGCAGCAGCTTGTCGAGCAGGCGCTCATAGACGCGCATTTCGTCGTCGGTGAGCGCCTCGAACAGGCGGTCGTAGTGCGTGCGCGCCGCCGCGATCACCACGCGCCACACGCGTTCGCCCTCGGGCGTGAGCGTGACCTTGACCGCGCGGCCGTCGTGCTCGTCGGGGCTGCGGCGCACGAGGCCGCGCGACACCAGCCCGTCGGCGCCGCGGCTCGCCTGGCTCTTGTCGAGATTCGCGCGGCGCGCGAGCTCCGAGTTGGACAAGGCCCCCGCCGTCCCCACGGCCGCCAATACGCGCGATTCCGCCAGACTCAGCTGCGCGCCCTGCGCATACGACTGCGCAATGCGCTTGTCGTGCTGCTTCATCAGGCGGTGCATCTTGTAAGTCAGGAACTGATCGAGGGTCTTGTGGGCTGGCCGCATTTCAGTGTTTTCCCCTAGGCGAAATGGGTCGTGATTTGGTTGCTAACGCAACATTAGCACACTAGAATTGTTGCGTTAGCAACCAAATGCTCGATGACGTTTTTCGTCGATCGCGTGCTGCGCATCCGCTGTTTCTGCGCTGACACGGGACCCGATGCGCGTGCGCCGAGCAGCCTCATGGGTGTCGCATCATGCATCGACCGGAGACCACGCCGCGCGCGTCGCTATATCACGCGTACCGCGTCCATCCTCATGCCTTCCCGCGCTGTGCGCCGGAGGACCTGGCCGAAGCGCCGGTAACCGTCGTCGGCGGCGGGCCCATCGGCATGGTCACGGCGCTCGCGCTCGCCCGCCACGGCGTGCGCTGCGTCGTGTTGCACGCCGAGCAGCAGGTGTCCGAAGGCAGCCGTGCCATCGTTTTCACGCGTCGCTCGCAGGAGATCCTGCAGGCCGTCGGCGTGGCCGACGCCGTCGTGGCCAAAGGCCTGCCGTGGACCAGCGGCAATTCGTACTACCGTGGCCAGCGCGTGTTTCGTATGGAGTCGCCGGTCGATGAAGACGACCGCTTCGCACCGCTCATCAACCTGCAGCAGAACGTGCTCGAGAGCTATCTGGCGGATGCCATCGAGCGCGAGCCGCTCGTGGAGATGCGCTGGGGCAACAAGCTCGTGGGCCTGACGCAGCACGACGATCACGTGGCGCTGCGGATCGACACGCCCGAGGGCGAATACGCGCAGCGCACGCGCTGGCTCGTGGCCGCCGACGGCGCACGCTCGACGGTGCGCGGCGCGCTCGGGCTGCGCCTCGAAGGCGCAAGCTACGAAGGCCGCTTCGTCATTGCGGACATCCGCATCGATCTCGACCTGCCGACGGAGCGGCTCGCCTACTTCGCGCCCGACTGGAACCCCGGCAATACGGTGCTGATGCATCGCGAGCCGGACGGCATCTGGCGCGTCGACTATCAGTTGCCCGCGAGCGAAACCTCCGAGCACGCATTGCGGCCGGAGACGATCCGCGAGCGCATCGACGCGCAACTCGAGATGATGGGGTTTGGCGGCAAGCCGTGGGAGCTCGACTGGTGTTCGGTGTACTCGGCCCGTGCGCTCACACTGCCCGACTACGTGCATGGTCGTGTGCTGTTCGCGGGCGACGCGGCGCATCTGCTGCCGATCTTCGGCGTGCGCGGAGCGAACACCGGCTTTCAGGACGCCATCGACCTGTCGTGGAAACTCGCGGCCGTGGCGAGCGGCGCGGCGCCGGCGCAACTGCTGCGCTCGTACACGCACGACCGCGTGGGCGCCGCGCGCGAGATCATCGCCGAAGCCGGCAAGAGCACCCGTTTCATGACGCCACCCACGCACGGCTTTCGCCTGCTGCGCGACGCGGTGCTCGACCTCTCGCTCGATCACGAATTCGTGCGGCCGCTGTTTCACTGGCGCACGTCGCGCGCGCACGACTATCGCGACTCGCCGCTCAACAGCCGGGACGACGACAATGCGCGCATGAGCGCCGGCCCGTGCGCAGGCGCCCCGGCGCCCAACGTGAAGCTCGGCCACGACGACTATCTGTACGACCATCTCGGCGCCGCCTTCCACCTGGTGACGTTCGGTGACGCACCGCTCGACGAGGCGCTGCGGCGCGAAATCGCCGACTGGCGCGAGCGCGGCATCCCGGTGACGGCGATCGCCTTCGCGCAGGCCCGCGAGGCGGTCGCGGGCGCGGACCTCACGCTGCCCGATCCGGGCGGGCGCGCCGCCCGCAAGTACGGTGCAACGGACGGCACTGCCTACCTGTTGCGCCCCGACCATCACATCTGCGCACGCTGGCAGCGGCTCGACGCCGCCCGCCTGGGCCGTGCGCTGACGCAGGCGACGGCCCGCGCCTGAATCGCCTGCACGCCGAAGGAAGCACCGCCATGACAAACGCACAAACCGCCATTGCCGGACTCGAGGAGATTTACGACGCCCTCGCGCTGGCCATCGACGACGCTCCCGCAGACGAACGCGAGTTGCGGCTCGCGAAGGTCGCACTGCTGCTCGCGCATGAGATCGACGATCCGCAACGCGTGATCGATCTCATCGGGCAGGCGTCGCGCCGGCAGCCCGCCTGAAGTCCCCACAGCCCACCGCACATCGCCCTGAACCGTTCCGTACCTTTCGTGCCTTGACTTCCGGCGCCCGCCCCCGATGGCGGGCCCACTTCATAACACCGCCATCCAGACAAGGCGGGGAGCGTTGGAGAAGACACCCATCATGAGCCATATCACGTCCGCCGCGTCCGCGCAGGCGATCGCCCCCACCCCTTGCGCTCTCGCGAACCCTGCCGAGCCCTCCGAGGCAACGCGCGCGCTGTCCGACCCGGCCAGCGAGATCGCGCAGCGCCAGGTCGTGCGCAAGATCTCGCGTCGCCTGCTCGGCTTTCTGTTCGTGCTGTTCCTGTTCTCGTTCCTCGATCGCATCAACGTCGGCTTTGCCGCGCTGACGATGAGCCGCGACCTGGGCCTCACGAGCACGATGTTCGGCATGGCCTCGAGCGTGTTCTATCTCACGTATGTGCTGTGCGGCGTGCCAAGCAACCTGATGCTGGTGAAGTTCGGCGCGCGCCGCTGGATCGGCGCCATCCTGGTCGCCTGGGGGCTGGCGTCGAGCGCCACGATGTTCGCGCACGACGCCACGAGCCTCTATCTCATTCGCGCCGTCGTCGGCATCACCGAAGCCGGCTTTCTCCCCGGCATGCTGCTCTACATGGGCGACTGGTTCCCGAGCACCGCGCGCGCGGGCCAATGCGTGGTTCATGATCGCGATGCCGGTAACGTCTGCGCTCGGCGCCGCGGCGTCGGGCTATCTGCTGCGGCTCGACGGCGTAGCCGGACTCGCCGGCTGGCAATGGCTGTTCGTGCTCGAAGGCCTGCCGACCGTGTTGCTCGGTCTGGTGACGTGGTGGTATCTCGACGACAAGCCCGCCGACGCGCGCTGGCTGAGCGCCGCCGAAAAGCAGACGCTGCTGGCAATGATCGCCCGCGACCGCACGGGCGCGGCCGCCCGGCTCGCACCGCGCGCGAACGCCGCCGATCAGCGCATGTGGCGCGCAATGCTCGCGCCGAGCGTGGCGAAATTCGCGCTCGGCTATTTCTGCCTCGTCAATACGCTTTCGCTCGCATCGTTGTGGATTCCGCAGATCGTGAAGAGCTTCGGCACGACGAGCAGCAACGTAACGATCGGCCTGCTCGCCGCCATCCCGTCCGTATGCACGATCGCCGGCATGATCTGGTGGGGCCGCCGCTCCGACCGTCTGCAGGAGCGCCGCTGGCACCTCGTGCTGCCAATGCTGTTCTCCGCCGCCGGCTGGGGGGTGACGTGCTTCGCGCCGGAGCCGTCGTGGCGCCTGGCCGGTGTGGCCATGGCCTCGACCGGCGCCTACACCGCGATGGCCATCTTCTGGACGGTGCCCGAGCGCACGCTCGCGCCGCACACGCGCGCCCTGGGCCTCGCGGTGATCAACGCGGTGGGCAATCTCGGCTCGGCGCTCAGCCCGATCGTGGTGGGCGCGCTGCGCGACTGGACGCATTCGTTTACCGCCGGGCTGATGTTTGCCGCCGCGAGTCTGCTCGCGGGCGTTGCGGTATTGTGGTTCGCGCCGCTGGGGCAACACCGCGACGATGGAACGCGCTCGCGGCACGCGTGAGGATCCGGGCCATAATGCGGTACCGTATCGCCTGATCTCGCAACGTTTCGCGTTCAAGGAGCCTCGCCATGCCTGTCACAACGCCGGTGGCCGCCCAGGGCCCCACGCTGGTCGTCCTGATCGACGCCGATAACGCCGCACCCGCCATCGTCGAAGGGCTGCTGACCGAAGTGGCGAAGTACGGCGTGGCGAGCGTGAAACGCATCTACGGCGACTGGACCAAGCCCAATCTCGACGGATGGAAGAAGTGCCTGCTCGAATACTCGATCCAGCCGATTCAGCAGTTCCGCTACACCGTCGGCAAGAACGCCACCGACAGCGCCATGATCATCGACGCGATGGATCTGCTCTACACCGGGCGCTTCGACGGCTTCTGTCTCGTGTCCAGCGACAGCGACTTCACGCGTCTGGCCTCGCGCATCCGCGAGCAGGGATTGATCGTGTACGGCTTCGGCGAGCGCAAGACGCCGCAGCCGTTCGTCACGGCCTGCGACAAGTTCATCTACACCGAACTGCTGCGCCAGGAGGACGAACCGGACGACGACGAAGCGCCGACGCCGCGCAAGCGCCGCAGTGCCTCCGAGCTCAAGCGCGATGCGCGGCTGGTGCGCCTGCTGCGCAATGCCGTGAACGGCGTGTCCGACGAGGACGGCTGGGCGAGTCTCGGCGCGATCGGCAGCCACATCGCGAAGCAGGCGCCGGATTTCGATGCGCGCAACTACGGCTTCGGCAAGCTAAGCGATCTGGTCGCCACCATCGGCCTGTTCGACGTGGAGCAACGCTCGGGGAGCGGGGGCAACAAGGGCATCTGGGTGCGGCTCAAGCCGCGTCGCGGCGCGGCCAAGCGCGGCGAGTGACGCCGCCGAAGACTTTTTTCCGGATTTTCCCGCGAAAGACTTGCCAGCTCCGAAAATTGACCCTATACTCGCGGTCTTTCTAGGCTCGTAGCTCAGCTGGTTAGAGCACCACCTTGACATGGTGGGGGTCGTTGGTTCGAGTCCAATCGAGCCTACCAACGAATCAAGACACAAGGCGTTGCGCGTTTTCGCGTGACGCCTTTTGTTTTTTCGGTGCCCGCTTTCGTGTGCATTGTCGTGCGCTTTGCGTGGGCTTCGGTCACGCACGCGTCGCCCGCCTGTCGATGAATGGCGACACCTCTGGCGACACCTCCGGCGACATCCGGCGGGACGGCGGCGCGGGGGCCCGTCCACCGGCGTTACAAAACGACACACACCCGACAAACTCGTAGCACCTGTCGCGCGTCGCAGCCCATACACTGGCAACAACGATTCGACGACACGCGCACCAGCACTGGCAAACACCGCCGTGTGCGCCCATCGCGCCGAATCACCGGCATCACTATTGCCTGCACGCGCGACGTTTTCGCCACCGAAGCCTCGAGCGTCGCGCGCAACGGAGGACATCATGAAACGCATTCTCGTCATCGCGGCACTCGGCGCCGCCGCCGCACTCGCCTCGGGCGCCGCTTCGGCGCATGTCGACGTGGGCCTCTATCTCGGCGTGCCGGCACCGGTCGTCTCGGCGCCGCCCGTGTACGTCGCACCGCAACCGGTATACGTGCAGCCTCGACCGGTCTACGTGGCGCCGCGCCCGGTCGTGTACTACGGTCGCGACCGGTGGGATGACTGGCGCGAGCGCCGCTGGGAAGACCGTCACGATCGCGGCTGGCATCGCGGCTGGCGTCGGGACCGCGACGACTGATCGCTCATGAAGGACGAAGCGGCCCGCCGGTGGCGTCGGCGGGCTTTTTAAGCGGGAAGCGGCCTTGTCGCTTTCCGCGTTCTTTTATCCGGCCCCCTTGCCGGTACGCGGCCATCTGCGCGCACTCTTGCGCCCTCTTGCGTCCCTTGCGCCCACTCTTCGCCCCCCTCTTGCGCCCCTCCAGCGCTCACACCACAGGCACGTCTCGCAGCTCCCGCTTCATCCACTCCACGAACGCGCGCGTGCGCGAAGGCAGCAGCCGCGCATGCGGATACACGATGTTCACGGGCCGGGCCGGGCCTTCGTAATCCTTGAGCACGCGCACGAGCCGCCCGTCGGCCACCGGCCCGGCCACCTGATACGACAGAAAGCAGCCGTAGCCCATGCCGGCAAGACACGCCTCTACGGCGGTCAGTCCGTGATTGATCTCCAGGTTGCCGTCGACCGGCACGACGAACTCGCGCCCCGCCTCCCAGAATCGCCACTGCCCGTAGCCGCCGCCATGCGAGCGAATGCAGTTCTTGCCGATCAGTTCGCGCGGATGCGCGACGACGCCCTGCTCGGCCAGACAGGCGGGGCTCGCGACCACAACGCGTCGAATGGCGCCGATGCCCTGCGCGACGAGCGTGGAATCGTCCAGCGGCGAGATGCGGATGCCGACGTCGATGCCCTCCTCCCACAGATTGACCACGCGATCGTTGAGCAGCAACCGGCATTTGACCGCCGGGTACGCGCGCAGGAACCGGTGCAGTGCGGGCGCCACATGCAACTGGCCGAAGAGCACCGGCGCGGTGACCACGAGCGTGCCGCTCGGCGCTTCGTGCCGTGCGGCGAGCCGCGCCTCGGCTTCGTGCAGTTCGCTCAGGATCTGCCGGCAGGTGTCCAGATAGGTGCGCCCTTCTTCGGTGAGCGCGATACGGCGCGTGGTCCGATTGAGCAACCGCACGTCGAGCGACGCCTCGAGCGCCGCGAGCGTGCGCACCACCGCGGGCAGCGAAGCACCCAGCACGCGCGCCGCCGCACTCAGGCTGCCCTGATCGACGATGGCGACGAATGTCTGCATTGCACGAAGTTTGTCCATGCCGCGCATCATTGCTCCGAATATTGGAGTAGTCAAATCAACTTCCCGGTATTTATCCGTAAAACGGCGAGATGGAGAATGGGTTCATCCGCCGCCGGCCCCGTCGTCCGGCCCGCGGCAAGTTCACTATCGGAGACGCGCCATGAACCAGTCCGCCCAAACCGCAACGCCCCACGCCACCGCCCGCCCAGCGCGGCCCATCCGCCTGTATCGCCACGCACTGTCGGGACACTGCCATCGCGTCGAGTGGATGCTGCATCTGCTCGATCTGCCGTATGAGACGGTGGACATCGATTTCGCCACGGGCGAGCACAAGCAGCCGGCGTATCTCGCCATCAATCCGTTCGGACAGGTGCCTGCGATCGATGACGACGGCGTGGTGCTCGCCGACTCGAACGCCATCCTCGTCTATCTCGCGAGCCGTTATGACGCGAGCGGCACGTGGTTGCCGCGCGATCCGCTTGGCGCCGCAAAGGTGCAGCGCTGGCTGTCGGTGGCCGCGGGCGATCTGGCGTTCGGCCCGGCGGCGGCACGCGTCGTCGTGCTGTTCAGGCGCGACGTGGACACCACGGCGATGCACGAACGCGCGACGTTGCTGCTCACGCGCATGCAGGCCCATCTGGCGTCGCCGGGCGCGCCGCGCTTTCTCGCGGGCGACACCCCGACGATCGCCGACGTGGCCTGCTACGCCTATCTCGCGCACGCACCGGAGGGCAACGTCTCGCTCGAGCCGTACCCGGCCGTGCGCGCATGGCTCGATCGCGTGGCGAGCCTGCCGCGCTTCCTGCCGATGGCGTCGTCGCCGTGCGGCCTGAACGCCGGCAAGGCCGCGTGAGGCCATCATGACCGTCCCCGCCTCTCGCCCTGGGGCCGTGGCCGACGCCTGCGCCGCCCCGCCGCTGTCGCCGTTCCATGCCGGCGAACTCGCCGTGCAGCAACGCGCGGGCTCGCTCGACGCCATGGCCGAACTCGGCACGCGCGTGATCCGCACCGCGATGCCCGATCAGCACCGCACGTTCTTCGCGCAACTGCCGTTTCTGATCGTCGGCGCGCTCGACGCGCACGGCCAGCCGTGGGCCACGCTCGTGAGCGGCGCGCCGGGTTTCGCCCACTCGCCCGATCCGACGGTGCTGCGCGTGAACGCACTGCCACCCGCGACCGATCCGCTGCACGGCGCCCTCACGGCCGGCGCCTGCGTTGGCATGCTGGGGCTCGAGCCTTCCACGCGGCGTCGCAATCGCGTCAACGGGCGAATCGTCGAGGCGGATGCCGAGGGCTTCGCCATTCGGGTGGCGCAGAGTTTCGGCAACTGTCCGCAATACATCCGCAAGCGCGATATCACCTCCGAGCAGCACGAGATGCCACCACGGGCCGAGCCGCCGCAGAGCGCGCTCGACGACGACGCGCAGTGGCAAATCGCAAGCAGCGATACGTTCTTCATCGCGACGCACTACGCCGGCGAAGGCGCGAGCGAGCGCAGCGCCGGCACGGACGTCTCGCATCGCGGCGGCAAGCCCGGCTTCGTGCGGGTGGACGACGCGAACACGCTCGTGTGGCCCGACTTTCGCGGCAACGCGTACTTCAACACGCTCGGCAATCTGCATGCGAATCCTCGCGCCGGCCTCGTCTTCGTCGACTTCGCCACGGGCGACTTCCTGCATGTGGCGGGCGACGCGCAAATTCTCTGGCAAGACGAATCGCAAAGCGGCTTCGCCGGTGCGCAGCGGCTCGTGAGGCTGCACGTGCGCGAAGCGCGACGCGTGCGCGGTGCGCTGCCCGCCGCGTGGCGCGACGGCGAAGCGTCGCCCACGCTCGAGCGCACCGGCATGTGGCCGGACGCCTGAGCCCATCTGGCTGCGCCCTCGCCGCCTGCTTGCCGCCCGCTTGCCGCGGGAACCGGCTCCGTGTACAGTGTGCGCACGCCCGTCGAGTGACGGGCAGTTTCGATGTCATTCTCCTTTCGACGTCATTCTCGATTTCGGCTTCCCTGATCGACCCATGACTGCACGCGCATCCGTCCGATTTGCCGTCGCGCCGCCGCAACGCGGTGCCGGCTCGCGGCTGCGCGCCCGCTTCTTCGCAGTCGCCCCTCCCTCGCCGGCCGGCGTGGCATCGCCCGCAGTGGCGAGCGCCGTCGCCATCGTCGCAGTGGCCTGAGGCCACGTCCGACGTCGCCGGGTGCCTGTCACCCGTCCCGACACGTTTTCATTCGAATGATTGTTCGGCCCGCGCGTTGCGCGCCTGCGTTGCAGGCCTGCGCTCCGCTCGCCTCGCCTTCGCGCGCAACGTGCGCGGCATGTGCGGCGTGCGGGCCATACGCCACCGGGCCGGACATCCTTTTGCAGGGGAAGATCGATGCAAGTCGATGCACTCGCGTGGCGCCGTCATGGCGCAACGCTGTTGTTCGTTCTGTTGTGGAGCGGCGGCGCGCTGGCCGCCAAGTGGGGACTCGCGCACGCGTCGGCGTTCGCGTTTCTGGTGATCCGGCTGGGCGTGGCGCTCGCCGCGCTCACGCTCGTCGCGCTCACCCGGCGTCAATGGTGGCCGGCGGCGGGCACGCGCTGGCAGGTAGCCGGCACCGGCGTGCTGCTCGTGGGCGGCTATCAGACGGCGTATCTGCTCTCGCTCGCCTATGGCATCACGCCAGGTGCGCTCGCCACCGTGATGGGCGTGCAACCCATCCTCACGCTCGTGGCGCTCGAACGCGCGCATGGCGGCCGGCGTCTGGCCGGGCTCGCGCTGGCCCTTGGCGGCCTGGCGCTCGTGGTCGCGCAAAGCCTGCTCTCGGCGCAGCTCTCCATCACGGGCTCGGCCTGGGCGCTCGCCGCGCTCGCGTGCATGACGCTCGGGACCCTCGCGCAGAAGGGCTCGCGCCAGACGCCGCTCGACGTGCTGCCGCTGCAATACGCGGTCGGGCTCGCGATGGCGCTCGTCGTCGTGCCGACGCAGCCCTGGCACGTCGATGCGTCCGCCGGCTTCTGGCTTGCGCTGCTGTACATGGGGCTCGTGATTTCGGTCGGCGCAACGCTGCTGCTCTACCGCATGATCGCGATGGGCAACCTCGTTACCGTCACCAGCCTGTTCTATCTGGTGCCGGTCGTCACCGCCCTGCTCGATTGGGGCATCTTCGGCCACCGGCCGACGGCGCTTGCGGTGGCGGGAACGGCAGCGATTCTGCTCGGGCTGCGGCTGGCCCTGCGATGAGCGCCGCGCGGCGCCCGGCGTCGGGTGCTTCCGGCTAAGATTGTCGTTTGCCGGGTGACAATGACGAGGCGCCGCCTCCCGTTGTCACCCGCCGCCTCTTGCCCATCTCTTACAACAGGACGCCGGACGATGGATCTGCTCGACGACATGCGCATCTTCGTCAACGCCGTGGAGGCGATGAGCTTTACCGGCGCCGCCACGAAACTCGGGCTTTCGAAGCAGTTCGTGAGCCGCCGCATCGCCTCGCTGGAGCAGTCGCTCGGCGCACGGCTGCTACTGCGCACGACGCGGCGGCTTGCCGTGACCGACCTGGGCCGCATCTACTACGAGCGCGCGCGGCGCATTCTGGAAGACGTGGAGGCCGCCAACCTCGCCGTGAGCAGTCAAGGCGAGCGCCCGCGCGGCAATCTGCGCGTCTCGGCGCCGATGTCGTTCGGCACGATGTTCCTGGGCTCGGTGATTCCGTCCTTTCTCTCGACCTATCCGGACGTGAGCATCGAGCTCGAGCTCAACGACCGCACGGTGGACATCATCGGTGAAGGGTATGACGCGGCGGTGCGCATCGGCGCGCTGGCCGATTCGTCGCTGATTGCCCGCAACATCGCGCCCATGCGCATGGTGACGTGCGCGAGTCCGCGGTATCTGGAGGCGCACGGCACGCCCGAGACCCCGGAGGCGCTGCGCGAGCACGCGCTGCTGCCCTACGGCCACAGCCAGCGCGTGACGTGGACGTACCAGCGCGACGGCCACGCCCTCGACATCCCGGTGTCGGGCCGTCTGCGCGTCAATAACGGCGAGCTGGCCCGGGACGCCGCCGTGGCCGGCCTTGGCATCACGTTACTGCCCGTGTTCATCGTCGCGCCCGCCCTGCTCAACGGCCGCCTCGTGACGGTGCTCGACGCGTTCGCCCCGCCCGAGGCCGCCATTCATGTCGTCTACCCCCAGCATCGTCAGGCATCGCTCGTCATTCGGGCCTTCGCGGACTTTCTGGCCGCGGCGTGCGGCGTGGCCGGCGCCCGGTGGTAAGGCCGGCGCAATCGCCGGCCTGCCGAAGATTCAGGCAGACGTGCGCGATCCGGCGCACTCCCGTTCGGGCGGGAATTGGCCGCCAGACTTGACCATCCATAGCTCGGACGGGGATACTTGACAGGTTAAAAACCCAGCTTTTGCACGCCGATGACCACGATTCTGCAACACATCCCCACGGGACAACGGGTCGGCATCGCCTTTTCGGGCGGTCTCGACACCAGCGCTGCGCTCCTCTGGATGCGCAAGAAAGGCGCGATTCCCTACGCCTATACGGCCAATCTGGGTCAACCGGACGAACCCGACTACAACGACATTCCGCGCCGCGCCATGGCCTACGGCGCCGAGAACGCCCGCCTGATCGACTGCCGCGCGCAACTCGTCGCCGAAGGCATCGCCGCCCTGCAATCGGGCGCGTTCCACATCTCGACGGCCGGCGTCACGTACTTCAATACCACGCCGATCGGCCGCGCCGTCACGGGCACGATGCTGGTCGCCGCCATGAAGGAAGATGGCGTCAATATCTGGGGCGATGGCAGCACGTTCAAGGGCAATGACATCGAGCGCTTCTATCGCTACGGTCTCTTGACCAACCCGAGCCTGCAAATCTACAAGCCGTGGCTCGATCAGACGTTCATCGACGAGCTGGGCGGCCGCAAGGAGATGTCCGAGTTCCTGATCGCCAACGGCTTCGATTACAAGATGTCGGTCGAGAAGGCCTATTCGACCGACTCGAACATGCTCGGCGCGACCCACGAGGCCAAGGACCTCGAACATCTGAACACGGGCATCAAGATCGTGCAGCCGATCATGGGCGTGCCCTTCTGGCGCGACGACTGCGCGATCAAGACCGAGGAAGTCACGGTGCGCTTCGAGGAAGGCCAACCGGTGGCGCTCAACGGCAAGACGTTCGCCAACGCCGTCGAACTGTTCGAAGAAGCGAACCGCATCGGCGGCCGCCACGGCCTGGGCATGAGCGACCAGATCGAAAACCGCATCATCGAAGCCAAGAGCCGCGGCATCTACGAGGCCCCGGGTCTCGCGCTGCTGTTCATCGCTTACGAACGTCTGGTGACCGGCATCCATAACGAAGACACCATCGAGCAATACCGCGAGAACGGCCGCCGCCTGGGCCGTCTGCTGTATCAGGGCCGCTGGTTCGACCCGCAGGCGATCATGCTGCGCGAGACGGCGCAACGCTGGGTGGCGCGTGCCGTGACCGGCGAAGTGACGATCGAGCTGCGCCGCGGCAATGACTACTCGCTGCTCAACACCACCTCGCCGAACCTCACGTACAAGCCCGAGCGCCTGACGATGGAAAAGGGCGAGTCGGTGTTTACGCCGCTCGACCGTATCGGCCAGTTGACCATGCGCACGCTCGACATCGTCGACACGCGCGAGAAGCTGATGACCTACGCCAAGACCGGCCTGCTCACCGCATCGAGCGACGACGCCCTGCCGCAGCTCGAAGGCAAGAAGGACTGAGCCGGCTGACGGCATTGCCCGCGAGGCGATGCCCCGTCGCCTGCCGCACCCGGCGGCGCGCCCCGAAAGGAGCGCGCCGCCTTTGTTTTTGGCCTGTCATCGATCCCGCGCTAACATAGCGACAAATAGATTTTTTCTCATAATTCCCCCGTCACGATAATGCACGCGGACGCCCGCCCTCGCGGGACCAGCGCGGCATGCGATGGAGACCTAACGTTGGTACGTCTGATATTGCTGTTGCTTGGCGTCGATTATTTGCGCCGGCGGGCCCGCGCGCTGATCTGGATCGGCGCGCTGTTTTTTGCCTTCGGGCTGGCACTGATCGTCGACGCGCTCGACGGCGTGGTGCACTTCCCGCTCAAGGTATTCGCCTGGCTGCTGCTGCTCGAGGGGCTCGCCACGCTGGCGATCGTCGGCATTGGCGTGGGCGGCCAGCGCGTGGTGCGCGGTGTCAAGGGCGGCACGTTCAGCGTCGCCGCGCTGCTCGTGCTGATGTTCCCCGAAAGTCACGGCAACTTCTGGCTCTCGATGCTCTTCGGCACGCTGTTCCTCGCCGACGGCCTGCTCCAGTGCGCGGCCGCCTACGTGGTGCGCTATCCGCGCTGGGCGTGGGCGATGGCCGGCGGCCTGCTGGAAATCGCAGTGGCCATCTTTTTCTATCAGCCGTACCCGACGCATTACAAGGGCACGCTGCCTTACGCCATCGGTCTGGGCCTCGCCTTCACCGGCTGGAACGTGTTGGTGCTGGCCATGCGCGCGCGGCGCATGCGGCGTGATTTCCGCGTGGAGCAGATCCTGGGCAGCCCGGAGGACAAACGCGGACTGTGGGCGCAGCGTGCCCGCGCGCCTCGCTGGGAAGGCCCGCCCTCCGAATCCGAACCGGCCCTCACGGTGCACGTGTGGACGCCGTCGGGCTCTTCGAAGGCGCCCGCGCGGCGCCACCCCGTCATCGACCGTTACATTGCCGCCGTCGATCGCAACGGCGTGATCTCCACCGGTCATGCGGCCCTGGAGAGCCCCGAGGGCGTGTATGTGAGCCTCTACCCCGCGCAGGAAATCGATCGCTCGCCCGACCAGTTCGGCCAATTGCTGCGCGCGACGCGGGAAAACGACGTGCCGGGCGTCTTCCAGCCGGACTATGCGACCGAATCGAAGGCCTGGTGCCCGTCGACGGTCAAGGTCCGGATACGCAACTACAGCCCGCAGCAGTTGGCTGCGTTTTGGGCGACGTACCGGCAGAACACCACCTACAACCTCACGCACCGTAACTGTTCGAGCAGTGTCGCGAAGGCGTTGGAAGCGGCGATCGAGGGGCGCATCGGTCGGTTGGCCGACGGCGCCGATGCTGGCTGGTGGACGTTCGTGCGGCTGTGGCTCACCCCCGAACTCTGGGTCGCGGCACAGTTGCGCAAGCGGGCCAAGACGATGGCATGGACGCCGGGGCTGGTGCTCGACTACGCACGCGCGGTAAGCATGCTGGTCGATCCGCGGCCGTTCGGCTGGATCACGATGTCGTCGCTCGCGCTGCGCCGCATGCGCCGGTCGCGGCGCGCGTGGCGCGAGGCCGCACAGCAGGCGGCGCAGCAGGCCGCGGCGCAGGCGCAGGGCGGTCAGGCCTCGCACGGCTGACCGGCCAAGCAGCATGGTGCAATTTCTACGGGCAGGCCCCGACATGAGGTGACGCGACACGTCCCTTATACTGACGAGACGGCACGACAGGCATCCGGGCGCGCTCTTCCGGCCGGCCCGGCTTCAGCAGCGCAACCCACGACGAGGACAGTCCAACATGTTCAACCGCCTGTGGCGCTATGCGAGCGCCGCCCTGTTCGCCAGCCTGGTCATCGGACGCGCCGCGCACGCGCTCACCCCCGAAGCCGCTCCCGCCGCCATCCCGCACGGCGCCATGGTCGAGCGTCTGCCGCTCGACGCCGATCACGGCCTGCCCGAAGCCGGCGAGCAATTTCGCATCCGCTACAGTTCCATCGACGGTGTGGGCGGCATCGAGGCGCGCGAGGACACCGGCGCCGTGTTCCTGCCCAAGGGACCGCCGCCGCCGGGTGGCTGGCCGGTTGTGCTGTGGGCGCATGGAACGGTGGGCGTCGCGAGCGCATGCGCGCCGTCGCTCAACGTGCGCAGCCAGCGCGACATCCAGTATCTCGGCACCTGGCTCTCGCTCGGATTTGCCGTCGTGGCCCCCGATTACGCCGGGCTGGGCTCGCAGGGACTGCATCACTATCTGGACGCGCGCGCCGAAGCCTACAGCGTGCTCGACAGTCTGCTCGCGGCGCGCAGCGCCTTCCCCTTGCGCAACCGCGTGGTGCTCGTGGGCCAGTCGCAGGGCGCGCACGCGGCGTTCGCGGCAGCGGGCTATCAGCCGACCTACGCACCGGACGTCAAGGTGATCGCCACGGTGCTGACCGGCACGCCGTACTTCAACGCGAAGACGTCGGCCGCAATGCTCTTCGCGGGCCAGCCCGACCCGGGCGCGCCCGATCCGAAGATCCCCTACGCCATGTACCTGTTCCTGTCGGCGGCCGACCGCAATCCGTCGCTGCAGGCCGCGCGGTACTTTTCCGCGCACGCGCTGCCCGTACTGGAAGCGGCCCGCACGCTGTGCATCGACGAACTCACCGCGCGCTCCACGTCAGCGGGGTTGAATGCGGGCAACAGCCTTCAGCCGAACATCCAGAAGTTGTTGCACGACCAGACGCCGTCGCTGCGCTACCCGACACTGCGCATCCGGCATCCCGTGTTCATCGGCATGGGCTCGGAGGACATCGACGTGCCGTTGATGATGCAACAGGCCTTCGCGCGCGATGTCGCCGAGGCGGGCACGGCCACGGTGGTCCGTCTGTACCCGGGCCTCGATCACGACGCGACGCTCAACCCGTCGCTGCGCGACTCGATTCCATTCGTGCTCAAGCGCCTGGCGGCGGACAAGCGTGCACGCGCACAATAAATAGAGGAAATCTTCGGAGATCTTCGCCCATGACAGCCGATCGGGAGGGCAGAACGTTCAGGCAACTCCTTGTTTTCATGGGAGTTTATCTGACGTTGTGAATACGCAACGGACGGACACTTACGCAAAACTACATATGGTGCGTCGCAACAAGTCGTCCTATACTGAACCTGTCTCCTCCATGTCTCCTCCTGATATGGATTAAGCCCGCAAACGCGCGGGCTTTCTTTTTTTCTGCGCCCGGTTTCCCCGCAAGGGGAGCGCTATCGGCGGATTCCGGCGACGTCGTGGCGACCTCGTGGCGACGTCGTAGTATCTTCCCCCGGCGTCTTTCCCGCCTGTCCCGAGCGCAGGACCACTGTCCGACCACTGTCCGACCGCAGCCCAATCGGTACCCGGTCGCGCCCCGTCGAACGCTGCCCCGTCAATCGATGGCGGCCGCGCACGCATCCGTCGGTGCGGCCAGCACGCCACCCACGCCCGGCACGATCTTCAGCCCGGCCGACGCCACGCGACACGGCGCGGCCACCAACCCGCATCCCGACACCGGCGTCACGAATGGCAGGATCGCAAACAGCGCCCACCACCGGCGCAAGCCGCGCGGCGCGCGCCTCGACATCGCCGGCCCCGCCCTGTTCGCGTCGGCGGGGGTAGCCGCAGCGTCCCCCTGGGAGTTCGCCGCCGCGGGCCCGGCGGGTGAGACGGTGGCGCCCTGGCGGCGCATGTTCGATAGCGGATTCATGGAATGTCCTGAAAAGGCGGGAGTGCCGCGGTGTGCGGAAACGATGAGTCGATGCCCCGGAGCACCGCTCAGGCAGCCGGCGTCGTGTGGCCGATATAGGTGAAGCGCGCGACCGGCCCTTCGTCCGTCATCACCGGTTCGTTCCAGATGCGCAACAACCGCGTACTCATCGGCAGCCCGTCACGTGGATAGAGCCGCGTGTAGACGACCACCGGCTCGTTCGTCTCGTCCGCACGCGCCACGCCCAGCGCGAGGTAGCAGTTGCCTTTGTAATGGCGATAGACGCCGGGGCGAAATGCCTCGATCTCCGGCGTCGATTCCGCCGACGGTGCGTTCACGTTGGAAACCATGGTTCTCTTCTCCGGCTTGTGCGCGGGACGATACGGCGTGCCGCCGCCGCGGAATGAATCTTCAGGGCGCCGCACGTTCAGCGCGGCAAAACGATGCCGACCGATTTGGCCAGCGGCGCCGACGAGATACCGGACGCGCCGCGAAACGGCTCGTCCAGGTTGACGATCAGCGCGATCACCATACCGATCGCTCCCATGTGCATGGCAACGATGAAATTGCTCTTCCACGTGGCCGGATACCGCCCGTTCATCGCCATCGCGGCCAGCATGAAGAGCGAAATGACCCACCAGAACACGCTTGGCACGGTCTTGGTCGCATTCTCGAAACGACCCTGCCGCGCTTCTTCGAGGCGATCGAGCAACGTGCGGATGGAACTGGCGCTGGCCTCATGCCCGGCAATGACGCGGCGCGTGGCCCCGACGAAAGCCGTCAGCGCGTCTTCGGTGCGCGGCGACAGGTCGGGATCGGCCGTGCTCAGCGTATACCACTCATCGGTGACGACAGAGCGCACGTAGTCGCGCAGCATGGCGCGCGCCGCCTGTGCGTCGGCGTCGCCTACGGCCTTGAGTTCACGATCGAGGCGCCGCACCACCGACGCCTCGCGCAGCGCCTGGTCTTCGGCGTGGCCGAGATTGGCGCGCACGTCGCCCAGCACGTGCGCGAGCACGAAGACGATGAAGGCGAGCAAGCTGCCGTGCACGACGTCGGCCACGGTGCCGCGCGCATCGGACGGGTGCGGGAGCCGGTCGAACAGAAAGACGCGCGCGAACCACGCCACACCGATCCCGAGCAATGCCGTGGCAAGCGCCAGACTGACGAGCAGCACGCCCGTCGGCATCAATGTCATCTGATCAACCAGCCAGTGCATTCCGGTTTTCCTGTTCTGTCGTTCTCGAATGTCAGCGGGGCAGCGCGACAGGCGACGGCAAGAGCACCAGGGTCGCGCCCCGGCATGCGCCGCCGATGCGGCGACTATACCCGATGCATGGAGGACGGCAACTTCCGAAAATTTCGCTGCCTGACGAACGGACCGAACCGGAAGGCCCGGCGGCCATGCCGAAGCAGCCGAAGGGGCCGAAGGAGCCGAAGGAGCCGAAGCGCCAAAGGAGCCGAAGGGGCCGAACATGCGGGCCATGCCTGACGTACTAGGCAACCAGAGGCTTCGTCAGCAGTACCGTCGTGAAGCCGCTGTCCCAGGCCTCGTCGGGATACATGGCGACTTCGGCGTAGCCGTGCCGGGCATAGAACGCGCGGCTCTGCGTATTGAACGTATCGGTCTCGAGCCGCGCCAGCGCGTGGCCGTTGGCCCGCATGCCGGCTTCCGCGTGGGCGAGCAGCCGCGCACCAATACCTTGCCGTTGCCGGTCGGGCGCGACATGGAGCGCATCGATGAAGTCGCCGATCACATGCACCATGCCGACGACGCGCGCTGCCTCGTCGCACGGCACCGCCACCGTGAACGCGGGCCACTGCGCCTGCACATAGGCACGCGTGCGCTCGCCGGACGCGAACGTCGCCGCGACCTCGGCACGCAGCATGGGCGCCCACGTCGTGTGATAGGTCCGCATGAGCAGCGACGTCAGCGCATCGGCGTCCGTCGCACGCGCGGCGCGCAAGACAATCTCAGGACCACGCATTGCGAAGCCTGCGCGCCACGTCGATGTGTACCGCCACGTCGCCGACCGGCGCCTGCGGCGCCTCGCCCTCGCGCGGCTTCGGCAGCCGCTCGTACAACGGCAGCATCGCGTCCGAGACGAAGCGGCTGCGCGTGCCGTACACGTGACGATCGCCGAGCCCTGTCTGTTGATGGACGTAGAACCGTTGCGGCACGATGAGCTGCAGCGACTCCTTCGCGCGCGTCATCGCCACGTAGAGCAGGCGCCGTTCTTCCTCGATGTCTTCGTCGTCGCCGGTGCTCATGTCCGACGGAATGCACCCGTCGACGACGTTGAGCACATAGACCGAGTGCCACTCCTGGCCCTTGGCGCTGTGGATCGTCGAGAGGATCAGGTAATCCTCGTCGAGCAACGGCGGGCCGGATTGCGCGCTGGTCGCGTCGGGCGGGTCGAGCGTCAGCTCGGTCAGGAACTGCTCGCGCGAACCGTAGGTGCCGGCGATGCGGGCGAGCTGCTCCAGGTCGGCCTGCCGCACCGCCGCGTCGTCGAAGCGCTGTGCGAGCAGCGGCGCGTACCAACGCAGCGCCAGATCGACGTCGGCCGGCCACGCAACGCGCGTGTCGTGCAACGCCAGGAAAACGTCCACGAAGCTGCGCCAGTCGTTCGCAGCCGCCGAGGGCGGCTTGAACCCGGCCAGCACCTGCGCGGGCGCGGCGGACTGCGCCATCGCGTCGAGCAGCCGCGTTGCGCTCACCGGCCCGATGCCGGGAACGAGCTGTGCGACGCGAAACCCCGACAACCGGCTTGCCGGGTTGTGGGCCCAGCGCAGTATCGAGAGCATGTCCTTCACATGCGCGGCCTCGAGAAACTTCAGGCCGCCGAACTTCACGAAAGGAATGTTGCGCCGCGTGAGCTCGAGCTCGAGCGCGGCGCTGTGGCTGCCGGTGCGAAACAGCACGGCCTGCTGCATGAGCCGTGTGCCCGTCTCGCGCTGCGCGAGCACCTGGTCGGCCACCCAGCGCGCCTGCCCCGCTTCGTCGCTCACGTTGACGAGCTGGGGGCGGCGCGCCGACTGGCGGTCCGTCCACAGCGCCTTCGCATAGCGCTCGCTCGATTCCGCGATGACCGCGTTCGACGCATCGAGAATCGGCTGCGTCGAACGATAGTTGCGCTCGAGCGTCACGACGTGCGCCGGCTCGGCGAATTGCCCGGGGAAGTCGAGGATGTTGCGGACCGTGGCGGCCCGGAAGGCGTAGATCGACTGGGCGTCGTCGCCGACCACGGTGAGCCCGCGCCCGTCCGGCTTCATCGCGAGCAGGATCTGCGCCTGCAGGCGGTTGGTGTCCTGATACTCGTCGACGAGGACATGGTCGAAACGCGCCCCAAGCGCTCGCGCGAGTTCCGGCGCCCTCATCATCTCGGCCCAGTACAGCAGCAGATCGTCGTAGTCGAGCACTTGCTGCGCCTGCTTCGCATCGACATAGGCGCCGAACAGCGTCTTGAGCTGCGCCTCCCACTGCGCGCACCACGGAAAGTGCTTGGCGAGCACTTCGGCGAGCGGCGCCTGACTGTTCACCACGCGCGAATAGATGGACAGGCAGGTGCCCTTGAGCGGAAACCGCGACTGCGTGTTCGAAAAGCCGAGCTCATGACGCGACAGGCCGAGCAAGTCCTCCGCATCGCTGCGATCGTGGATGGTGAAGGCTTCCGAGAGGCCGATGCGCGGCGCGAAATCGCGCAGCAGGCGCGCGCCGATGGCGTGGAAGGTGCCCGCCCACGGCAGCGCCGGCGGCTGCGAGGACGCCAGGCCGAGCACCTTCTGCAGCACCGCCCCGACGCGCCGCTCCATCTCGTTGGCGGCACGGCGCGAGAACGTGAGCAACAGGATTCGGTTCGGGTCCGCACCCCGCACGATGAGATTGGCCACGCGGTGCGCGAGCGTGCTCGTCTTGCCGGACCCGGCGCCCGCGATGACGAGCAGCGGCCCGCCGGGCGAGCCGTCGTCGCCCACGCCATGGTGGACCGCCTCGCGCTGGCGATCATTGAGTTCGGCCCACGGGTCGCGGGCGGTCGGGGTCGGCTGTTCTGACATGCGAAGCGTCGGGAAAACGGGGGGTGCGGACGAATGTCGGCAGCGCAGGCCCATGTGAGCCCCATATGAGCCCCATGTGATCCACATGCGAGCACGCACCCCGAGTACTGTATATTTGTACATTATAACGATGGGTTCAACCCCCATCGAGTCCCGCCTCGCTTCCGACGCGGGCGCTCTTTTCGAGCCACGGGCCATGCGCCGCCGCATCGCGGCGCCGGCGCTGCGTCCGCGGCCGTGCGGCAAGCTCATGACCATTCGCACCGGTACCTCGTCCTGGACCGACCCGACGCTCATCGCGTGCGGGCGTTTCTATCCGCCGGGCGTCGACACGCCCGAGGCCCGATTGCGCCATTACGCGTCGCAGTTCGATCTGGTCGAAGTCGACAGCAGCTATTACCGCTTGCCCGATGCCGCCGTGGCGTGGCGGTGGACGCAACGCACACCGCCCTCGTTCCGATTTCACGTCAAGGCGTTTCGCGCGTTCACCGGCCACATGACGCCGCTGAGCGCGCTGCCGCCGGACATCGCCGGCGCGCTGGCGGCGCCTCGGGGAAAGTCGGCGCGCGGCGGCATGGAGATCGCCCCGGCCGACATGCCTGCGGAGTTGACCGACGAGCTCTGGCGGCGATATTTCGAAGCCGTCGAGCCGTTGCGGCAGAGCGGGCAACTGGCGGCGATCCACTTCCAGTTCTCGCCGCGCGTGCGCAACGACCGCGCCGGGCGGGCACTGGTGTTCGAGACGGCGCGTCGCCTCGAGGGCGAACGGCACGCTGTGGAGTTTCGGCATCGGAGCTGGTTCGATACGCCATCGCGCGAGGCCGCCACGCTGGCGATGCTGCGCGAGACCGGCGCCGCGCACACTATCGTCGACAGCCCCGCGGGCTTCGACAACACCGTGCCCGCGGTATGGGCGACGACGCGCGACGACCTGTGCGTGGTACGCCTGCACGGCCGCAATGCGGCGGCCTGGAACCGGCGCGACGTCACGGCCTCGTCGGGACGCTTCGTCTACGAATACAGCGCCAGCGAGTTGATCGACATTTCGGCGCGCGTGCAGCGCATCGCTGCGCTCGCGGACGACACTCACGTGCTTTTCAACACGAACCACGAGGACCAGGGCATGAAGAACGCCGCTGCCTTCGAGCGGGCGCTTGCCAATCTCGCACGCGCGACAGGGTGACGCGCCGCTCGCACCATCATCGTTCCGTATTCCCTCGTAGCGCCTCGGGCCTGCCGCGATTCACCGGACTTCGACGCCGATTTGCCGGCCTCCTGTGCCAGGCCGGCAAATCGGCGAGCCGGGTCCCTTCGGAAACCGCGCCACGGCACGACATCGGAACCGGGGACACGCAACACATCCGCCGTGACGGCCGGTTTCCTGGCGCAGAGGGTGGACGCCGCCCCCCCCCCTGCCGCAGTTGATGCGTTGGTGACGCCCCCTACCCCTTCGCGTTCATTACCGCCTGCTCGATGCGGGCGCCAATGTCGGCGTCGATCTTCTTCCAGTAGTCGAACGCGCGCTCGAGCACCGGGCTGCGCACGCCCGCGAGCAGGGCGCCGGACACGGTCTCCACCAGGCGTGCGCGCGCCGCGTCGTCGAACACGCGGCGCACGAGGTCGCCCGGCTGCGAGAAGTCGTCATCGTCCTTGTGCAGCGTATAGGCACTGCGCACCATGTCACCGTCCGACTCCCACCCGTCCTCGGCCGGGCCCGTCTGATCCGCGTATGGACGTCCGCCGCTGTTCGGCGCATACGTCGGCGCGTTGCCGCTGTGCTCGAAAGCCATCTGACCGTCGAACATGTACGACTGCACCGGCACCTTCGGACGGTTCACAGGCAACTGGTGAAAGTTCGCGCCGATGCGGTGGCGCTGCGCGTCGTTGTATGCGAACGCCCGGCCAAGCAGCATCTTGTCGGGCGACAGCCCAATCCCCGGCACGGTGTTGCCCGGCGAGAACGCCGCCTGCTCGATTTGTGCGAAGAAGTTCTCCGGATTGCGGTTGAGCGTCATCTTGCCCACCTTGATCAACGGATAGTCCTTGTGCGACCACGTCTTGGTGAGATCGAACGGATTGAAGCGATACTGCTTCGCGTCGGCATACGGCATGACCTGCACCGACAGGATCCAGCTCGGATGCTCGCCCCGCGCGATGGCGTCGAACAGGTCGCGGCGGTGAAAGTCGGCGTCCTGACCGGACATCGCAGCGGCCTGCGCATTGGTGAAGAACTCCATACCCTGCAGGGTATGGAAGTGATACTTGACCCAGAATTTCTCGCCGCTGGCGTTGATCCACATATAGGTGTGCGAACCATAGCCGTTCATATGACGCCAGGTGCGCGGCAAGCCGCGATCGCCCATCAGATAGGTCACCTGATGCGCCGACTCCGGATTGTTCGTCCAGAAGTCCCACTGCATGTGGTTGTCTCGCAGGCCCGAGTCCGGCAAACGCTTCTGGCTGCGGATGAAGTGCGGGAACTTCATCGGATCGCGCACGAAGAAGACGGGCGTGTTGTTGCCGACGAGATCATAGTTGCCCTCGTCGGTGTAGAACTTGAGGGAGAACCCGCGCACGTCACGCCAGGTATCGGGACTGCCGGCCTCGCCGGCGACGGTGGAAAAGCGCGCCAGCAGCTCGACCTTGGCGCCCTTGCGGAACAGCGATGCCTTGGTGTACCGACTCACGTCCTCGGTCGTCTCGAACACGCCGAAGGCCCCGGCGCCCTTCGCGTGCGGCTGGCGCTCAGGCACCTTCTCACGGTTGAAATGCGCCATCTGCTCGATGAAGTGGACATCATGCAGCAGCAGCGGACCGTCGGCGCCGACCGACAACGTATTCCGGTCGCTCGCGGCAGGCGCGCCCGCGCCTGTGGTCGAACCGGTGCCCAGACGTTCTTTCTCTTGGCTCATACAGACCTCCAACATCAAGGTGGGGTGGGGGAGAGGAGAGAATCGATGCCAGCGGATCCGCAAGTCGTTCAAAGCATAGTACAGGACGGTGACTTTCGTCTCATGTCACCCAATGCGTTGAAGAAACGTCAACTTGCGCGCGATCCGTCTGCCACCCCTTCTTCCCCCGCCGACCCGATAGCCGCCAACCGATGGCGCCGGTGAGGCCTGCTGGCGAGAGTGACCCACGCCGATCAGGCGGCGAGCGCGCGGCACTGGCCAACCACGCGCTCGAAGCAGGCGATGGCGAAATCCACCGATGCCGGCGTGGTGAAGCGCCCGAGGCTCACGCGCACCGTCCGGCTGGCCGCCTCGCGGTCCATGCCGATACCCGTCAGCACGTGCGACGGCTGTCCCGACGCCGAATTGCAGGCCGACGTGGACGAGACCGCCAGGTTCGGGTCGAGCATGAACGTGAAGAAGCCGGGATGCCCGATCGTCAGGCTGAGCGTATGCGCAATGCGCTGCGCACTCGCCGCGTTGTGCGTCACGCCCTCGAGCGCCAGCACGCCGTCGAGCAGCCGACGGCTCAATTCCGCAATGCGCGCATTGTCCGCCGCCATGTTGCGCATTGCCAGTTCGCACGCCGTGCCCATGCCGACGATCTGGTGGGTTGCCAGCGTCCCCGAACGCAGGCCGCGCTCGTGTCCGCCACCATGCATCTGCGGGGCGATTCGCGACATGACGTCCTTGTCCACGTAGAGCGCGCCGATGCCCTTCGGACCGTACACCTTGTGTGCGGACATCGAAAGCATGTCGATGCCCATCGCCTTGACGTCGATGGGCGTCTTGCCGAGCGCCTGCGCGGCGTCCACGTGCAGCAGGGCGCCAGCGGCATGCACGACTTTCGAGATCGCGGCCACGTCCGTCAACGTGCCGAGTTCGTTGTTCACGAGCATGAGCGACACCAGACCGGTATCGGGACGCATGGCCGCCGCCACGGCGTCGGCCGTGATCTCGCCCGTGGCCGATGGCGTGACATAGGTCACGGGCACGCCGCGCGCCTCCAGACTCGCCATCGTATCGAGAATCGCCTTGTGCTCGAGCACGCTCGTGACCAGATGCGCGCGGGCCTGGCCGCGCTCCGAGTAACCCTTGATCGCCAGGTTGTTCGATTCGGTGGCCCCCGAGGTCCAGACGATCTCGGCTGGCTGCGCGCCGATGAGTGCCGCGACCTGCGCGCGCGAGCGCTCCACGAGGCGCCGCGCGCTCACGCCCGCCGCGTGCGAACTCGACGCCGGATTGCCGAAGACCCCGTCGACGCCCAGGCAGTCGGACATCGCGGCAATGACGGCGGCATCCACCGGCGTAGTCGCGGCGTAATCGAAATAGTGGAGGGTTTCCTTATCGCGCATGATCGGTCTCGGGCAAAAAAAACGTGCATCGATCCTACGCGCCGCATGAGAGAAAAGGCTTGCGGAATCACTCGCCAAAGCGCCACATCACGAAAATTGCCTCCCAAAATCCCACTTTTTTTGAAAAATCCTTCCAACTCCAGTCCAGCACGTTCACGGCCCGGGAGTCCCGCGATGACGTCGGGCCCCATCGTCGGGCCACGGCAGGCGAGGCGTTGCATGCATGCCGGACCCTCGTGCTTTCCTGGCGTTACGAGAGCGATTCGATATGCGTCGACCGGGCGTAGACGTGGCCGAAGCGGTTGGCGAGAAAGTCCGGCAGCGCGATCTGCTCCTGCCGCACGAAGCCGCGTTGCGGCAGTTGTCCCGCGAAAAACATGTCGACGGCCGCGCAGATCGCCGACGCCGTGGTGATCTGGATGGCACTCGCACTATGGCCATTGTTGCGCTCGGCGAAGATTTTCCGTGCAAACACCTCCTGCGTGAGCACGCCCGCCCGCAGCCCGCTCACCACGACGAAGATGAGCACCACGTCCTGCAGCGTGCTCGGAATCGAGCGCCGGAGGATCGCCTTGACCGTTTCCTGATCTTCCTTGAGCCGCAGTTCGTTGAGCAGCACCTTCATCAGCGCGCCATGCCCCGGGTAGCGCACCGATTTGTAGTCGAGATTGCGCACGCGCCCGCCCAGCGTTTCGCACAGGGTCCCCAGGCCGCCCGAAGTGTTGAACGCCTCGTACTCCACGCCGTCGAGCGAAAAGTGCTCCAGATCTTCGAGCGGCTGCACGGTCAATGACGCACCGTCGCGAATCGCTTCGCACGGCTGGCAATATTCGTTGATCAGTCCATCGACGCTCCACGTCAAGTTGTATTTGAGTGAGTTCGTCGGGAATGCGGGCAATGCGCCGACGCGCATCTTCACCGAATCCACCTGATCGAAGGCGGCCGCCAGATGGTGCGCCGCAATGGAGATAAAGCCCGGTGCAAGCCCGCATTGCGGCATGAGCGCCGTCGACGCGCCCTCGGCGAGCTGCGCGATCGCGTGCGTGGCCGCCACGTCCTCGGTCAGATCGAAGTAGTGGCAACCGGCGGCCACCGCGGCCGTTGCGGCGCTCGTGGCCATCGTATAGGGCAGCGCATTGATCACGGCGTCGTGTCCGGCGACCGCGCGCTGCAACGCGCCCGTATCACCTGTATGCGCCGCATCTCCCGTACCCGCGCCGGCGAGTTCGACAAGCGCGTGCGCGTGTTCGCGCACGAAGGCCAGCGATTGCGGATTCCGGTCCAGCACGGTCACGCGGTAGTTACCGCTGTCGTGCAACAGGCGGGCGATGGTCTGGCCGATGTGGCCTGCGCCAAGCAAGGCGATTTTTTTCATGTTGTTTCCCTCGAAAAAGCAACGGTCGGTGCGGCAGGCCGCCTTGTGAGCACTTCTGACTGCGTGTGCCCTGCCTCAATTCTATGGAGGGGATCAGATGAAATGTAGCGTCAAATCGTCAATAAACATTTATTTGACGTCGAACTGACGATCTTTATGACGAACTGTACAGAAGCGGCATGTGTCGCTGCCAAAGCCGGATGGACGCAGTGTCGATGTCGACACGCGTGCCGCGGAACAGGACAAGCGGGATAGGCCGTGGGACAAACAGCGAGAGGAAGTGGCGAAACGGGAAGAACGGGGGATTGATAAAGGCGGGAGAAGCTCAAGAGAGCGCAAGAGAGCGGGGGGCGGCGCGATGACCGGATGACCGGACACCACGCCACGCCGCACCGCGCCCCGTGTCTGCAGGGCTCGCGCACAGCGTTTTATAGCGCTCGCATATGTCATCCACATGAAATTCCGGAACTGCGCGGCGATAAATCGCGCTGCGTTGTAGTGGCAATACATTGCACGCGGAATTTCGTTAATACACCTATGGAATGGCCGGGTCCTTCGATATAGTTCGGCCCGAACCCACGGGGCGCTCGTCAAAAAGCGACGGGTTCGCATCAATCCAAAGTTATCGAAAAGGAATAGACCGATGAAAAAGACGCAATTGGCCGCCGCGCTGGGCGGTGTTCTCGCCGTGTGCGCCGCGGGTGCGGCACAGGCACAGAGCAACGTCACGCTGTACGGCGTTCTGGATGGCGGCCTGTCTTACGTGAGCAATGTCGGCGGCAGCAAGAACTTCGGCACCGCCGACGGCCTGCAATCCGGCAACCGGTGGGGCCTGAAGGGTTCGGAGGATCTGGGCGGCGGCCTGTCGGCCATCTTCACCCTGGAGAACGGCTTCAACCTCACGAACGGCGGCCTGGGCCAGGGCAGCCGTGAATTCGGCCGCCAGGCGTTCGTCGGCCTGTCGAGCAAGTCGTTCGGCAGCCTGACCATCGGCCGTCAGTACGACTCCGTGGTCGATTTCGTGAGCGGCCTCACCTCGGCGAAGCTCTTCGCCACGAAGCTCGGCGCCCACGTCGGCGACGTGGACAACCTGTACAACTCGTTTCGCATCAACAACTCGATCAAGTACACGAGCGCGAACTATGCCGGCTTCACGTTCGGCGGCCTGTATGGCTTCTCGAACCAGGCCAGCAGCGGCACGGGCGGCACAGGCTTCGCTAACAACCGCGCCTACAGCGTAGGTGCGAGCTACGCCAACGGCCCGGTCAAGTTCGGCATTGGTTACCTCGAAGTGAGCTCGCCGAACGGCACGAACACGGGCGGCGCCGTGGCTGGCGACTACAGTGGCGACTTCTATACGGCGCGCATCGGCACCGCGACCGTCGGCGTGGACAAGCAACGCGTGTTCGCCACGGGCGGCAGCTACAGCTTCGGCCCGGCCGCCGTCGGCTTCGTGTACAGCAACACGCAACTCAAGTACGTGAGCGGCACCGGCGCGCGCGTGTCGAACTATGAACTGAACGGCACGTACAACCTCACGCCGTCGCTGCTGCTCGGCCTGTCGTACACCTACACGGACGCCAGCACGCGCAGCGCCACGCTCGCCGACCTGAGCCCGAAGTACCATCAGGTCAACGCCGCCGTCGACTATTCGCTCTCGAAGCGCACGGACGTGTACCTCGTGGGCATCTACCAGAAGGCCGCGGGCGACGCCACGGCGGCGTCGATCAACGGCGCGGGCGGTGCGTCGAGCACCAAGACCCAGGCTGCCGTGATCTCGGGCCTGCGCCACAAGTTCTGAGCCCACGTCTTCGCGAGACGTTCCACTGTTGGTTTGAGTGCTCCAGCTTGAAGGGGAGCCCTGCAAGGGGCTCCCCTTTTTTTGCGGGCAGAGTCGGCGCGCCGCTAATTCGATATCGGAATATAGGTGCGCGGCGCGTAGCGTGCGTCCGGCATCACGACAAGGCGGGCCTCGATGGCGCGCACGCCTTCAATTTTCGCGAACATCGGCATGACGTACACGCTGCCGAATACGCGTTGCACGGTAGGCTCCGTCCACGGTTCGGCCGCATCGAGCTTCATGCTTCGCAGGCGATCGAGGATGAAGCCCCGGATGTCCTGGTCGGACGGGGTTTCGGTACCGATGGCGCGCGCGAATTCGTCATGCGCGAACCTTCGGATCAGTGCCACGGTTTCGTCGAGATTTGCCTGCACCGCGAATACCTTGGTCTTTACGTGCGGCTCGTCGCTCTTCGGCCAGAGCATTCTCATGTTGTTCTCGCATGTCGAAAAATGCGCCCGCGGGCATACGCCCGCAGGCGCGAACCGTAGGAATCAACCCGCATCGAAATTCACAGGCCGCCTGCATCAAGCTGCCTGCACTTCGATCTTGCGCGGGCGCGCTTCCTCGCGACGCGGCACCGTCAGTCTGAGCACGCCATCCCTGAGCTGCGCCTCGATCTTCGACGTGTCGAAATCGGCGCTCAGCATGAAGGCGCGGGAAAAGCGCGGCTCCTTCAGTTCGGCGTGCTGCAGCCGGAGGTTCTGCGGTGCGGGGACCATCGCTTCGCCTTCGATGGACAGCGTACCGTCCTGCACGCGGATGTCGAGCTTGTCCTTCGACACGCCGGGCAGATCAGCCCACAGTGTCACGCCATGCTCGTCTTCCACGATGTCGACGGCCGGGCAGACGGTGAGGTGTCGCGGCTCCTGCGTCGTCGGGCGCGATGACGCCTGGCCTTGGGAAGTCGTCGTGAGTTGCGAGTTCGCGTTCATGATGTCCTCCTCATTGCACGGAAATGGCGCGCGGCCTGGACGACTCGCGCTTGCCGATGCTGATGCTCAGACAGCCGTTGGCGTAGCGCGCCTTGACGTCGTTCGGGTCGACGTGGGTCGGCAATTCGATCGCCCGGCGAAAGGTGCCGGTGAATCGCTCCTGTGCGTACGATCGCGTATCGCGCGCTTCCTCGCTGGCGCGCCGGCGCTCGCCGGAGATGGTCAGCAGGCCCTTGTCGATGGTCACGTCGAAGGCCTTGGCATCCATGCCGGGCGCGAAGGCGACGATTTCCACCGAGTCGTCGGTGGTGCCGATATTGATGGGAGGAAAAGCTCCCGGGCGTGAGGACCGAATGCTGGTCGGGAAGCCGGAAAAGAGGTTCGTCATCTCCCGGTGGAGGCGGTCCAGCTCTCCAAATATCCCGTTGCTCAGGTCAAATTCGCTCATGGTCGCATTCTCCTAATAATTCCGCCCAATCGATGCGACGGAGTTAATAACGAAAACACGATGACACGCGGTCATCAAACCTTGCGCCAGCAGGCACTGACGGAACACTAAGATAGATTGCTTCAGCCGGATTTCAAGGGGTCTTGAAATCAAAAATGTGCCCCTCAATTTGACGGCACAGTTGACCACATCCGGAGGTGCACAATGGATTTCGAATGGGATTGGCTGACAATCGGCGTCCACCGTCTGCGCTTGCGCGCCGAGCGTGGATTTCCCACGGAGGGAATGCGGAAAATGGCCAACGTCATCGCGCTGGCCATCGAGAACAACATGAGCGCTCGCGCGCGCATCGTCGAAATCGTGTTCTCGCGCGACGGCAGCTTGCGCGTCGACGCCGGGACGACCGTCGACGCCGACGTCAACGTGGTGCCGCAGATCTGCGTTGCGCTCGCAACCGTGTTTGCACTGCCGCCCGAAGCCATCCAGATGAACGTCACCGTCGTCACGCAAAGCGAAGTCGATCTCCACTTCGGCGTCTACGAGCGCATGCTCGCCGAGAAGGTGGGCGCCGTCCCGCCCTTGCACTGACGCCGCACGGCGACACGCCTGCCGTCACCGGCCGCAACGCGTTGCTCGCCGTAGGCAGCCGCCCGGGGCCATCGTCATGACATCGGGCGAGTGGCGAGAAGCACGTCTCGCCGATCTCGTCTGCGGAAAACCATCAATGAGTCGGCCTGCGAACCTCTCGCCTCCAGCTTGTCGGCCAGCGTGACCCCGCGCATGGCAATTGAAACGAACTTTAGGTATTCTGGACACGCCTCGGTGTTGCGTCGACGTTGAAATCTATTTCTGATGGAGTTCAAATGTCCGTTGCCTTCCTTTTTCGTTCCTGTTCTTTTAGGAACACCTTTTGGGGCTGCAGGCGATCGGGCACCCTGGCACGCGTCTGGCCAATGCGCCTCGCGTTCGCGGTTGGTGTATTGGTCCTCTCGGCGCCCCGCGCCTTTGCACAGCCCTCTGTGAACGAGGCGTCCCTGACCACTGCGTACACTTATTTGCTGGGGCGTGCGCTCGTTGTCCGCCAGGAACAGCACGATTTGGCAGCGGCAACCGGTGTGAAATACAACACCATCAAGTACAACCCAAGGGGTTCAGCCGATTTCGTAAATCCCAATCTCGACGTCGCTTACCTGGAAGCGTGGATAGCCGTCGACGACAATTCGGCAGCAGTGCTTGATATCCCCAAGATCACGGGAAGGTATTACACCGCGCAAATCATTGACGAATGGGGCGAAGTCATCACAAACATTAATGAGCGCACTTTCCCGTCGAAGCCATACGGAAAATTTGCATTCGTGTCACCGGGAAGCAAGGTAAAGCTGCCTGCAGATGCCTCACCGGTAGTGCTCCACTCGTCCAAGGCGAAGATGCTCGCGCGGGTGGAACTGAAAGACGACCCTGACGGCGCGATGGCTCTTCAGCGTCAGTTCCGCCTGAGCGTCATCGGCAAGCCGCGCATCTCCCCGCCGCCAGCCCTCAAGGATTTCTCCAACGCGGACCTCGCGGGTGTGGACATTTTTGACAACGTGAATGCCCTTATCGCCAGTGCTGCGGACGTCTCGCCGAAAGCCGCGGAGCAACAACAAGCGGCAAGGGACGTGGCTACCCGCGTTCAAACCGATGCCTCGACGCGTGCGGCAGTCGCAAGCCAACTACAGCAGATAGTGGTTCCGGAATTTAAAGCGTATGCGGTCAACGACTCGGCCCCGAGCCGGAACCATTGGACCGGGGGCGGCACCGTCGGTCATTATGGGACCGATTATCGACTGCGTGCCGCCGCCAACTATCTCGGAATCTGGGCAAACGTTCCCGATGAAGTGTTGTACTTTATTGGCACGCAGGACGCGAGTGGCCACACGTTCGATGGCGGGAAGAACTATGTGATGTCCTTCCCGCCAGACCAGCTTCCATCCTCGGTGGTGGACGGCTATTGGTCCATCATTCTGGTGGGTGTGCCGGACTACCGCGTTGTACCGAACGCGCTCAAGCGTTACAACCTGAACAGCTACTCGCCGCTCAAGCATGAAGCGGACGGCTCACTCAAAATTTTCATCGGACCGGACGAGCCATCACCGGAGTATCTGTCCAACTGGCTGCCGTCCGCTCGGGGAAAACCGTTTTCCCTGACGTTCCGTGCCTACGTACCAAAGACCGTGGTCAGAGAAGGTAAATGGACGCCCGCTCCGGTTACCGAGGTTGGTCTGTAACGGCCCGGCCACTCTTTTATGCACGACGCCCCTTGAGTGACTCAAATGAAAGCGTTGACCGGCCTGTTCGCCACATGTCTTATCGTCTGTAGCGTCGGTGTCGCGGCCGCGCCAATTTCGCTAACGCCGACGCTGGCCGCATCCATGCCCGAGGGACCAGCCACCGGAACCCGAATGACGGAGGCCTATGCGAGACAAGTGGCCAGAAACACGTTCTTCTGGGCATGGCCTTTGGTCAACATGGAGAGTCGCAGACTTGCGTACTCGCAGATCAAATCGCGCATGTACGTCGGCGCGGCTCCGATGGCGCCGCTCAATGAGCTGACCATGCTGACTGGAGCGGCCCCACGTATCTGAGGACACGAGGACTCTCTTAAAATAAGGGATAGTCTTGTGCCTATCAGTAAGCCTAGTCATTACGTGGAAAGCATCGAAATTCTGACCGAGCCGGAGCGCCGTCGGCGGCGCACGGCGCAAGAAAAAATCGCCATCGTGCAGGAAACATTGGAGCCGGGAGCGTCGGTGTCGGCCGTTGCACGTCGGCACGGCGTCAACGCCAACCAAGTGTTTGGCTGGCGCAAGCAATACCAGGAAGGCAGTCTGGCGGCGGTGAAGGCAGGCGAAACCGTTGTGCCGGCATCTGAGCTGGCCGCCGCCATCAAGGAAATCAAGGAACTGCAACGGCTACTCGGGAAGAAGACGCTGGAGGTCGAAATCCTGAAAGAAGCCGTGGAATGGGGCCGTTCAAAAAACCTGATTGCGCGCTCGCCCTTGCTGCCGGGGGACGACCGATGAAGACGGTCTGCGAAGTTCTCGGCGTGGCGCGCTCTGCCGTGGCGGTGAAGCGAGCTCGCTCGTCCGACTGGCGCGATGGTCGCCGTGCCCGCGTGACCAACGATGCCGGGCTGGTCGAGGAGATTCAGGCCCATGTGGCGCACCTTCCCACCTACGGCTACCGCCGTGTCTGGGCGCTGCTGCGCCGCAGTCGGGAGCAGAGCGGTGCGCCGTGCATCAACGTCAAGCGCGTGTATCGGGTCATGCGGGAGCATCAGTTGCTGCTGCGCCGCCCTGGCGTGCGGCGAGATAAGCGGCGACATGACGGTCGCGTTGCGGTGGACCGCAGCAACACCCGCTGGTGCTCCGATGGCTTCGAGTTCCGGTGCGACGATGGTACGCCGCTGCGCGTGACGTTTGCGCTGGACTGCTGCGACCGCGAGGCGATTAGCTGGGCAGCAACGACCGGCGGGCATAGCGGTGATGTGGTGCGCGACGTGATGCTGGCCGCCGTCGAACAGCGCTTCGGCACCACGCAGGCCGCGCAGCCCATTGAATGGCTGACGGACAACGGCTCGGCCTACATCGACCACCGCACGCGCAGCTTCGCTCGCGAACTGGGTCTTGAGCCGCTGACCACACCGGTCCGTTCGCCGCAGAGCAATGGCATGGCGGAATCGTTCGTGAAGACCATGAAGCACAATTACGTCGCCTATATGGACAAGTCTGACGCACCAACAGCGCTCTCGCGTCTGGCAATCGCGTTTGAACACTACAATGAGCGCCACCCGCACAAAGCCCTGAAATACCGCTCGCCTCGCGAGTTCAGGCGTAATGCGGTGTCATCAACCTAACGGTGTCCGCGTGTCCTGAGTTACAGGGGCAACTCCA
>NZ_NJGW02000040.1:0-16509 GCF_002216225.1 Pandoraea sp. CB10b_02
TCGCTCTCAAAGTAGGCTGACAAGTTAATTGCTTAACTTACCTTTTACTATGTGAGCCTCAATAAATTTAAAGCTTATCTGCCGAAGCAGACGCACCATTCATCGAGTGCCCACACTTATCGGTTGTTCAATTTTTAAAGATCAATCGCGCCTGACTTCGCTTCGTCGCCAACTTGCCGCACCGTTGCTTCGTTTTTCGCGTCGCTGCCTCAGCAGCAGAGAAGTGAGATTATGTCGCAGCTTCTCGTCGTCGTCAACAGTTTTTTCGCACTTCCCGCTCGCCGCCGTAGCAACTCGCCCGCTCAAAAACCGCCAACCACCGGGCCTCTCGGCCCCTCCCGCTCCGTCGCTTCGCCGCTTGCGCCGCGTCGCCGTCGTTGCGAGAGACGAGATATTAGTGAAAACCCCGAAGCCGTGCAAGGCCTTTGTGAAAATAATTTGAATGCCCATGAAAAAACCCCGTCGTGACGGGGTTTTTCCATGCGGGCGGCTTACGCCGCGACTTCTCATTTCTTGCCGAAGTAGCGCTCGTAGATGGCGTCGTACGTGCCGTCGGCCTTGATCGCATCGATACCCTTGTTGATCTTGGCGAGCAGCTCCGCATCTCCCTTGCGCACGGCAATGCCGTAATACTCCTTCGGGAAACTGCTATCGGAAACCGTGCGCAGCTTGGCGTTCGGATTGTTCGAGATGAAATTCACGACCACGCCGTTATCGGCGACCACCGCGTCCACACCGCCAGCCTCGAGTTCCTTCATCGCAAGCGGCGTGCCTTCGAAGCGCTTTACGGACGGATTGTTCTTGCCCATGAGCTTCTGCACGACTTCGTCGCCCGTCGTGGCCGTCTGCACACCGACCTTCAACGATTTCAGGTCGTCGAATTTCTGAACGGTCGAGTTGACCGGCACCGCGATGAGCTGCGACGCCTCGAAGTACGGCGTCGAGAAGTCCATCTGTTTGCGACGCTCGTCCGTGATCGTGATCGCCGAAATCAGAATATCCCTGTCGCCCTGTACCAACGAGTTGAAGATTCCCTCGAAAGGCGTATTGATGAACCGGACGGAAATGCCCGCCTTGTCGGCGACAGCCTTCATGACATCGATGTCGAAGCCGGCGATCTGGCGGGTATCGGTCTCGAACTCGAATGGCGCGTAGGCCGCGTCCGAGCCCACGACGTACACGGGTTGCGAGCCTTCAGGCCCCACCGACCGGCCCGCGGCGGATTCCTCCTTCTTTCCGCAGGCGCCCAACAGCAGCCCCGAGGCCAACATCAAGGCCAGCGCAAATGCACGTCGGTTGATCGACATCGTTTTGTCCCTTGCTGAAAAAACCGGCAGCCTATCACAGGACGGCCTCCAAAAAGGAAGCCGTCGCGGTTTTTCACCGACGCGTCAGCGATGCTTGAAAACCGGCTTGCGCTTTTCGACGAACGCCGCCATGCCTTCTTTCTGATCTTCCAGTGCGAACAGCGAATGAAACAGCCGACGCTCGAACTGCACGCCCTCGTCGAGCGTCGATTCGAAGGCACGATTGACGGCCTCCTTGGCGGCCATGACGACCGGCAGCGAGTATTCACAGATGGTGTTGGCCGCGCCCACGGCCTCATCGAGCAGTTTGTCGAGCGGCACCACGCGCGACACCAGTCCGGCACGCTCGGCCTCCGTGGCGTCCATGAAGCGGGCCGTGAGACACATGTCCATGGCCTTGGCCTTCGACACGGCGCGCGTGAGACGCTGCGTGCCGCCCGCCCCCGGTATCACGCCGAGCTTGATCTCCGGCTGACCGAACTTCGCGTTGTCCGCCGCGATGATGAAATCGCACATCATCGCCAGTTCGCAGCCGCCGCCCAGCGCGAAACCCGCCACGGCCGCGATGACCGGCTTGCGGATACGGCGCACGGTTTCCCAGTTGCGCGTAATGTAGTCGCCCTTGAACACGTCGGCGAAGGTGTACTTCGACATCATGCCGATGTCGGCGCCCGCGGCGAACGCCTTCTCGCTGCCGGTGATCACCATGCAGCCGATGGCGTCGTCGGCGTCGAAAGCGCTGAGCGCCGCGCCCAGTTCGTCCATGAGCGCGTCGTTGAGCGCGTTGAGCGCTTTCGGACGATTCAGCGTGATCAGGCCGACGCGGCCGCGCGTCTCCACCAGAATGTTCTCGTAAGTCATCCTCTTCTTCCTCCAGTCAAAGTCTCGTCTTGTGGTAGGGGCTGATGGCCGCGAGGCAGCGGCAACGCGGCGGCGCACGCGACGAACCGGCAGTAGCGGCTCACCGGGCGTCGACTGCAGTGGTTAGGCATGATGCCATCGATCCCCGGGGGACACACCTCTCGTTCCGCCACGCAGACAACGCCCCCCTTATTGCGCCCTCATTGCCCCCCCCTCATTGCCCCCTCATTGCCCCGCTCATCGCCCCCCCCCGCGCCGTGCCCACCGGCGCGGCGCCGCAGCGCCGCTGGCGTCGGGGAAAACCCGGCGTCATCGCATGCCACGCCGAAAAGATTTGATGCTATATTAACAAACCAACCGGTCGGTTAATTAATGTCGACAAACGATATCGACGACGACCGCCGGGGCCGTCCCGGCGTCTTGCCGCGCGCGTCGTGCACGACCGTGCCCGCCGGCAGACAACGAACCCGCCAGCCGCATCCCGACACGGACAGATCCACGACCATGACCCATCCCTTCTTCGCCAAACACCAGGAGACCCTCGAGCGCGCCCTGCAGGCCATCGCCGCGCGTGGTTACTGGAGCCCGTTCACCGAAATGCCGAGCCCGCGCGCCTATGGCGAAACGGCCGCCGCCGATGGTGAAGCCGCCTTCAAGCAATATCTGAATGCCGCATTTCCGCTGGCGCAGCGCGGCAGCACGGGCAGCGTCGGCCAGGAAGTCTCGCCGTTCGGCTTTGCGCTGGGTACGACTTATCCCGGTTTCGAGATCGACGCCCTGCTCGCCCGCGTAAGCGACGCCCACAAGACCTGGCGCGCCGCGCCGCCGCAGACCTGGGTGGGCGTGTCGCTGGAAATCCTCAAGCGCCTGAACGAGCGCAGTTTCGAGATGGCCAACGCGGTCATGCACACCACGGGCCAGGCTTTCATGATGGCCTTCCAGGCCGGCGGCCCGCATGCCCAGGACCGCGGCCTCGAAGCCGTGGCCTACGCCTGGGACGAGTTGCGCCGCATTCCGGACACGGCCTACTGGGAGAAGCCGCAGGGCAAGAACCCGCCGCTGGCGATGGAAAAGCGTTACACCGTCGTGCCGCGCGGCGTGGCGCTGGTGCTGGGCTGCTGCACGTTCCCGACATGGAACGGCTACCCGGGCCTGTTCGCGAGCCTCGCAACCGGCAACGCCGTGATCGTCAAACCGCATCCGGGCGCCATCCTGCCGTTGGCCATCACCGTGAAGGTCGCGCGTGAAGTGCTCGAGGAGGCCGGCTTCGATCCGGACGTCGTGACCCTCGCCGCCACCAATCCGAACGACGGCGCCCTCGTCCAGCAACTCGCCAGGCGCGACGAAGTGCGCGTGATCGATTTCACCGGCAGCACCGCCAATGGCGACTGGCTCGAGACCCACGCCCGCCAGGCGCAGGTCTACACCGAGAAGGCCGGCGTGAACCAGATCGTGATCGACTCGACGGACGATCTCAAGGGCATGGCACGCAACATCGGCTTCTCGCTGGCGCTGTACTCGGGCCAGATGTGCACCGCGCCGCAGAACATCTACATCCCGCGCGACGGCATCCAGACGCCGGACGGCAAGGTCTCGTTCGACGAAGTGGTCGCGGCCATTGCCGCCAGCGTGCAGAAGACCTGCAGCGACCCGGCCAAGGCCGTGGAACTGCTCGGCGCCATCCAGAACGAGGGCGTGCTCGCACGCATCGACGAGGCGCGCAAGCTCGGCCGCGTGGTGCTCGACAGCCAGCCGTTGCAACACCCCGCGTTTGCCGACGCCCGCGTGCGCACGCCGCTCATCGTGGCGCTCGACGTGGCCGACGAAGCCACTTACACGCGCGAATGGTTCGGCCCGATCACCTTCGTAATCGCCGTGGACAGCAGCGCCCAGGCCTTCGCACTGGCCGGACGCACCGCCGCCCGGCATGGCGCGCTCACGCTGTCGGCCTACACGACGAGCGCCGAGGGCGAGGCCCAGGCGCTCGACGCCGCCCTCGAAGGCCGCGTTGCCCTGTCGGTGAATCTCACCGGTGGCGTCTTCGTCAACCAGTCGGCCGCCTATTCGGACTACCATGGCACGGGCGGCAACCCGGCCGCGAATGCCAGCCTGGCGGACGCCGCCTTCGTCGCCAACCGTTTCCGCGTCGTGCAAAGCCGCCACCATGTGGCGGCCCGGTCCGAAGCGGGCGGCGCCTGAGCGGCACGCGGGCCCTACTGAGCGGCACACGACCCCTATATTAGAGAGAGGACACCGGGCGAAGTCACCGCACACGCGCCCGCGCGACAGGAAGTCATTACCATAGTCACTCGCCGTCGCGCGGACCGCCGCCGGCCGCACCACGCGCGCCGCCGCCCCCTCTTCTATAGCTCACGACAAGACAGGAACGAGACATCATGACCGAAGCCTTCATCTGCGACGCGATCCGCACGCCCATCGGCCGATACGGCGGCGCCCTGAAGGACGTGCGCGCCGACAACCTTGGCGCGATCCCGCTCAAGGCGCTCATGGCGCGCAACCCGAACGTCGACTGGACGCAGGTCGACGACGTCATCTACGGCTGCGCGAACCAGGCCGGCGAAGACAACCGCAACGTGGCCCGCATGGCCGCGCTGCTCGCCGAGCTGCCGATCGACGTGCCGGGCGCCACGCTCAACCGCCTGTGCGGCTCGGGCATGGACGCCATCGGCACCGCCGCGCGCGCCATCAAGGCGGGTGAAGCCGGCCTGATGATCGCCGGCGGTGTGGAATCGATGACGCGCGCGCCGTTCGTGATGGGCAAGGCGGACAGCGCCTTCTCCCGCCAGGCGGCGATTTTCGACACGACCATCGGCTGGCGTTTCATCAATCCGCTCATGAAGGCGCAGTACGGCGTGGACTCGATGCCGGAGACGGCCGAGAACGTGGCCGACGACTTCAAGATCAACCGCGAAGACCAGGACCGGTTCGCGCTGCGCAGCCAGGAAAAGGCGGCGCGTGCGCAGGCCGACGGCACGCTCGCGCAGGAAATCACGCCGGTCTCGATCCCGCAGAAGAAGGGCGATGCCATCGTCGTCGAGCGCGACGAACACCCGCGTGCCACGAGCCTCGAAGCGCTGGCCAGGCTCAAGGGCGTGGTGCGCCCGGACGGCACCGTGACGGCCGGCAACGCCTCGGGCGTGAACGACGGCGCCTGCGCCCTGCTGCTCGCGAGCGAGAGCGCCGCCAGGCTGCATGGCCTTACGCCTCGAGCCCGCGTGCTCGGCATGGCGACGGCCGGCGTGGCGCCGCGCATCATGGGCATCGGCCCGGCGCCGGCGACCGTCAAGCTGCTCAAGCAGTTGAACATGACGCTCGACCAGTTCGACGTGATCGAGCTCAACGAAGCGTTTGCGAGTCAGGGTCTGGCCGTGCTGCGTCAGCTCGGCGTGGCCGATGACGACGCCCGCGTGAACCCGAACGGCGGTGCGATCGCGCTGGGTCACCCGCTGGGCGCCTCGGGCGCGCGTCTGGTGACGACGGCCATGTACCAGTTGCACCGCACGGGCGGCCGCTACGCGCTGTGCACGATGTGCATCGGCGTGGGCCAGGGCATCGCCATCGCGATCGAGCGCGTCTGATTTCGCGCGCCGTTCGTCACTACAAGACATCCGGAGGAAGACACCGATGACCGCCACGGTTCAACTGACGCTGCAAGCCAACGTCGCGACGATCACGCTCAACCGCCCCGAGAAGCTCAACAGCTTCACACGGCAGATGCACGCCGAGCTGCGCGACGCACTCGACGCCGCCCAGGCGCAAGGCGCGCGTGCGATCGTGCTCACCGGAGCCGGCCGCGGCTTCTGCGCCGGCCAGGATCTGGCGGATCTCGACTTCACGCCGGGCGCCTCGACCGACCTCGGCGCGCTGATCGACGAGAACTTCAACCCGCTCGTGCGCAAGCTGCGCGCGATGCCGCTGCCGATCGTGGCGGCGGTAAACGGTATCGCCGCCGGCGCGGGGGCGAATCTGGCGCTCGCCTGCGACATCGTGCTGGCAGGCGCTTCCGTGAATTTCCTGCAGGCATTCGTGAAGATCGGCCTGCTGCCCGATACTGGCGGCACGTGGTTCCTGCCGCAGCGCGTCGGCATGGCGCGCGCCATGGGCCTCGCCATGCTCGGCGACAAGCTCTCGGCCGAGCAGGCGCAACAGTGGGGCCTGATCTGGCGCTGCGTGGACGACGACGCCCTGATGCCCGAAGCCCAGAAGCTCGCCGCGCACCTCGCCACGCAGCCCACGCGTGCGCTGGCGACCATCAAGCAGGCGCTGTACGCGTCGGCGACCAACACGCTCGACCAGCAACTCGATCTCGAGCGGGACGGCCAGCGCGCGCTGGGCGCCTCGTATGATTACGCCGAAGGGGTGAACGCGTTCCTCGAGAAGCGCGCCCCGAAGTTCGAGGGCCGCTGAGCCCAGTCCCCTCAGGGCAAGCCAACCGGATCGCCATCACGAACGGCCCCACAGACAACACCAGCGACGCACCGAACGCCAGGGCCGCACGCACCGCGCGGCAGACCATAACAAGCGCAGCACAACGAGACGAGACAGACACGATGAGCCCGAGTACCCCCGCCACCATGGCGACCGCCGAGATGACCCCGGAAGCACTGGCCCGCGCCACGGGCGAGGCCATGTACCGCAGCGACCGCGCGAGCCAATGGCTCGGCATGGAACTGCAGGAAGTGCGCCCGGGCTACGCCCGCATGACGATGCGCGTGCGCGACGAGTTCCTCAACGGTCACGCCATCTGTCACGGCGGCCTCATGTTCACGCTGGCGGACTCGACGTTCGCTTTCGCGTGCAACAGCTACAACGTCAATGCCGTCGCAGCCGGTTGCAGCATCGAATTCCTGAAGCCGGTCGCCGGTGGCGATACGCTCACGGCCGAGGCACAGGAGCAGGTGCTCTCGGGCCGCCATGGCATCTACGACATTCGCGTGACGAACTCGGCCGGCGACGTGGTCGCCATGTTCCGCGGCAAGTCCGCACAGATCAAGGGCAGCGTCATCTGAGCTGGCGGCCCGGCAGTACGCGCTTTCGCTTCGGTCCCGGGACACACGACCAGGGCCATGAGAGCGCGAGACACACGTTTGAGCACTAGTAAGTTGCAAGTCCCCAAGGAGACAGTCATGACCACCGCCTTGCCGCTCGAGCCGATCGAGAAAGCGAGCCTCGACGAACTGCGCGCCCTTCAGCTCGAACGTCTGAAGAAGACGTTGCGGCATGCCTACGACAATTCGCCGGTCTACCGCCGCAAGTTCGACGAAGCCGGCGTCCATCCCGACGACGTGAGCTCGCTGGCCGATCTGGCCAGATTCCCGTTCACCACGAAGCAGGATCTGCGCGACAGCTACCCGTTCGGCATGTTCGCCGTGCCGATGGAGCAGGTATCGCGCGTGCATGCGTCCTCGGGCACCACCGGCAAGCCGACGGTCGTGGGCTATACCGCCAACGACATCAGCACGTGGGCCGACCTGGTGGCGCGCTCGATCCGCGCATCCGGCGCGCGACGCGGCGACAAGGTGCATATCAGCTACGGCTACGGGCTCTTTACGGGCGGCCTGGGCGCGCACTATGGCGCCGAGCGCGCGGGCCTCACCGTGATTCCGTTCGGCGGCGGCCAGACCGAGAAGCAGGTGCAGCTCATTCAGGACTTCAAGCCGGACATCATCATGGTCACGCCGAGCTACATGCTCGCGATCGCCGACGAGCTCGAGCGCCAGGGCATCGTGGCCGCCGAGTCGTCGCTGCGCATCGGCATCTTCGGCGCGGAGCCGTGGACCAACGACATGCGCTCGGCCATCGAAAAGCGCATGGGCATCGACGCGGTCGACATCTACGGCCTGTCCGAGGTGATGGGTCCGGGTGTGGCGTGCGAGTGCGCCGAGACCAAGGACGGTCCGACCATCTGGGAAGACCACTTCTACCCCGAGATCATCGATCCGGAAACCGGCGAAGTGCTGCCCGACGGCGAGTTCGGCGAACTGGTGTTCACTTCGCTCACCAAGGAGGCGCTGCCGATCATTCGCTACCGCACGCGCGATCTCACGCGTTTGCTGCCGGGCACGGCGCGCACGATGCGCCGCATGGAGAAGATCACCGGCCGCTCGGACGACATGATGATCATCCGTGGCGTGAACGTCTTCCCGTCGCAGGTCGAGGAGCTGCTGCTGCGCCAGCCGGTGCTCTCGCCGCACTACCAGATCATTCTGGACAAGGAGGGCCCGATGGACACGATGGCCGTGGAAGTCGAAGCCGCAGTGGGCTGCGACGACGCCGCAGCGCTGCAGACGGCGGGCAACGAGCTCAAGCGCGACATCAAGACGCTGATCGGCGTGTCGTGCGCCGTGCGCGTGAAGCCCGTGGGCGGCATCGAACGCTCGGTCGGCAAGGCGCGCCGCGTGATCGACAAGCGCACGCGCTAACGCCACGAGCGCGCACGTCGCCATGAAAAAGCCCGCGAATTCGCGGGCTTTTTTTGCGTCCTGGCGGCCGTGCCGCCGCGGCTTACTGATTCGGCAGGAACACCCACATGCGGCCGCTTTGCCGCATGCGTCCGGCCAGGTCGCCCGCGTCGTCGCCGAGCCCCCAGAAGAAGTCGGCACGCACGCCGCCCTTGATGGCGCTGCCGGTGTCCTGCGCGAACATGAGCCGGTTGATCGGGGCGTTCGCCTGCGGACCAAAGGGCGGACGCGTCGTCGAGAGAAACACCGGGCTGCCCAGCGGAATCGACGCCGGATCCACCGCGATGGAGCGCTCGGCCGTGAGCGGCACGCCCAGCGCGCCGATCGGGCCTTCGATGCCGCCCACGCCGTGATTGGGCATCTCGCGAAAGAAGACGAAGCGCGGGTTCACGTCGAGCAGCGCATCGACGCGCGAGGGATTGGCGCGCGCCCAGGCGCGGATGCCCTGCATGGTCGCCTGCGCGGCCGTGATCTCGCCGCGATCGATCAGCCAGCGGCCGATCGACTTGTACGGCTGATCGTTGCTGCCCGCGTAGCCCACGCGCATGACGCTGCCGTCGTCGAGCAGAATCTGTCCCGAGCCTTGCACCTGCAGGAAGAACGCTTCGATGGGATCGTCCACGTAGACCAGTTCGTTGCCGCGCAGCATGCCGCTGCGGTTGAGCTCCGCCCGGGCGGGCAGCGTGCCGGGCTTGCGACCGGAGGGCCATTTGTAGAGCGGCGTCTGGTACACGCCGCCGCGCACGCGCGAGCCGTGCAGCAGCGGCTCGTAGTAGCCGGTGATCAGGCCGGTCTGCGTGCCGTCGGAGTTCGCAATGCGGAACGGCGTAAAGTATTGTTCGAAGAACTGCCGGACGGCCGCCGGATCGAGATCGTCGAGGCGCTCGGAGGCGCGGCACGCCGGCTGCCAGGACGGCTGGCGGCTCAGTTTGACGCAGCTCTGCGCGAGCGCCAGACGCGCGCCGATGAGCGAATCGTCCTGCCAGCCCTCGACCTGAGACCACGACACGGGCTGCATGCGGCCGGCGCCGGCAGGCGGCGTCGCCACGTTCGAGGGCGGCGCGCCTGGACGATAGGTGCCCGACGGAGGCACACTGGAACAACCATAGAGCAATGCGGCAAACGCGGCGAGCGCCAGGCCCCGGCCGGCGCGCCACCGCCCGAACACATTCAGGAAAAGCGTCATGGGTAATCTGTTCGATGAATATCCGGCCTTGCTGGTCCTGCCGGAGGTGTTGCTGGCGATCGTGATCGTCGCCGCGATCGTGATCCTGCGTCGCAAGCCGTCGCCCACGCGCCGCAGGCGCCACACACGCGTGGTGCAACCGATGCCGAGCGACACCGTCGAGGGCATCGACCCGCTCGAGCCCGATCCCGCCGCGCGCGCGACCTCCGGCGATCCGCTCAAACGGGAAGACTGGTCCGACGACCGTCGCTGACGTTCGGTGAGCGCTGCGCGCATGCCGCGGCTCAGTGCAGGGTGCGCGGCATGGTGAGCGCGAATTCGGCAATCGGCGCTTCGAAGCGCGTGCCGTCTTCCGCCACGCAGAAGTACTCGCCTCGCATGGTGCCCACGGGTGTGGCGACCATGGCCCAGCTCGTGTATTCGAACTGTTCGCCCGGTTGCAGGAACGGCTGATGACCGACCACGCCCAGGCCGTTGACCTCCTGCACGTGGTTGTCGCCGTCGGTGATGACCCAATGGCGCGAGATCAGCTGGGCCGGCACTTCTCCGCTGTTGCGAATCGTGATCGTGTAGGCGAAGGCGAACTGCCGACGGTCCGGTTCCGATTGCTCCGGGAGGTATTGCGGGCGCACCGTGACGGTAAATTCGTACTGGCTCATCGCGTGTTCCTGTTGCGCATGCGTGCTCTGTGTTGGCGTTCTGGTCTGGCGGCTCGCGCCGCTCGTTCGATGACGGCCTGCCGGGTGTGCGAGGCACACGGGCCGTCTCGTTTTGCAAGGCATTCTGCGGCAAGTCGCGACGGGTCGCAATGGGTCGCGACGGGCCGCAATGGGTCGCAATGGGTCGCAATCGGTCGCAGCGGGCCGCCGCCGGCCTCGGCAATCGGCGCCGGCGCGGCGCCCGGTCGGCCGGCGACGGACAGGCGTCATGCGAAAGCTTTAAAATACCGGTTTTGACGCTACTCCCCCGCCCGCCATGACGCAATTCTGTATCGCCCCCAGTATCCTGTCCGCCGACTTTGCCCGGTTGGGCGAAGAAGTCCGTAACGTCGTGGCGGCGGGCGCCGACTGGATCCACTTCGACGTCATGGACAACCATTACGTTCCCAACCTGACGATCGGCCCGATGGTTTGCGAGGCGATCCGTCCGCACGTGGACGTGCCCATCGACGTGCACCTGATGGTGCGCCCGGTCGATCGCATCGTGCCCGACTTCGCCAAGGCGGGCGCGAACCTCATCACGTTCCACCCGGAAGCCTCCGAGCACATCGACCGGACGCTCGGCCTGATCCGCGACAACGGCTGCAAGGCCGGCCTGGTGTTCAACCCGGGCACGCCGCTGCATTACCTCGATCACGTGATGGATCGCCTCGACATGGTCCTGATCATGTCCGTGAACCCGGGCTTCGGCGGCCAGTCGTTCATTCCCGAAGCGCTCAACAAGCTGCGCGCCGTGCGCGCGCGCATCGACGCCTACACCGCCGACACGGGCCGCGAAATCCGTCTCGAGATCGACGGCGGCGTAAAGGTCGAGAACATCGCCGAGATCGCGGCGGCGGGCGCCGACACCTTCGTCGCCGGCTCGGCCATCTTCGGCAAGCCCGACTACAAGGCGGTGATCGACCAGATGCGCGCCCAACTCGCGAGCGTGGCATGACACAGTCGCAAACCCCACCGCGCCTGGACGGCATTCGCGCAGTCCTGATCGACCTCGACGGCACGCTCGTCGACACGGCCGGCGACTTCGGCGTGGCACTCAACGCCATGCTGGCCGATCTGGGCGCCGAACCTGTGCCGACCGAGCGTCTGATGACGTTTGTGGGCAAGGGCACCGCGAACCTCGTGCGCAAAACGCTGGCCGAGCGCTTTCCCGCGGACGAGATCGACGCCCTGTTCGAGCGCGCTCAGGACAAGTACGAAGCCGTCTACACGTCGATCAACGGCCAGCACACGGCGCTTTATCCGGAAGTGCGAGAAGGTCTCGCGGCCCTGCGCGCCGCCGGCCTGCCGGTGGCGTGCATCACCAACAAGCAGCATCGCTTTGCTGTCGATCTGCTCGCGCACTACGGCCTGTCGGATCAGTTCGACCTGGTGTACGGCGGCGACTCGTGGCCCAGGCGCAAGCCGGACCCGATGCCGCTCGTCAAGGCGTGCGAGGCGTTCGGTGTGCCGCCGTCGCAGGCGGTGCTCGTGGGCGACTCGGGCAACGACGCGCAGGCCGCCCGGGCGGCGGGCTGCCGCTCGCTCACGGTGCCATACGGCTACAACCACGGCGAATCTATACAAACGATCGACACGGATGGTATAGTCGCCTCAATTCTGGGCGCGGCCAGGGTGATCCTGCCCGATGCAACGCCCACACTGGCGAGCTGAATTCGTCATCTTCCACCGTGCATTCAAACGCATGTTCCTGAACAAGAAACGAAGTCTGAGCGTGATCGACCGGGGGGCCTGGCCCTGGCGACGCTGGTCCTGCTAAACCCTTCCAAGGGGTGGCCGGGACCGCTGGAGCTCGTCTTCAGCAACCCGTTTCTTGCATCGTTGTCGTTCCCAAGAGTCAATGCATCGGCGCGCCGCGTTCACGGCGTGCGTGTTCGTCGAGGTCGGCCGACGCTTGCCGCAAGGCAGCGCCGCGTCCGCCCAAGCGCCTGACGTCGCGCGCCTGCGGCCCACGGGCCTCGACCCACGTCCTTGCCCGGCCTGTCGCCGCGCAAGCGCCGCCGGTACGGGTGACGACGCAAGCCATCATCCGGCCCGGCGGCGCGCATCGATCTCCCGGTCAGGCCACCCCGCAAGCGACTCAGGTATTCTCAACGCCAACCACGCCGATTCCGCGGGACCGCCCGCCGGCAAACCTGCAGGCAGAGTGCAACATGACCGAACTCGAATTCAAATCGCTGGCCAACCAGGGCTACAACCGTATCCCGCTGATCGCCGAGGCGTTCGCCGACCTCGACACGCCGCTCTCGCTCTACCTGAAGCTCGCGCTGGGCGACCGGCGCGGCGCCAACACGTTCCTGCTCGAATCGGTGGTGGGCGGCGAGCGTTTCGGGCGTTACTCGTTCATCGGCCTGTCCGCTCATACGCTGCTGCGCAGCTTCGGCCCGAAGACCGAAGTGGTGCGCGACGGCACGGTCGTCGAGACGCACGAAGGCGACCCGCTCGAGTTCATCACCCGGTTCCAGGCGCGCTTCAAGGTGGCGCTGCGCCCCGGCATGCCGCGCTTCTGCGGCGGCCTGGCCGGCTACTTCGGCTACGACGCCGTGCGCTACATCGAGAAGAAGCTCGCGCACAGCACGCCGCGCGACGATCTGCATCTGCCCGACATCCAGTTGCTGCTCACCGAAGAGCTGGCCGTGATCGACAACCTGACGGGCAAGCTCTACCTCATCGTCTACGCCGACCCCACGCAGCCCGAAGCCTATTCGAAGGCCCGTTTGCGTCTGCGCGAGTTGCGCGCGCGCCTGAAGGCGCCGGTCGACGCGCCGGTAACGTCGGGCAGCGTGCGCACCGACACTTTCCGCGAGTTCGCCAAGCCCGACTATCTGGCGGCCGTCGCCAAGGCGAAGGAAGCCATTGCCGCCGGCGAGCTCATGCAGGTGCAGGTCGGTCAGCGGCTCATCAAGCCCTACCGCGACGCCCCGCTCTCGCTCTATCGCGCGCTGCGCTCGCTCAACCCGTCGCCGTACATGTATTTTTACAACTTCGGCGACTTCCAGGTCGTGGGCGCTTCGCCCGAGATCCTCGTGCGCCAGGAGCGCCGCCAGACGCCGGACGGCGAGCACGAAATCGTGACGATCCGCCCGCTGGCCGGCACGCGTCCTCGCGGCGCCACGCCCGAGCGCGACGCCGAACTCGCCACCGAACTGCTCGGCGACCCGAAGGAAATCGCGGAGCACGTCATGCTCATCGATCTGGCGCGCAACGACGTGGGCCGCATCGCGCAGACGGGCACCGTCGAAGTGACCGACAAGATGGTCATCGAGAAGTACTCGCACGTGCAGCACATCGTCAGTTCGGTGGAAGGTCGCCTGCAACCCGGCCTGTCGAACATCGACGTGCTGCGCGCGACGTTCCCGGCCGGCACGCTCACCGGCGCGCCGAAAGTGCGGGCGATGGAACTGATCGACGAGCTCGAGCCCGTCAAGCGCGGCCTGTATGGCGGCGCGGTCGGTTATCTCTCGTTCGGCGGGGAAATGGACGTGGCCATCGCGATCCGCACCGGCGTGATCAAGGACGGCAACCTGTACGTGCAGGCCGCGGCCGGCATCGTGGCCGACTCGGTGCCCGAATCGGAATGGCAGGAAACGGAGAACAAGGCGCGCGCCGTGCTGCGTGCGGCCGAGCAGGTGCAGGACGGTCTCGACGCCGAGTATTGAGCACACTGGCGAGAGGGCGGCCATCGCAGAATCATCGAACGACCATGGCCGCCGCACGCAAATTCTTGCAGAAAACGCCGAGAACACGCCTGAAACGCCTCGATCGACCGCTTTTTACGACACCCCGCCCACGGCACCCCATGCTTGCTGCTACAATCGACGCCACCATGAAGTCGTACCTGTCTTCCTCCCTCCTCTGGTCGCCCCTGACCGCTGCCCTGCGCTGGTGGCGGTAACCCGCCACGTCCATCTCATCCCCATAGCGCCCTCCCCCCGCGGACACGCGACTCAATGTGGGGGCATGCTCAGGGGGAATTCGCAAATCTCACGCGTTCGACAATCCTTTGTCACCAGACGAACAGGGACCATCATGCTGCTGATGATCGATAACTTGCATGCGTGGCCGCATTGGATCGCTAAAGTTCGCTAAACCCACTTGAAAGCCTCATGGCTGCGCAGTTCTAGCCGCTTTAGTTCGCTTTAGTTCGTTGGCAGCCGACGAAAAACCGGATAACCTACCGGATAAAACCCCTTCGGGGCGACCCTTATCCGGTAGGCAGATGGCAAACCTCACAGACACCAAAATCAGAAACACGAAGCCGGGCGACAAGCCGGTCAAGCTGACCGACGGCCAAGGGCTTTATCTGGACATCCGACCCAGCGGCGCGAAAATCTGGCGCTACCGATACTGGATCACGCCCAAGGCCGACGGGATTTTCACCATTGGCGAATACCCGGCGGTTTCGCTGGCCGATGCGCGCAAAGAAAGGGAATGGGCGCGCGAACAGGTCAAGCAGGGGCTGAACCCGACGCAGGTCAGGGAAGCCGAACGCCTGCAACGGATGGGCGAACATGCCAACACCTTCGAGGCGGTCGCGCGCGAATGGATCGAACAGAACCGCGCGCATTGGTCGGCCAACTACTGCAAGCAGGTCGAAACCTTCCTTGGCAAAGATGTGTTCCCCAAGATCGGGGCTTTCCCGATCCGTATGGTCAAGGCTGCCCATATCCTTGAAATCATCAGGAACGTCGAAAAGCGCGGGGCGCAGTCCATCGCCGTGCTGATCCGCCAATGGTCGGGGCAGATTTTCCGCTATGCCGTTGCGACGCTGCGCGCAGACAGCGATCCGGCGTCGGCCCTTGCCGGGGCATTGAAGCGCAAGCCGGTACGGCATAACCCGCCGCTGTCGAAAGCCGACATCCCGAAGTTCCTGAACCTGCTGGGCGAGTATGGCGGCTACCGGGGGACGGTCATCGCCTTGCGGCTGATGATGCTGACCTTCGTGCGGACGGTCGAACTGCGAATGGCCGAATGGACGGAATTCGATCTGGCCGCAGCCGAATGGCGAATCCCGGCTGGCCGGATGAAGATGAAGAAGAAGATGAAGGTCGGGGAAGCCCATATCGTCCCGCTGTCCCGGCAGGCGGTCGAACTGCTGCGGGAACTGCATACGCTGTCAGGCGGGCAGCGGTTCCTATTTCCGAACCTGCGCAGCCCGAAGCGCTGCATGACGGCGACGACCGTGAATCGGGCCTTGGAACGCATGGGCTACGCCGGGAAGTTTTCCGGGCATGGCTTTCGTTCGACGGCATCGACGCTGCTGCATGAGCTTGGCTGGCGGTCGGAAGTCATTGAACGACAGCTTGCCCATGCAGAGCGCGATAAGGTGAAGGCAGCCTACAACCATGCCGAATACATGCCAGAACGTCGGGACATGATGCAGGCTTGGGCGGACTGGATTGACGCGCTGGCCGCGAAGGCGGCAGCGGAAGGGAAGGAAACGGCGACAGCTTGAGGAATGCGAAACTTTCCGGGGTCGAATTCCAGTTAAGCGAAACCCGCTATGGAAGTTTCGCGTCGGCCAGCCGGCGCTTGCCGCCCAGCCAGGGGATGATGGGAGATGCGTTGTGCATTGCCTTCGTCAAGTGTGGTAGGTTTCCAGCCATAAACCTTCGCGCCAGTGCGATTGTGGGCATCTCTCAATGCCTGCCCGATCCAGTGGTGTGCCCCCCCCCGGACCGAGGCACTACTTCGCCACAGGCCCAGCCTCCTCACTCTGCACGCCCGTCACCTGCCGCATCTTCCCCTCCTGCGTCACCGTATCCTGCACCGCCAGTTCCTCGCTGCGCACCGTCTCGCCAACGTTATTGGTGCGCTCCGCGTTGACCTGCACCGGCACGGTCACTGACGTTGAAATGCAGCCCGCCAGAATGGCCGCCCCCGCAACGGTTGCGACCGATGCTGCGATTACTACCTTCTTCATCTAGATCTCCTTTTCGTATCGTGGAGCGGTG
>NZ_NJGW02000041.1:0-14805 GCF_002216225.1 Pandoraea sp. CB10b_02
CCGCGCTTCGCGGCTCAGCGATCTCATGTCGGTTGCTTGCATGAATCCGAGTTGAGGGTGGTGCAGAAAATTTCAAGTGCGCAAGGGCCGGATCAATAATCCTGTCAATGCCTTGGTTCAGCTCATAGACCACGGTACTCAGTGCCTGTTCGCGAGCCGAAAAAAACGCCGGCGCCATCCACGGAGTCGGCGCACGTTGTTCGGTGCCAAACTCAAGGTACCGTGCCGTCATGATCGTCTTGATCTGGTGCTTCTCACGGAGCGTCTCCGGATAGACGAACTTTTTGCTCCGGCTGATGAGCACCCGGTAGCGTTCGTTTGCGCCGCTGCGCTGCGGATTAGGGTCTCGGCGGACGGCGATTGATTGGGCAAGCAAATCCGTCGAAACATAGTGATCTGGATCTGGCTTCTGCACGATTGCGCGCACCTGGCGCTGAGCCTGCTTCTGAATGACAACAGCCCCCTTCCGCAACGCAGATTTCACCGGTCCGCCCCGCTTCGAGACGATTTCTGCGGGGAGGCTCTTGAGCGTGGCAAGCGTGTTGTCGAGCCCATGCAGCGTGCGCGTATCAGCCATTGATGTTCACTCGGCGGAATGCATAGGATCGGATGTCCTCACGACCGGCAAGCTGCTCCATTACCGAACTCCCGACCAGTTCGAACCCATGTTCGCGCATGAAATCCACAAGCCCCCGCTCGGTGAAATACCAGCAATGCTCGTCCTTCCGGAAGTGCTTCGAGCGCAGAACATGCTCAGGCCCATCGAACACAGGCAGCGATATAAAAGCCCACGATCTCACGTTGTGGAGTAGTGGCGACGGATCATGGATATGCTCGAGTGAATCCCAGAACGACACAGCGTCGATCGGAGATTGATAGGGATCGCACCACGCCCCAAGCGACTTCAGCCACGCACGTGCGTCAGGGTTGATGTCATATCCCATTGCTCCGCATTCGGTCACGAACCGACCGCCGCCGATGCCAATGTCACACAAACGCCCGTCGAAGAATGTTCGCACCCAGTGGATCCGCGATTTGGTGAGCCTCCGACCGATATCTGTCTGGTCCATCAATCGGTAACGCTGCCAGTATGCGGCATCGTAGGGCGACTCAACGACCGGATACCAACCTACGCCCCTCTCCGGAAGCCACTGAAATTCGTTCTGCCGCAGCAAGTCGAAGCGCGAAGCGTTCAATGTGCTCATCAATCCTTGAGATTCGTTTGTCGCAATCGTGCGACGGACTTGTACACATGCAGAAGCGATCCGGCATGGCCTGCTCGATGCACGAAACGTCCATCCTCGGATCAAAGATCCGAGCCGGCCCATTATGGAACCCCCAACCCCCGAAGATCAGCAGCATGGGAATCCGATAAGCGACTGCAGCCGGAACCAGCCAGCCGACGCCGCCTATTACCCCGGCCGCACCGGCGACTAAGCTCAGCAATTGCTCGATCTTGAGCTCGCCGGCGTGGAATCGTTCGTGGGCATATGGCGCGTTTCCTGCCAGCCATTCAGCGCCGCCGGCTAGATCCGCAACACTTACTATCCGGTATCTGCTGCGGAGTGCCCGGCAGGCCCGGTCAAGATACTCTGGCAACGGGTTTCGAGAGTCTGCTCGCCATTCGGCCCGGATAGTGCCCGGACGGACGACAATGTACGGTTCTCGTGCGACTGGCTCTACCGGCGGCCCATCGAAATTGATTCGACGCGGTTCTACCCCAAAGGCCTGACATAGCCCTTCCAGCATCGTCCCTTCTCGTCCCACATAGTGGACGCGCCGCACCGATTCTCGCGGCGGGTTACTCCACCAGATATCGGCCCTCTCGATGTTTTTGACCTGCGTTCGCAGCGTCGTTTGCGGTTTTACACAGTCCACCGGCAGGTCAGCGTACAACTGCGGCCATGACGTCACGAGTTGGTGTCTGCCCGGAATTTCCCGAATCACGGCGCGCTGGTAGAAGTTGTCGCCAAGCCCCTGCATCCCTTCAAAGAACAAGCGCCTGCTCCAAATCCAGCCGCGGGAAACAATCGAGTTCCGATTGCCGCGACGCGTTGATAATCTCGACCTCGTCAAAGCGTAGACCGGCGAACTGCTTTTTCCAAAGTTCGCACAATCTAGCATCCGGGTTTTTCGTCTTGGCATGGTCACCATGCCAGTGCGATCCGCCCTTCACGCTGCAATCAAATCCGATGAGCACGATGCGACTGGCGCCGAACTGCGCCGCCAGTTCGATCGCGCGAAGCCCGCTGCTGTATGGCCCCGATGCGTCGTGAAGATGCAACCCGAATTCTCTGGCGGCGACACGGGAGCACGTCCAGCGCTCCCCGCGCGCAGAGATCCCCGAGATGTGCGCCTGCCACCACGCGGCATCGCCGGCATAGATCACATCAGCAAACGGGGCCATCTGCCAACTGGAATTGATTGCGATCGTCCGCGCTGATGTTGTGCCAATAAGATCGCAATCGACTTTCGATAGCGACGGACCGCTGCCAATGCAAACGGCGATCTCGCCATCCCATCGCCGCTTATCCCTCATTGACACCTGAGCTCACTGGAATGGTGAAATACTCCATCCCGCTGTCGCGGTCCTCCAGAAAGCCTCGAGGGTTGTAAATATCGCTGCCATGGAGTATCCGCATCGCCGCAGTAAGCCCAGGAAGCCTCCGAACGATGATCCGCTTAGTGACCTCGGATTGCACGGCCTGTGCTGCGATGAACTCACGCGTACTAAGGGCTTCAACGGCAGCCGGCACATCCCGGTAGACCTTCTCCCAAACTACCGTAATAGCTCCGGTCTCTGGATCTTGAATCTGCCGACGTTCCTCGAAATCAATGCGATGCCGGAGGCGACCCGATGCGATGCCCATTCATTCACCTACATGCAGGATCGCGGAGCGGATAGAGGAGCGCCGTCACCGGTTTCGGTAGATAGCCCATTTCGTAGGCATGCGCGGGATCCTCATCTCGATCCTTGTTGAAATATCCGATCAAGATCAGGGTTGCAATCTGCACATTAGAAGGTACGCCGACAGGCTCTCCGCTACTGTCGACCTCCACTTGTCCTGACGAATCCAAAAAGCTGGCGGCGCCCTCTTTCAGGTATGCCAACACCGCGGCCGACGCGGCATGGATCTTACCGGTAAGGTCGTTATCATCCGACGAATGCACAATCCGGAGGTGTGCTTTCACCTGCTCCAAAGTCACGAGCATCATGGCCGGCTCGCCTTTATTGGACCGACGGCGTCCTTTCCGTTACGACCGTCTTTACCATCACGGCCCTTCTTGACAGCCAATCGCCAATCGGCCGAAATATCGGGACGTCCATCCGGGGCATCCTTGCGCGCGACCCAGATACAGCCGCCGAATGTCACTGCGTCTCCGGCTTCGTAGACTGCGCCATCCTTATAGACGCCTTTATCGAGCATTACACCGAGGCGCACAGTTCTCTCAACAATCCTCTCGCCGTCCGACAGTGACAGCACGAGCGTTCGCCCGTCTTCGTCCAGCCGAGCATCGAACGTTTCGAGCTGTAACGCGTCCTTTCCATCCTTCGGCTTGGGCATGCGTTCAATCGCCCGCTCCAGCACTTCTGACGCATGGCGCTCAAACCCGATCGCCCACTTCGCGAAGATTCCCTCCATGGCCTGGGCAACGGATTCCGGCGTTGGACTCACCCCATCGCGTCCGTCCGCACCATCTTTCCCCGGCGCGCCATCCTTTCCGTCGACGCCATCGCGGCCATCCTTACCGTCCTTTCCAGGCTCACCGTCCTTTCCATCGACCCCGTCTCGGCCGTCCTTTCCGGGCTCGCCCTTCTGCGGTTCAGCAGGTACCGGAAGTGCCTCAAGACGCTGATCAATGTATGCGCGAAGCTCTTCAGCAACCTCGGTGAAGTTGCGCGTTGCCGCATCGAAGGACGTTTGGGCAACCTCGTGGACATAGCGAATCACTTCGATCGCTTCCGACATAGCCCAATGCGTACTGGCATTCGCAGCCTTAGATGTGGTCGGCTGCTCTGCGGGCGCTGGCTCTGCCGGTTGTGGTTGCGCTTGACCCTTTCCAGTCATACCGAAAGGATCAGCCAAACTGTCACGCTTGGCGAGCGCTTCCAGGCTGTAATTCTGCTGCTGGGACAAGGGGCTGTCACCGCCAGTCACTGGCTTGAGATTGACCCGGCGTCGCGCTTCGTTCGGAGCGAGAAGACTATTTTTCACACCGGCTCCGAGCACCGTATATAGCGTCTCGGTATCCATGCGCAATAACCCGTCGGTGTCGAACTCGATCGAGTGTCGGTCCGAAAGGCCGAGCCCCTCCGTTAGGCAAAGCTCCATCTGTTCGATGTGGCTCTGCACGCAATCGGTGTAATAGATCTGGTTGAGATCTTCCACTTTCTGGCCGGCCGGCAGCGTCCCGATTCCGATCTTGAATGGCGGCACACCAAATGCCGAACAAACAACCTCACCGGTGAGCTTCAACTGTTCGACAAGCTGCGAATCCACCGCGGTGGCCTTCATTGCCTCGAACTTCAGGCCGTCGCCAAGTACAGCCACACGTCCGGCATTGTCGTTCGTGAAATTCTCGTCCCAGTACTTTTTCAGCCTGTCAGCAGTTGCATCGCTGATTGCACCGGGGGCCGTCAGAATGCCTCCAGGCCGAGCGCCATTCACGAAAAAATGATGGGAGTCCTTTTGCATTGCGATGCCGTTCGCTGCAGAGAGCGCACTGGCATACAAAGGCGAAATCCCCACCAAAGGATGAAACAGGCAGTTCATCCGATCATGGATGATTTCCGACGCCGGAACCGTCACCGACTCCGGAAGATCATTGAGGTCGTCCGTGTTGAGCTGATAATAGACGCCGCCATCTTCCGTCACAAGCGGAGTCACGCGCATCGGATCGAGGATATAGAGGCCCTTCACCACTCCACGGTTATCGCGGCGTTTCAGCGCATAGGTATTGCCGCGCGACAGCTTAGATGTAACCCACCACTCCTTGAATTGGATATGGTTCTGATAGTTGTTCGGTGACTTCAGCAGCGGCGAATAAGCCGGATTGCGATCCTCCGTCCATATCCCTTCTTCGCCGAGGCGCATCAGCTTCCACGACAGCTTTCCGATATCATTCGAGATCAGCGTGATACACCGATAAACGGCATAAAAGCCGTAGATATCCTCGCGGCGATATTCGATGTTGCGCTGCCAAGCGCCGGCGAATGCCTCTCGCACAATCGAGAGCCATCCGCCGCGGCTATCGACCGGCATCTGCGCCTTTCGATTGGCGCGCGACACATCGAATCCGAAAAGCTTCATCAGCTTCCTTTTTTGGTATTCATGGCGCGGGACGTAGCCTTAGCACCACCCTTCTGGTTTTCTTGGCTTGCCTTTTTGGGCGTCTCGAGTTCGCTTGATTCGGGGAATGAAAAGCGGCCACGCTTAACCAGTACACCGGCGAGCTTCTCGCGAACCATGACGATCGACCCGTTGGGCTTCATCACCGGAACTTTCATTGGAATCTCCAGGAGGCAGGCGGCTCACACCACCTGCCGTCCGAGGTGGCCGCTTAGCTGACCTGGTAGTTGACGTTATCGACCCATGCAACGGCGCTGGTCCGGCGACGTGCCCAGTTCAGGGTACGTTCCGCACGGAAGCCGACGCTGTTCGTCTGCCAAAGGCTGACGAGCTGCGCGGCAGTCGGCGTCGTGCTGTTATGGGTCGGCGCGCTGTCCATCTGCAGCGAGGCTTCACGGCTCATATCGACTGCGAAGCCGCCGTCGTCTGCAAAGTAGATGTCCGACGCGTTGACCATCGCGAGAATGCCTCCGGACGAATCGCGCGGCACATACTGCGACACGAGAACCGGGAAGCCGAGCAGTTCGCCGCCGTTCATCGTGATACCAGGGAATTCCCGTGCAGTGCCCAGCTCGTTCATCATCATGGAGATGGCGAGCGCAGTCAGGGCATCCATGATGATTACGCCAGCCGTCGGAGGGTTATTGGCACCGATGTACTTTGCCACCAAAGCGGCCACGTCCTTACGAACCGCCGCAGCATCGGCGCCAGAGCTGTGGATGGCAGCGATTCCGTTAAGGATGGAGGCAGGCGAAATGCCAGTCGTAGCAGCTTTCGTCGGATCAATGAAGTCGAGGTCCATGCGCTCGCGCAGTGCTTCGACAAGACCGTCGCGCACGAGCACGTCGGCTGACGGGCTCGAGTCGCGCAGGACTTCTTCGGTCAGGACCGCGATGTTCGCAACCTTCAGCGGTTCGAGCGTGGTGCGATTGAAATCGAACTTCGTCAGCGGCTTTGCTTGGCCCTCACCTACCCAGTAACCGGCGCCCCCGCTCGTTTGCCCCACCAGAGGGACGCGGAACGGCACGCGGCGGAGTGCCGGGATATTGCCAGCGCCGAAGCGGCCAACAATCGTCTGCGGGCGCAGGAACTCCACGAAGTCCGCGTAAACGCTCGACTCATCGCCGACCAGCGCACCCGCCCACGTCGAATTGCTGGTATTGCCGGCGGCGACGGCGGCCTTCAGAACGTTGACCACGCGCGGGTCGGTGCCCTGATGCTGCTTAGCAAGTTCGAGCGCTTCATAACGGCTGCCGCGGGCCTTGCCCAAGAACTTGACGACCTGGGCCATGGCGAGGCCGTCCTTCAGCAACGGCGCTTTCGCGACCGCGTCGAAGCGCTTGACCTCGACCATGGTGCCGCCATTGCTGCCATTCGTCACATCGGTGACCGGCGTGGCCTTTTCCACGTTTTGGCGCTCGAGGTCTTCGAGGCGCTTGATATGGTCCTCCACCGCCTTGATCTCGTCGCCTGCGGCGTCGTACTCTTCGGCCGCATCCGGCGCCAGCGTCTCGCCCTTTTCGGCGGCGGCTTCCATCAGCTCCTTGCGGCGCGCGACCAATTGGTCACGCTTGACCTTGAAGCCCTTGATTTGCTCTTGAATGTTCATGCCTTTCTCCACATCGCGGGAATAAAAAAACCCGCCATTGGCGGGTTGCTGTTTGGTTCCCGATTCGCCGGGAGGTGATTCATCAAGTCGTATGACGCCACGCCGATCTCGGCCATGCGCGGCCCGGTACTGGTCGTCGAAGGACTTGATGGTTTGAATCGTTGCGGATTGGTTGGCCGGAATGGTGACCAGAGACAGTTCGTAGACTTCGGACTGGGAGAACCGGATTCCACCGGTGTCCATGAAGCTGTATTCGATCGGACGGAAGCCAATCGATACGCCGCGAACAAGCTTCGCCTTTACGCTTTGCCATGCCTCCTCGATCCGATCTCGCAGCGCGCCCTCCTCCGCGATGGTTGGAAGCGATGCCTCGAACGAGATTCCGTCAGCAGTCGGCTTATCAAATACGACAGTGCCAACAGGTGCGTCGTGCTTGTGCTGCCATAGAAGTGGCAACGGGTTCTGGAATCGAACCCCGAGACTTTCCACAATGTCGCCAGCGCGATCGACTTCCGGCGTCGTTGCGATGCCGCGAATGATGCGTTTCTCTTCATTCACGGCCTTGATTTCAAGGACGCTGTATGCGCGCTGGTTTTTCATTTGACGAGTCTCACATTACATACATCTGGTATTTGGGTTCTTCCTTGCTTTCGCCAACGGTCAGGCCGATCGCCATTAGCATGGCGACCATGTCATCGATCTTGTCGGCGGAGTTTCTTTTGTCCGGCGCCATGTTCAGGTTGGCGTCTCGACGGGCGATAAGGTTGGAGGCGCACCAGGTAAGCACCGGATCGCCGCCATGCGCGAGGTTCCCGGAGATGTACGCGCGCTCAGTGGCCTGCATTGCGGGGTGATATGACTTCGGCCCCTGAATGAACTGGATCATCGGCACTTCGGCCGCTACAAGCCTATTCACCAGATCGCTGGCGTTCCAAGGGTCATAAGCGATGTTCTGGATATTGAACCGCTCTGCGAGGTCGAGAATCTCATGCTCGATGACCTCGTAATCCGTCACATCCCCTTCGGTTTGGGTTATTAACCCACTTGTGACCCACGCTTGATATGGGACGGTCCCGCGCTCAGTCCGCTGCGCCACCGCATTCGACGGCACCCAGCGCCGCCCCCACGTGTAGTACTTCCCATCGACCTTCCAGACCAGTCGAAAAGCCGCGATGTCGCTGGTCGACGCAAGATCGAGGCCTCCCCAGCATGGCTCGCCGGCGAGCGCATCGAGATCCACGGCGCCGTCACAAAGATTCCACTTCTGCAGGTTCACCCACGCCGTCGCCGCGGCCGAGGGGCGATTGAGTCGCTTGATCTTGAACTCGGCGTGCTTGGAAGGCATCTGCTTTGCTTCGATTGCCTCCTTTCGGATGGCATTGAGCAAGTGCGGATTCGCGTCCATCAGCGGATTGGCCTTAATCCAAACCGACTCGTCGAAGTCGTCGTCGGCCTTGATCCCCGCGGATGGGTCTTCCTCGTCGACCGCATAAAACACCACCAAGAAATGGTCAGCGGTCGTTCCGAATACACCGTCAAGCAGCTTCTTTGCAAACTGCCGGATTTCTGCCCATGGACCCGGGTTCGTGTACCCCTCAGTAGTCGTATAGAGCCACAACGGATTGCTACGCGCTCCGGCCGCCGACGTAAGAACGTTCAGAAGATCGGCTGACTTGTGAGCGTGGATTTCGTCCAGCCCGACATGCGATGGGTTCAAACCGTCTTGTGTTGATGCTTTCGCATGAATCGGCTTGAAGCTACCAAGCGTCTCCGCGCGCGAAATTGACTTTGCCCATACCTCCAGGCCGAAGGCTGCACGCAAGTCGGCGGTCTTCTCAACCATCTTTTTCGCTACACCAAAGATGATCGAAGCTTGTGGAAACGTGGTCGCCGCGCTGATCACCTGGGCGCCAGGCTCGTCTTCACAACACTGGCAATACAGCAGAATCGCTGCCGCCAGCGTCGACTTCGCATTCTTCCGCGCAACAGCAAAGAGGGCTGAGGTGAAGCGCCGACCACCTTCGCGATTGCGAAAGCCGAACAGTTGCACCACGAAGAACACATGCGAGGGATGCAGCACAATGTCCGGCGTCTCCCACTTCCCTTCGACGTGCGGCAGTTTCTCGATGAAATCGCAGGCATCGCACGCGTGCCATTCGTCGAAAGTAAACGGATTTCCCTTCTTCTTCGCCCGCTTGAGGTCGTCAAGGAAGCGCTGGGCCGCCTGGCGAATCAGCTTCCCGAACTTCTTCCGCTTCTTGTCCGCGACCGCTTCCTTGGCATAGTCAGTCGCGATCTTTACGTAATCACGCACTACGCCGGCCATTGGTTGCGAATTTGTTGCCCACGGGCTTCTCACCGCCGCTGGACACTTTGCGGCGAGCGGCAGGCGTCATACCAAACTCCGAAAAGAGCGCCTTCAAAGCCTGATCTTCCGAGGCTGTCAGCCCCATCCCGGCTTTTGCTTTCAGCCGGAATTGCTGCCATGAAAAGCAGAGCTGCTCGAGCGCGTACAGATCGACGACTTGCAAAACTGCCGCCTTGACCAACTGAGGCCCAAGACGATTCCACATCTCCATCCCGTCAGGATTCAGATGCATCGGCGGTTCGGGAAACTGCTCGATCAGATCGAATGAAGGTGCATCCGGCACCTCCCGATCCGGCCGATCAGTTCCGGCCAATACCTTGAGGTGCGGAGCCGTCGGCTTCCGTCCTCGTGCCATTTACCATCCCTTAAAAACCGTTTTTGAATTTTGACGGCGTGAAAAAATGACTCCGCGCCCGTGCCGGAGAGCGAAGGGCCAAAACTTTCGACCTCCCCCCCCACCACGAAAACGAGAAGCGATCTCATCCACGCGTGTTTCCGAATCCGCCGTTCTCTTTCGCCGTCTTGGCCGAGTGGCACTGGACGCAAAGCGTCTGCCAGTTACTGCCGTCCGGCGGGTTGTTGTGACTATTGCCGTCGATGTGGTCGACGTGCGCCTCGCGCTTGCCCGCGACAATTCGGCCGCACGTCTGGCACGTATATCGATCTCTGGTCAGCGTGAAGTCGCGTATCGCCAACCATCGCTTGACACCGGTGTGCAGCCCGCGACGTGCCTGCCTGCTTTGCTCCGGCAGTTCGTGTCGCGGCGTATTCGGCGCTGAAGGGCGATGGCGTGATGGGCGAGTTGGCATCAGTCAGCGAGGCCGCCGTAGTCCTGACGAGGAGGCGCATCGTCCTCAGTCGGGGCATCGGACGCGATCGCCTCCGCAAGTGCGGCAACGCTCGCGGCCAATGCGAAGTTGCTTTCCGCATGCTTCTCGAACGCATCGATGAGCTGATCAATCTTCGATTCGAGGGAATGCGGCATGCCTGGAATAAAAGAAGCCCGCCGAAGCGGGCGAACGACACACGTCGAGGAGGTCACGCAAAACAAAAAGCCCGCGAGGCTTTCACCTTGCGGGCTTCGGCTGCACGAATTCCAGCCTTTCAGAAATCATACGAAAAACGGAGAAAGTGTGCAGACTTATTTTGTGCAAGTTTTATTGCACACTTTCAGCCGCTCGCCTCAGAACTCTGCTCATCTTGTAGGCTCGCTCAGCGAACCGATACATCCGGTAGTAGAAGGTGCGGCGCGATATTCCCATCGCAGCCGCAATGCTCTTCACCGGCCGGAACCCATGATTATAGAAGAGCGCGAAACAGATGGCTTCCTCTGGCTCGTGTTCCGCAAGTCCGTGAACCGCCATATTGAAGTAAGGCATCTCAGGCAGCAGCTCGGCATCGGGTTCGTCCATACTCCTGGCCTTGGGCTGGAACTGTGCCAAGAGGTTGCAGGGAACCGGCGGCGCAAAGTATCGCCGCGTCCGACACCACTGGCCGTATTGCAGGCAGAGCAAATGCAGTTCCTGATCAGTCATTACGTTCGCCTCCCAGCCCGAACTTCCGGTCGCGGTACTGCGCCCATCGGTCATATGCTGCATTGAAGAGTCCTCGCTTCTCATCTCGTGTCAATTTGTTGCCCTGGTCATACTCGGTGTGGCACGTGAAGCACGCAGGCACCGTTAATCTGTCTGGGGTCTTGAGCCCCATCCCTTTTCCTTCGTTGCGATGAGCCGGCACTACGGTTTCCCAGTTACCGCAGCAGACTCCCGGAATTCGCAGGTAGCATGGCTGTCCCCTGCACGCATCGAGCGCATCCCGATCGTCTCCTAACCGCTTCTTAGGAGCCTTGCGCTTAAATGTCGTGCCCTTCAACGCTGCCGCGCCGCTGAACGGGCTGAGCGCCGCCGGCGCCTAACGCTTGAATCCGGTGCGCTTCATGGGCTTCTTGCGCTGCATCAAGCGGGCACGCTCCAGTAGTGCCGTTCAACCGCACGCGTTGCCGCGTCGACTTCCCCGACAGTGCACATGCGAAGTTGCTTACCCCACAGATCCAGCGCCGCCCTGAGCGCTCGATTTCCATCGCCATCGAATCCAATTCGTCCCGCCGAACCGAACCGATCACGAGCCCGCCGCATTGCCTCTTTCGCCTGCTGAAGCACTGGCGTTGCCTCAGACCCGATGCCGTTCGATGCGAGCACCCACGAGTGATTGAGTGCGCGTGCCAGGCAATCCCACTCCCTGCGCGTGCCGAGCCCGTGAACCACCACGGCGTCGAACGCGCTCAGCACCACCATTTCAAGTTCACCCGCATGCTCGTCGGTAACGGGCTCGCGAGCGATTGCGGCGCGCATTACCAACGGCACGCCACTTCCACAAGGGCGAGGTGAGTAGCGCTTACGCGGCTTCTTGTTCCGGCTCACTTCACTTCCCGGGCCTTTGCTTCGCCCTTGAGCGCGGCGTAAGCGATACAGTCCTCTGCGCTGTCCGCGTGATAGCCGGGGCGTTGGAACAGCCGGACGTCCTTCAGCACCTGCAACAGCAGCCATCCCTCGGGCTCGCTCAAATCGCGGCCCGTGATCGCGTTGAACGCGTTAACTGCCTTGCCCATGCTGCGTTCACCTTCGGGCTTGTCGTATTGCGACGCGCGTGCGTCCATATGCTCCCTCGCCCTGACCAGGAGTCCGGTAGCCGTGGGGCGAGCGCTCTCACCCCCGCCACCGGCACCGCCGAAGATGATTGTCCGAGTTCCTATCAGTTTCCCTTCCTTCATCGAATTTCCTCGCAGAGCTGTTTGTGGGAATTGGCGTAGTTGTCGTACGCCTTCATCGGCTTCCACTTCGGTCGGTATTGACCGGTGGCGATGCTCGGCCTTGCCGCACGCGGTGCGACCTTCGCGCGTTGAACCGGTGCCACCGCCTCTACGGTGGCTGTCGACCGCGTGACCGCGAGCCCGAATTCGAGTCCGCGAGATTCCTGCCGGATTACGAGAAGACCATCGTTCACGAGCTCGACCACCAACCGATTCACCAGGTTACGCGAGACTCCACAGATATCGGCCAGCGCCTGGCGGCCGTACCACTCGCCCTTGTCCATGCCGTCCAGAATCACGTTTTTCATGCCACCTCCAGCGCCTTCTGAATCGTCTCGATTGCAGTCCCATTCGAGACCATCGCCCCCGTGAATCGAAACACCCTCCATCCTGCGAGCGACGCGGTGTTGTACTTCTCCGCGTCCGCTTGGAACCCGCTTCCACGCGTGTGACGCCCTCCCGTCCATATGCCGCCCTCGACTTCCGCGGCGATCATCCTGTCCGGCCAAGCAAAGTCGAAGCGCCACATCCGTGGAGGGGCAAATCGGTGCTCCCGCACCGGTTCAGGAACCTTCCGTGCACGGCAATGAAACGCAAACAGCAGTTCCAACTGGCTCTCCCGCTTGGGGCTCACTTTCCCTTCCTCCGGATATGTTCGATGTATGCCCGCAATTCCGTGTCCTGCCTCTCCGCCGCCTCATCACCAAAGCGCCGCCTCACCCTCTCAACAAGCGCCCTCGCCGCGTTACCGTGTCCTGCTAGCGCCGCCCGCGCAGCATCGTCGAAGCGACGCCAGCACTCTGCTCGCTTCAAGCGATCAGCCTCGCCGGCTCAGGCATGCCGACATACGGCAGCAGCTCGGAGGCCGTCGTGCGCGTGTAGCCCACCAGCGGTGTGTAGCTGCCACCAGACATCACGGCACGGGCCAATTCGGCATTGCCAATGAGCACCGTCCCCTGTGACTGGAAGCCAGCGCGCGTATTGGTTGTTTCGGCGATCCCGATCAAGACCGGTGGATACTCGGGCACTTGGCTACGGCCTCGGTAGCCGCGGTACCGATTCACAAACTCGTTCTTCACGAACGGCCATTCGGATTCGTCCTTCGTACCCAGCGAGATCCACCCGCCCATTTCGAAGACAACTCGATGCGTCAGCGCGTCATCGAAGGCGACCGACGAGTACGTACCGACCTCACGCACGGCCTTGTCGACCTTGTGCCAGGCCAGCAAGGCGGAATCCTGCGTCGAGCCTTCGAGCATCTTCACAACGTCGGCGGGCTTCGGAAGAAACTGCCCAGCATCAGGGTTCGCGGCATGTCGCCCGAGCGCATCGCGCACCGCTGCGAGATCGAAAGCCTTCATTGCGCCCCACCAGACCTGCCCAACGAAGTCCGAATAGTCTTGGCGGTAAAAGGCGTAGACGTTGCTGATGAGCGAAAAGAACTCGACGGAATCGTTCGGTTTCATGCGCTCTCCCCTGCCATGATGCGAGCGGCCTGTGCAGCAGCGATCTCCCGGTTCCGTTGCTCAAGCAGCTCCTGCTTGTTCAAACCCGCTCCAGCGCCGCCACCCGTCAGCGGCTTCTCGTTGCGGACCCAATTGCGCCACGTGGCGTCCCAGTCGGTCTTCCGCCCTTGCTGTCCGGATTTCGCAGTCCAGTAGTCACGGAACTTGTCCGCTACCCGACGAACGTGGTCGGCAGTCCAGGTCGGCTGCTCTTGCAGCGCCCAATCGCCCAGCGCTTTGGTGAGAATCCAGTTGTCGGGTAAGCGCGTTCCGCGCGCACCACTGTTCCTTCCCTGTTCATTACTGTTAACTACTGTTACGGGTACCGAATTTGGGACTGTTTCCTGTGAAATTTGGGACTGTTTCGAGTCGGAATTGGGACTGTTTGATGGGGAATTCGGTACTGTTCCGTTTTCGGAACCGTTCCGCTTTTGGAACCGTTCCGTTTTCGGATTGCTTTGACTGCGAGGGCCGACCTTTACCTCAACGCCTCGCTCGACGTTGATTTGATAAACGACGATCTGCCTTGTGCGCCCAGTGCGCTCGCCCGTGTCCGTAATCCACCCGGCATCCTTCAAGCGATCGATGTTGGCCAAGACGGTCTTGCGATCCTGCTCGGTCCAAGCGATGAGGGTGTCGATGCTCGGGAACGATACGAAGTCTTCGCTGGCGAAGTCTGCGAGCGCCATCAGCACCGATTTTGTTGGGCCTTTCCCCACCTTTTGGTGGCGAGCCCAGGTGATTGCGTCAAGGCTCATTCCGACGCCCCGACTTTCACCCGGAACAGCGTCAAGCCACGGCGAATCGGGGTAGCCTCGACGTAGCCGGCCGCCTCCAGCGCCTTAATTGAGTCGCGCACTGCCGATTCCGACATGCCGCAGTCACGCGCCAGGCGGCTGATTTTCGGCGACGATTCGCCCGTCGACATGACCGCATGGTGGCTCAGTGCCAAGAGGACGATCTTTTCGGTGTGGCGCAGTTCGACGCCCCACGCTTGATTGACTCGATGTGCACTCATGGGGGCTCCTCAGTGGTCGCACGGCATCTCGCCGTTCGGCTGGCGCACAGCGCCACAGCTATTGATCCGGCCCTTGCGCACTTGAAATTTTCTGCACCACCCTCAACTCGGATTCATGCAAGCAACCGACATGAGATCGCTGAGC
>NZ_NJGW02000042.1:0-7551 GCF_002216225.1 Pandoraea sp. CB10b_02
ATGCGAATCTCGGTTCCCTTTGCCTGTTCCTTGAATCGCTCGATCAGTTGGCCGAGCTCGGTATGTTTGGCCTCGATGGCCTCAAGCGTGATCGTCATTGCATGCTCCGTTCAAATGGTTGAATGACTCAATTTTTGAATCTGCGGACGGCCACCGCGCGCAACCGGCCGTCCTGGCTGCCGTAGTACTGGTCACCATTGAGGAAGTCCTGATACCAGGCGAAGCCGTCACCGGCATCCTCGTTACTCCAGTAACCAGCCTCCTCGAAGCGGTCCTTGTGCTTCGCGAATGCGATGGCCTGCTCGGGACGCGACATCAGATCGGCGCCGAGGGACTTCGCCCACTCCATCTGTTCCTGCCATTCGCCGCGCTCGTTGTTGATTGCAACGATGACGGTATGCTCGACGTCGCCATTCGCATCGACTATGCCGCAGAGATAGGTTTCGCCGTCATTGAGTTGCGGGATTACGACCTGAGTCATGGATTGCTCCTGTTGGTGGTTGATCCCGGCTATTCACTGCTCAGGTAGCAGCTACGGCTGCCGGGGAAGCCTCGGGAATCTATGCGGATTGCTTCGTGTCGGTGGGCTGCTTGACGTACTCGCGCCAAGGAACCCAGCCACGAGGCGTATGGAAGCCCCAATTGCGCTGCCACGGCCCCATGATGAAAAGAGACCACGCTTCGCCGCCGTCGGGGATTTCGAGGCGGTGCCGGTCGGTCGCGCGGCGGAACACGATTGATCCGGGGCCACGCCAGACGCGTCGATATCCGCGCAAGAGGATCGTTTCGGGCCGGGAATCCCACTTGGCGGGCTGCTCCTGCTCGGTCGGCATGATTTCCCAGTAGCCGCCCAGCAGTACGATTGAAATGCTCCACCACGGGTGATCGTGAAGATCCCGGCCGGCGTCACTGCGGAGTGTGTTGTGTACCCGCGCACCCCAACTGGTGTCGCGCCGACCGTTCTCGGCGACGCTGGCATCGTGCCCGCGGGGCTTCTTGACCCACCAACGGCGCATATAGCCGCGAAGGTCGAAGTAGGGCGTGCGCTGGGCGTAGGCGATGATCGCCCGCGCCACGATCTTCGGCATCCAGATTCGCATATCAAGCTCCGGTGGCAGGCGTGGCCGGCGCGGTGGCGGCGCTGATATCGGAATGGGCGGCGAGCAACTCGCGAAGTGCCTTTGCGCTTACCGTCACGGGAAAGTCAGTTTCGCTATTGGCTATTGCCTCTCGTTCCGCGTCGGGCAGCGCGGAGACGAAGGTGCCAATGCGCTCGACGTATGTCGTCACAGCCTTGCGTGAGTAGGACTTGCCTTTGATCGATCTGGCGGTGACTTTCTTCTTCCCGCCAGCGGATGCCTTCTCAAACTCGCCTGACAGGAACGCACCGGCCTGTTCGCCATACTGGCGGACGGCATCTGCCGCGACTGATGCCGAGGTCTTCCCGGCAAACACCAAGCGGTGAACGTCGGAGTTGGCACCAGCAAGCACGAGCATCTTTCCGACCCACTGGGGCGAGACGTGATCGGCCTGTGCAATGCGCGGGTTGTCCCAACCGAAGCGCGCAAGACGCTGGTAGCCGAAAGCCTTTTCAAGCGGGTGCAGTTGCCGATTCTTGTTGCTCGACAGGATGCGAACGGTTCGGTCCGCATCGTTGCCGTCGAAGGCGTCGATTCGAACCATCAACTCGCCGTCACGATCGCGGAGCGGTGCGCCGGCTGCGTCTGCTCGCCCGATGGCCGCATGGCGCCGATGCCCGTCGACCAGCCACACGCCACCTTCGGCGCGGGGCCGAACCTCAAGAGCCGGGTATTGACCGCCGGCCATGATGTGGCGGAAGAGGCTATCGTCATCTTCCTTGGCCTTCTCCAAGGACTCCCCGTCGAGCAGGTCCAGCGCCGCGCGAAGATTGAAGCCGGGTTCGACGTGGATATCCTCGTAGCGGATCTTCATTGCATCCGCGCGCCGGATTTCCTTTTCGTTGATCTTCTGTTTGAAGGACGGTGTGGCGGTCATTTATTTCCTCGTTCGCGGTCGACGTCGGAGCGCCGCTATGCGTCGGATTTGATGTAGAAGGCGAGAGCGGCGAGCAGGATGGGCGAATGCCTTTCGAGGGCATCGCGCAAAGCCTGCTTGGCTTCGATTTCGTCGTGGTAGCGTGGCGAACCGGGGTGGGCGGGAAGTGTTGGTCGAGCGTGCCGGTCGTTCATGAGAGGGCGAAGCGTCTTCCAGGCCCGTTCCGCTGCTGCTCGTTTTGCGGCTGACCTCATACGCCAGACGTCCACCTCACATAAAGGCAGGAGATGAGCAGAACAGCCCAGATCGTCCAGGCGGCACCGCGGTGACGGCGAATCCATCGGTCGGCGGCGTTGACCGTTCGAATGAGAAATCGATCAAGCATGGCGCGCCTCAGATGGAGGCATCGCGATACCCGAGTCGGTATGCGAGGTCATTCGACTGGCAGGGCGTGCCGCGCATGGCGTCGCGCCAGCCCGTCTGGTATTGACGAATCTCTGCTGCAAACATTGGAATCCTCCAGGGAGGTAGGGAGGCCCCGGCAGAACGCCGGGGCGTTGCGGCTATAACCATGTCCGCCATGGACCTGTGAGCGGTCAGGCTCGCTCTATTGCTTGAATTGGGCGCAGCGCGGCGGCACCTAACCGTAGTCGATCGGCACGGCGCGGTTAAGGATCCGTCGAATACGCTGGGGCAGCGCTTGCCCTGGGCGCGGATAAGCTGCCGCTCGCGCCCATAGGAGCGGCAGCAAAATCAGTAGTAATGGCATGAGATTTGAATCGGTGAAGAGAGTGGCCAGCGCTGATCTCCGGCTATCAAGCCCCCGTGCACGGGCGTGTTCATTCACCCTCAAGAGAGCAGACCCTTCCAGCAACCGGGGGACGGTGTACGGGCTATTTAACGTCGCCGCGCCGACGCGGGTCTGCTCACTTGAAGGTGCCCGTCTCTCCGGGCCGTCACGCATGTCCGAACGCCCAAGTCGAAACCGGGACGCCGCACAGCCATCGTCTCGCGCATCAGCGTTTGCGCCTCATTACAGGGATGGCTCCCGCAACGACTAAGCCGACTCGTCGTTTGTTTGCTGTTTTATAGACAGTTGGTTGTCAGCCCGGCAGCAGAAACTTGAATTCAGGTGCCGCACTCTCGCGGCGGTCACGCCTGCATCATCGGGGGCGTTCCCTCTCCGGGGAGGTGTTCTTTGCCTCGGTCAAATGACAGAATGACTAAATGGGCAACCTGCGGACGGCCACCGCGCGCAACCGGCTGATCTGGTGGTCGTAGTACTGGCCACCATAGTCGAAGGTCTGACACCAGGCGAAGCCGTCGTCGGACTCATGTTTCTGGTTCGACCAGTACGCCCGCTTCTCAAAGCGGTCGCGGTGGTGCGCGCAGAGCATCGCCTGCTCGATTCGGTTCGGCAGATCGCCGCCAATGGACTTCGCCCAATCGAGGGCGTCGGTCCAATTCTTCTCGACATCGCCGGCAAGGAGAATGATGTGATGGCCGGTTCCGTCGGCATTGGTGATCGATCCGACGTAGGTTTCACCGGCAGCCAGCGCGATCCCCTTTTTGCTCGCGGTCCCGAGAGTCTTGGCGATGTATGCCTCAAGCAGATCCTGCTTCGGCACCGTCAACTGCGCAGTTCCGACTTCAAACGTGATGCTGTCTCGTGCGGTCATGGATTTCTCCTCGTGTATATGGTGCGGCTCTCGGAAGAAAGCCGCCTCAGATACAGCGTTCGCAGTGCGCGGGCGGCGCTAACGCCTGCCTGCGCACTGCTGGGTGATACGTACTGCGCCGGGATTCCAACCGGCATAACCATTTCTACTCTTGGCCGTCTACGCCTCACCCTCTTCACCGTTAACCGCGCTTTGGCGGACTGGATACGGCAGGGACACCGCGCAGAGCTACGGCCATGCCCGTAGATGCGATTGAGCCGGACGAACACCCCACGTAGGCGGGTGAGCAACATCGGCTAGAAAAATTGTCAAGGAGCGATCCGGCTGGGCCGGTGGCGCAGCGAAGTGCGCTGCGTTGAGACGAATAATTGCACAAGAAAAACTAGCATGCAAGAAAAACTAGTATGCGTGTCGATGCGAAATTTGGATCGCTAATCGATTTTCGATAGCTCAAACAAAAACGGCCCGCGCTGCGGACCGTTGATGAAATGCTTGATGGACTTAGATGTGGTCTGCCCAGTGCTGCTCAGTGACGATGACTATAGGAACTCCGCTCGTGGCGTATTCAACCGCCTTTTTTATTTTCGTTCCGTATGTCGAATGCAGCCAGTCTCGCGATCCGATTTCGCCAATTACCAAGTAGTTCAGCTTCTTCGTGATACCGTCAGTCGGCAGGCCCCCGCGAGCGCTTACTTGGGTATGGCACCAGTCGCGCGTGCCCGAATAGAACTTTCCGGTAAAACAGAATGTACGGCCTTGGAATTCAATCTCAGGCGGCGGGTTAGTGACCGGCAAGGACGTAGAGTTTGACGATTCGCCCGCGTTCTGTGAAGAGTTGCCGCCAACCGTTGAGAGCATAAGCCCCAGAAGCTCGCCTTCCTCGCTGCTATCTAGAAACCCATCGGAAAGCGCCTGTTCGAGCCGAGGGTAGAGCACGTTCGCCGGCCATTGCGTAGCGACGTCACGATTGCTGTCGAGCCATTTGAGAACAAACTCGGCCTCTGAGTGTGAGATCTCGCCGTCAGCAATGACGCCTTTGACGATGCCTATGAGCTCGTCGATTTTCCGTTCAGCGACGGCTTGCGACCGAAATGCTAGATTGAGCGGCTGGCCTTGCGAATCAACTGCGGACATTGTGCACCCCGTAAGAAGTTGGACAACATCCGATTTCGACCGCTCACGCGCGCATCAGAGTTTGAAGCCCACCCAGAACGCCCGCCCGAGAATGTCAAAATCAGGATGATCACTATCGAGTGGGATATCGGAGTAGGCGCCACTTGTATTTTCGGAGCGTGCCACGAACCCTCCGCCCCTTACCTTGTATAAGCGCTTGACCAGCAATTTTCCGTCCTGGCGAATTGCGTAGACCTTTCCGTTCACGACAGTCGTATCGGATCGATTCACGAGGATCGTAGAACCGTCTGGAATAAGCGGCTCCATGCTATCGCCCTTCACTGTCACGGAGACCGCGCTATCTGGCGTGGCGCCAGCCGATCTAAGAAAGTCGGCACGAAACGACAGGCGGCTCTTTTCGTCTTCGCTTTCAACCACATGGCCGTGGCCCGCAGACAGCTTGACATCAAGCCGCTTGATCGTCACGAACTCCTGATCTCCTGCAGTGGCCTCTCCGCCAGTCATCAGAAAATCAACCGTTGTATGCAGCGCGTCCGCGACGGCCTGCAGTCGCTTGCGTTGTGGTGCCGTCTTGCCGTTCTCCCACTGCTGAACCGTCTGCCATGACACGCCGACCGTAGAGGCGAGCGTCTCCATCGAAATTGACAGCTTTTCGCGAAGAGCTTTGATGCGGGCATGAATTGAGTTCATGCGCGCGAGGTTAAACACAAGACGGCCTTGTGTCATTGCAGGAAAATCTTGCATGCTAGTTTTTCTTGTATTAGGATTTGCCCATGACCAATGCTCACAACATCTCTCGCGCGATCAACAACTTGGGTGGCCCGGTGTCCGCCGCAAAGGTGTTGGGAGTTCGCAACTACCAAACCTTGCAGCAGTGGGTTCGGAGTGGGTCGGTTCCCGCGAAATACGCCAAGGCATTCGAAGACAGATCTGGGGTATCTCGGACACTGCTTTGCAAAGACTGGATGTTCTATTGGCCCGAGCTGGCCGGCGGCGCTACTGGAGAGAGCAAATGACGAACATCGCGAAGGTGAGTATCGAAGTCGACGGCGCCGGTCGCGGTCACGTGGACGTTGATGGCGTGCGAATTCCGCGCGTGCAAAGCGTGACAACTCGGGTGGTAGCCGGCGATCAGGCGGTTGTTTCGCTCACGTTGGCGATCGCCGGTACCGCACAAGTCGAGTACGCCGGCGCCTCGGTTCAGATTGACGGCGTGGTGATGCCGGAATCGCTTGAAATCTCGCTGTGGCGATACCTGGCAAAGAAGCATGGCCGCGAGATCGACGTTACGACGCTGGATTCGATCTCGCGGGAGTTCAGTTGCAATTGTTCCCGCCCCGGCGGCCTTCAATACCGTGGATAGGAGTTTCCAAGTGAAGCGAATGTATGCCCGCTTGCTACTGTGGCTCATCCGGCCCGCATTGAATTTGCGGGCCGACCAAGAGGCGAAGTTCATCGCCGACCGCATGGACTGGCTGCATAGCCAGACTCCGGCGAATCGGATCGATGCGTGAGTGATTACCAGCCGTTTTTGGCGCGTGCGCGGCTGAATATTTGTGAGATTTCTTTCCGATAAACCTCGCCAACTTCCGCCGGTGCCGCGCTGTTTCCCAATTGCCAGATGGATGAGGCGAGCAGGTCCCGCTCGAAACTGTTGAGCAAGTCTCGTCCATGCGGCATGTCGCGCACTGCAAGTGCCATTGAGGCTGCGATAGCCACTTGGTGAGCGATAGCGACAGTCAGTTGCGTTTGAAGGTTCTTTCCGTAGGTTGAGTCGTCCATGAGTACCCCGATGGATGTTGAGTTGTACGAAGTGAAGAGCGCACAGCTTAGCACCGTCGGGGGACTCGCCAGATTTGAGTAGAGGTTGCATGCGTATCACTGTAGGCGCACGAGGAGAGAAATACATGCGAAACGAATCGCACAAAACGAAGCTTGCGATCCTGTCGGATCACGTCGACGCGTGGCGCCAGCGCGCGGGCAGCCGCGAGACCGTCGCTCTGCAAATCGTTGAGGCTCACAGAGCGTGGGGCGGTGATGCGCTGCCGCGACTTGAGTTCGACATGTCCGGCGACGCGTTCACCGCTGCGAAGAACGCGGCGGATCGGATTTTCCGGTGGCTGGATGACCGGACGAAAGACACGAACCTGCTGCCGGCGAACTTCGAGCGCTCGATCTTGGCCGCCATGCCGGCAGACATTCGCCTGTCATACCTGAACGCCTGGCTTGCGCCGGTAGACGTATCGGTTCGTGTGCGCACGCTCTTCGATAGCGATGAACTCAGTCCGCAGCAGATCGTGCAGTCGATTGTTCATGCGAATCACAGGACGGAATCCGACGCTACCGACCTGCTGGACGGCATTGACCCGGGTGAGCTGCCACGTTTGCACAACAGCCTGATCAACGACATTTCGGTGAAGAAGTCGTTAGTTGGCGCAGTCGAGATGGCAATGCGGACCACCGGTGAAGCCCCCATCGGGCTGGAGGGCGCGGCGAAGTGAGCGAGAAAGCCATCAAGTCAGAAGTTGCCGACGGTACTTCGTCACCGCCCGTCGACGCCCAGTCGGAGTTCTATTCACGTCTCGCCCGCGCGAGCTTTGGTCCCGATATCGGGATAACTGCCAACATCTGCATTATTGATCCGGCCCCTGTGAACTTGTATCAAGCTGCATAGCGAACAGGGCCGTGCTCGAAATACTTGCGAATTCGTTCGGGCTGGCGT
>NZ_NJGW02000043.1:0-6542 GCF_002216225.1 Pandoraea sp. CB10b_02
CGTGCTGCATTACGACGCGAAGCCGGACCCCGAGAATGAAGTGCTAGCGGCGCGTCTGGTGGAGTTGGCGCACGAACGTCGTCGATTCGGCTACCGCCGGCTGCACGCCCTAGTGGAACGCGAAGGCACGCACGCCAATCACAAGCGCATCTATCGCCTGTACCGTGAGGCAGGGTTGACGAGACAGAACAGGTAGGTTTCTTCCCGGAGAAATGGCAAATAGCCAATTTCATCGACAACCAACAGATTCGGGAAGAAGTACAAGCATCAAAGAGCGGAGAAAAGCTCGCCTCCGCCAGTTGAATTGCTATCAGAATGAATAGCTGAGCGACGCCCAAAGCCAAGCTTTAGGTTGCTCGTCCAATCCTGGAGCCTGCCCTCCAAGACGACGGGCCACGCTCATTGATCCCGTCACGCTGCGGTATGTCACATCAATGCCGAGTCCGGCTCCTCTCACATTGACGTTGTTGGACATCCCCTTAATCGGATCGTGCCGCAGCACTCCTGTGGCCGCGTCGTAAAATGCGTACACCGTCACCGGCAACGCAACGGGCAAACGCCAGCCGACCGTCCCTCGAAACACGAGCCCCGTATCCACGGAAACGAAATCCGAGCTAAACGCCCGCACTGTAGATGGCCCACCCAATACCATACGCGACGAACCGTCCAAGTTCTTAAACGCGTACTGTGCTAGCAGTTCCGCTTGTACGTATGTGGTAGCACTCAGTTGCTGAAGGCGTGTGAGTGTTCCCTCAAGCTTTGTATACCCTCCGGCCGTCCGACTTCCCCGTTGGTCTTGGTGCGCGAAGATCGGGCTGTCATAACTCAAACTCCCGTGCGTAAGCGTGGCAGAGTATCGATTAACACCACTGCGCCCGAACCACGTATCTTGACGATTACCATACAGCATGGCTGCTACGGCATCTGAGTGCCTTCGGTTTTCAAAGCCGACTTGATTATCGTTGTAAAGACTATGGCTGTAGGTGACGCGTACGTAAAGATTATTCGTCTGCGTACGTACAATGGGATAACTTGCATATGTAGACCACACGTCCGCAGTCCCATCGAAGTGCCCCGAATAAATCCCGCCCAGGTGATATTGCAGTCGGTTGTACGCCACTCCGGCTCGAAGCCCTCTGTTTCCCAATGGGAAGTCGTAGCTCACGCCACCTAGGGTCGAATCACCATCAGGGTGAAACGGCATCCCCGAGACGTTCAGGCGCAGCGAATCACCCCATCCAAATGGACTGTATATCCCAAGCATTGCACTCATACGACCGCGTCCAGAGGAACGGCTGCCGTAGTTATCTATCGATGCGCTGCCTGTGATCAGTGGCGAGCGCTGAACATCCATCGTAACGTCCACCGTCCCTGGGGTCTCACCGCTGGATAAACGAGCACTGGCCGACGCCACCCCTGGCGTGTCCGACATCAGCAGACTCGCGCGATCAAGGTTATCCGTGTTATCCGGATTGCGCTCAAAGCGATCCAGCGCCCCTCGCAATAGCCAATCATTCGCGCGACTTTGATTGTTGAGTTGAAGCTTACCGGCCCGGCCCTCTACGATCAAAAACAAGACATCACCATCTGCGAGACCGTCGGGCGAGACCGTCACTGACGTAAACCCATAGCCGCGAGTGCGATATACCGCACCCAGTGCCTCTGCGATCTGCTCCAATTGAAGCCGGGAAACGCGTTGCCCTAAGTACGGTTGAACCACTTCGGCAAGTTCGTCATTCGGGACCTTGGTATTGCCTTCGAAGCGAAAACGCTTGATCTCATAGTCCTTCTTCTCAACAGGGTGCTTCAACACGTCTTCTGGTTGAATTGAACCCTGTGGAGAATCAAAATTACGCGATTCGGATTTCTTTTGCTGCAGGATTGATCCCGCGTTGGGAATTTGAGTATGCACGGGCACTTGTGCTCTCACTGAGCCCGCTTCCAATACCGCGGCGCTCAACCCTACGCACATCACGATCGCACCTTTTTTCGAATAAGATCCCATTTAATCTACAATCCTCGCATCAGTTCCTACACGCAATGGCCCCCCATTTTCTAGTGGGCCCAAAGCTCATCAAATTTCACTCGTGTGAATTCTCGACAAAATGCAACTGGAGCAACTCACTCACCAACACTCCAGCCTTAACGCATTCTCAATTCACGTGCCCCCAAAAACTCATCGGGGCTCGCGACATGAGAACGCATCAATTGGGACGTACTAAACGATGGTGATCGATCATCGTTGTCCAAGCCTCTGATTGAATTTCCGGCGCAGGCAATCGCTCCCGTGTCAACAAGCCTCCAATCACCTGTCTTTCGACCTCGCTTTTGGGGCTCGCACCACCCTCTTCATCTTCAATCGGGTTGTCTTCAGCGATAACCTCACGCTTGGGGGATCCTTGACCTGCCGCTTTGGCCACTTGCCTCAAGCGAACGTTGCCTCGGCGCGCGAAAGCTCGGTTGCGCGATACGGCAGGCCGCCCCTTTGCCTGAGTCGGCTCCACGGCATGTGGCGCCAGCGGTTCTGATGCCTGATGCGCCACTTCAGGCAAAACAGGAGCACTCGATGCGACTGAAGTCGGGTTCTGGGTCACCGTCACCGCCGCCGGCAACGGCTGTACGACGTGAGGCACAGGTTTGACTCCGTCTTCTGCCCCGGGCTCATCCACGTCCGCTCCAGTCATCCAAAGCGTCGCGATGGAAATACACACGCCACAAATCAGCACACCATATGCCCGCAGTCGAGCTGCAGGCCGCACCACCAATGTGCTCCGAGCGACCTGCGACTCTGTCGAGGGCCCGCCCCCACCCTCGGCGCTTGGCGCTCGAAGCAACGACGCCGCATTGATCTTTTCAGCCCCTTGCCCAACGGATTCCAAGCTGAAAAATGCACCTAGCCTCGCCCCCTCTTTCGACAGGTCCCGCTGACGAAAGCCCGAAATCATCCCGTACTTGGGAAACACCGTAGGCAACGGCATCCGGCCGTAGACCAATTGATGCTTCCCCAAAACCGGAAGGTACAGTTGACGCACGATCATGATCGGCTCAGTGTCTCGATATACTCAGTAAATGCGGCACCCGATGCTCTCACATGGACGCACAGCCTTCCCAACAGGTACGATGCACGCGAGGTGGCCCTCTTCCCACGGTCATTCACCGCTAGAAGCCTTTTCACAATGCGCACACGGGGGTATCCCCCCCGCCTCTGTTCCCATTACGGGTGCTCGCGCTCCTCCGAGATGAACACCGGTGCGGCGCGCTTTTTGCGTTCCCGCTCATCCACAATGATTTCTCCCTCTGGCATCGCGCCACCATGAATGTCCGTCGTCAGTGAACCATCCGCGCGACGATAGACATAGTGACCAGACTGCGTCTTCAGATACGGCACGGGCACCACTCGGCCATACATATCGACAAGCATCTGATCCTCATTCACCCACGGGCTTCTTGGGATTCTCGTGCGCGGCTCCCCGTTGGATTCGTCACGTCCGAACCCTTGCGCGGCCGCCTCCATCGAGCCCACCGTTTCGTGAGCCTTCCAACTCAGCCCGGCGCGCGCCAATGCTTGTTCAATTTCCCTAACAGCAACGTCGACCTGCTCCTTCGTTTTGAACATCCCGGAACCCCGGGCCGCCATCAACGAGTTCAGCAACTCCATATTCCCTGCCTGGTTTGCGTGCAGGATCGCTCGCTCAAGCGCCATGTCGGCCTGCGCTCGATTGACCTTGTCGAGTAATGCCTGAGCCTGCGTTGGTGTGAGCACAACCCCGCCTGCCAGAGCCTTTTTCAGAGCCTCAGCCAGATCCACGTTGCCCGCGACCTTAGCCTTGATAATTTCGGCATCCACCATCAACCCACCCTGCTGAGCCAAAAGATCCGCCCGGGCTTCTTGTACGCTCGCGTAGTCCTTTGCGTTCATCCGCGAAATGATTGCCCGTCCAGCATCCCCGGTCTTCGGCAATCCGTTAATTAGCGTCTGGATCTTTTGCTGCTCATCAACGGCCGCCTCCACCCTGGCCAAGTTACGGCCACTACGCTCGTAAAAGCGTTCAAGGCGCGCTGCCAATCCGGGGGTACGAGACAAGCGAGCGTCAATGTCGGCAATCTTCAGCCCCTGTGCATCGAGCTCCTTGGCCACCCTCTGACTTTGCTCGTATGCGCGCACAGCTGATCCAATGTCGGCTGCCGTGTGGTACTCATCGCTCATCAGCGCCTTGGCCAGCGCGTCATCCTTGTTCAAACGCGCGCTCGCTATCGCGTCGCGCAATGCGCGTTGCACGACTAGATCGTCTCTTACCGCCCGCTCACTTGGATACACCTTCGCATTCATCCGCGCGACGAGTGCCCGGTCGGGTTCCGAATCATGGGGGAGCTCATTAATGAACTTTTGCACCTCAATCTGCACCGGCAGAACCTTCATCAACTCGACCAGTTTTTCGGATGCTGATCCGGTACGAGTGATTTTGCTCAGTCGAGTCGCCAGTCCTGGAACCTTGGCTAGGACATCATTGAGCAACGTCACTTGCGAGGCCCTAGCTTGCGCTGCGTCCACCGCCTGCCGGCTCTTCTCATAAGACGACAGCGCCGCGTTGAGCTCTGCCGCCGTCTTGTACGTGTGACCCTCACGGCTCGCCTTCAGCGCTTCCACCAAGCCGGTGTCAGAGGCCGCCTGCGCCTTCTTGATCGCCTCTTCGAACGCCTGATCGAGCTGCGCTCGCGCTGTCGCATTCGCTTCATGCGCAAACTGCTCGCGCACGTGCGCCTGCGCTTCGGCGACCTCCCGCTTCGTCGGCGACTTCAGCGCTTCCAATGCATGCTTCAGCGCCTCACGCAGCTTCGGATCCGGCTCCGCCTGCGCTTCTTGCTTCGCCCGATCCAGCGCCGTCTTGCCGTCCTTGAGCGCCTGCGCCAACGGATCCTGGTCCGAGGGCAGGACCGCCTGCTGCTTGCCGTCAACCACGACTGGCTTACCATTCACATCCTTGATGTGCGCATCCTTATCGGTCTGGCGCGTTTTCTCGAGCAGCACCTGCGCCTGCTCCTGGAGCACCAAATCCGCTCTCGCCTGCGCCTCGTTCGCGTAGTCCTTGGCGTTCATGCGAGCCGCAATTTCTTTGCCCGACGCACTCCCCGCCTGGCCATTGATCACCCCCTGCACCTTCGTCTGCTCATCAAGCCCGGCCTTCACCTGAGCAAAGTCCTTGCCCCGCGCAAAACGGTTCATCCGCGCATTGAGCGCCTCGTCTTTCTTCAACGCTGCATCGAGCGCCTGCACATCCGTCCACAACGGCTCCACGCTTGCATGCAGATCGTTCGCCGCACTCAGCGACGCCAGCGACTCCTCCACCTGCGCCTTCGTGTGGTACACGCGCGCGGCCTTGTCCGCCCGCAACGCGGCCGCCAGATCCTTTTGACCCGCCTTATCGGCCTTCCCGATCGCCTCGTCCAGCGCCTTATCCGCTTCCTTCTGCGCCGCCTCTACCGCGGACGCATCTTTCCCGTCCGCCGGTTTGCCTTGGCCGTCAAGCACCACCGGCTTCTTGCCGATCTCGACAATCTTCGCCCCAGGGTCCTTCTCCCGCTGCTTATCCAGCAACGCCTGCGCCGCCTTCTGCAACGCCAGGTCCGCCCGCGCCTCCTGCTCGCTCGCGTAGTCCTTGCCGTTCATCCGCGCACGAATCGCCTCTTGCTTCTCCGCGTTGATCAGCGTCTGAACCTTCTTCTGCTCCGCCAGCACCGACTTGATCTTCGCAAGTTGCTGCGCTGCGTCCGCACCCGACACGGCTCGCATCAGACGCGCATCCAGACCCGGCACATTGCTTACGTCCGTATCCAGTTGCTTCCCATCGCGCATCCCCGCTTCCACTTCGCGTTGCGCTGCGTCCACCGCCTGCCGGCTCTTCTCATAAGACGACAGCGCCGCGTTGAGCTCTGCCGCCGTCTTGTACGTGTGACCCTCGCGGCTCGCCTTCAGCGCTTCCACCAAGCCGGTGTCAGAGGCCGCCTGCGCCTTCTTGATCGCCTCTTCGAACGCCTGATCGAGCTGCGCTCGCGCTGTCGCATTCGCTTCATGCGCAAACTGCTCGCGCACGTGCGCCTGCGCTTCGGCGACCTCCCGCTTCGTCGGCGACTTCAGCGCTTCCAATGCATGCTTCAGCGCCTCACGCAGCTTCGGATCCGGCTCCGCCTGCGCTTCTTGCTTCGCCCGATCCAGCGCCGTCTTGCCGTCCTTGAGCGCCTGCGCCAACGGATCCTGGTCCGAGGGCAGGACCGCCTGCTGCTTGCCGTCAACCACGACTGGCTTACCATTCACATCCTTGATGTGCGCATCCTTATCGGTCTGGCGCGTTTTCTCGAGCAGCACCTGCGCCTGCTCCTGGAGCACCAAATCCGCTCTCGCCTGCGCCTCGTTCGCGTAGTCCTTGGCGTTCATGCGAGCCGCAATTTCTTTGCCCGACGCACTCCCCGCCTGACCATTGATCACCCCCTGCACCTTCGTCTGCTCATCAAGCCCGGCCTTCACCTGAGCAAAGTCCTTGCCC
>NZ_NJGW02000044.1:0-5423 GCF_002216225.1 Pandoraea sp. CB10b_02
GTTGCCCATCGTGAAGCCACCACCCACACCAAAGCTGTTCGCGCTGTAGTCGGAGTGGTTTTGGATGTCCGAGAACGTCAGCGTGCCCGTCGTCAGTTGATTCTTCGACGGGGCCGCCGTACTCGCGATGTACGCACCCTTCAGGTCGGTGTTGCCCGCAACGTTGACGTCGAACCCGCCGGTTCCCGCCTGAATTTCAGAAGGGGAAGATCATGCGTCCATATGGCAGCCGCTTCGCTGATAACGTCACGTACTTTTTTGCGAAAGCGATCATCGGATTCAAGAGGGTAAATGAAGCCGTTACGTATCATTGCGTTCCTTTTCGTACGTTTTACGAACCTTCCTCCAATTGTTTCCGAAGGGTCTTATGTTCAACTGCGATGCCCTGCTTGAGAATCCGCCGATTGCCGCAACAACAAACCCAAACAGGAACAAGAACCCTCCGAACGGCGCGGGCGGAACGCATTTGTATGCAAATACCATGACCAGCACCCCGGCAAACACCAGGAGCGTACGAACCCATCCGGCAAAGTTCCCTTCTTGAATGATTCGAATCTTCATTACTTACCGCCCCAATAATTTACGAAGTTTTCCCAGTATTTGTTCACTGCGTTTTGCGCCTTCTGGCCCTCGGGACTGTTGGTAAAAACGTTGGCTGTCTCATTGATCGCAGGACTTAACCGATGTCACCGAATTCAATGTGAAAGGCCAGAAGCTATACCTGTCGCCAGTAATGGACCTGTATAACGGAGAAATTATTGCGTGGCAGAGTTCTGTGCGGCCCACCTTCGATCTGGTCGGGAACATGCTCAAGAAAGCGTTCTGCCGTCTTGGGCGCGACGAGCGCCCGCTGCTGCATTCCGATCAGGGGTGGCAGTACCAGATGGCTGCCTGGCGCAGGCTGCTGGATCAGCGGGCGATTCGCCAGAGCATGTCACGCAAGGCGAACTGCCTGGACAATGCGGCGATGGAAAGCTTCTTCGGTACACTCAAGGCAGAGTTCTTCTACCTGAACGAGTTAGACAGCGTTGAACAGCTACAGGCTGGACTCCGGCAGTACATCCATTACTACAACCACGAACGTATCCGGATGAAGCTCAAAGGGCTGAGTCCTGTGCAATACAGAACCCAGCCCTTGGGTATCTAGCTTCTTTGAACCGTCCAACTTTTGGGGTTCAGTTCACCGAACTCTTGTACTCTTGTACTCATGCATCTCGTCGTGGTGCTCCCGCTCCACTGCCGAGTCGATGGTGACGTTCTGGCCGATACCGGTCACGTCCCCAGCCGCCACAATATTGCTGCCACGAACCAGAAGGTCGTTGCCCGCCACCATGCTCGCGTTGCCGTTCAGGCTACCGACAAGGCTACCCGTCTGCGTCACGCTGCTCGTTCTTGCCGTACGAGATCCCCACGCCACCCGACGAACCCAGCCCCGAGCTCTTCTTCTCGTAGAACGTGCTGCTCTGGCTCTCGTTCTGCGCCGACTCGATGCGCAGAACGCGTCCGGCCTGCAGGGCGACGTCCCGCGTCCCAACGACCGTCGACCCACTGACGACGAGACCCCGTCCCGCCGAGACGCCAACCGCATTGCCTGACACCGTCGAGCCCACTGCAATCGTCTGATGCGAGCGGGACGACGACGCCTCCTCTCATAGGCACCTAACATCGCCCTTAGAAAAAAAACTTTTGATTGCCATCGTCCCCAAGATTGCACACACTAAAGTGACACATATCCAATAGACGGTTCGTTCTTTTGAACTCATCCCATTGCTCTGGGTTGGTCCTCCGCCTGCAGTCATAATTACCTTCATTATTTCAACGGTTCCGTACTTGTGTGGAATGCCGCCAAGGCTGTACGCCGAAGGTGAGCGGGCCTAGCGACCGATGCCCAATTCAATCCCGGTCGCTCCCTGTATGAATGGGTACGGGATTGATGCTACCCGTCTGACATGCTACGAACCCGCATTAATGGCCGCGCTACCTCTGTTGCCGTGTTTGAGGCGACAAATCAACAGCACCGACGCTGGTCAGAATGCTCTTCTTCCAACTCACCAGCCTGTTATCTGCGGGGCGGTCACAACAAAGACATCGTGCGCTTGACTCTCCCAACGAACTCCGCCGCGGTCAGATTGTTTTTTTCCGCAGTACTAGCATCAATGGGTGGATCGACTCCATCCCAAATGCAATCGAGCCTCGCTTCGAATCCGGGGAAATGCCAGATACCTCCCTCAACCCGCGCAATAACCAACCCGAGTTGACCCGCCTGTTCGCAAAACGCAATTGCCGCATCGACAGATAGCTTCATCACAACGCTTCCACCGAGTGAGAAAAAGTCATCCGACGAATCGCAGTGCCGTTGGAAATCAATATTCACCACGAATCACTTCCGTTTAATTCGACTGTCGGAAATCCAGCCAGGATCGTTCTTGCCGTTCACCTGAACAACTTCGCCGGGTCCGGTCGTTGACCACTACGTAACCGCTTTTCGAGCCATACACGGATGCGGGATCATTTCTCGGCAATCCGTCTGGAGTCTTCCCTGCGGACCGATTATCCATCGTCGTCCCGACAGGCCCCTCATTGACGACTGTCTGCACTTCTTGCTGCGTCCATCCACGAGCCTCAAGCTTTATTCACATCGCCTTGAATAGTCCGTACATATCCTGCCCCGTCAATTCATTTGTTTTGCGCAATAAACTTTCAAGTGCATCATAGTCTGTACCGAAGTCAATTTTTTGCACCGCAAGCTCCATGCAAACAGACCGAAGTTGAGCAGTCAGTTCGCATAGTGCAGCGATAATATTTTCGCGGTCACACCCAGGCTCTTGTAGTGTGTCACGACCAACGGAATAAGCCTTTTCATAGGCCCCAACACTAATATTCGTTCTTATAAGCTTTGCCACCTTACTCACACACACTTCCATCACCGGTGCACCGCTCACAGCTTCATCGAACGACGACTTGGTGAATTGCAATGACCCGCCGCAAGAGTATTCGTCATCCAAATGCGAGTCCTTGAAGGCGGTGATCGTGACGTCGTTCCCCGCGAGAACGGTCGCGCTTCCCCCAGCAGAAATCGTCGAGCCGCTGATTGTCGTATCCCGACCGGAGGCCGTTGCCAGGCTTCCACCCGCCGCGATTGCGCTGCCGACGTGCTGCGTGATGACGTCGCTACCGCCGTTCTGTCCGTCGCGGGTCCCTACCGTCTGCGATTGCCTGACGGTCCGCGTGTCTTCTTCGAGTTCGGAACAAGCCACTGATTACGATTAGGTAGGGTGCATGTAATTTTTAATCAGGCCTCATCGCAATACGGCGATGTTTCCAAGATGTGGGAAATTTCGCCCTGCGCTTTCTCCACCCAGCCGGGGTTGATTGAAGCAATCAATTCAACCTTCTTTGCAAAGGCGATCCGCCTCGAGTCTTTTCCCTCTATCCGCTTCCGAAGCTCATAGTCAAAAGACACCCTCGAACAGATGGCCTCAAAAAAACAATACAAGAACTCATCCAAATCGGTTGTCGTCCGGCGCGAGAATTCAAATCCTCGCTCAGCGATCACGTAGTGAAACTCACCGTCTTGCAATTCCAAATGCGGAGTCCCATCACCCACGGAAACCGCCCTGAGAAAAAGCTGGTCTTTGGGTATCGCCACGCGAGCGCCTAGCCTATAAATTTGGTCTTGAATCGCAGTCGCGTCAGTCATCGCTTCGTCATCTCTTTCGAGTATCTATTCTTGAGCAACCAGTCAACGTTATCCCGTTCGTTTAAGTTTGGGAGCATTTGCATCCCTCCGTCGGTTGACCAAAAGCGGAAACGGCAACTCCCTGAATCATTGGCAACTCTTTCGTCACTTGGCACACGTGACATCTCATCTAGAAGATGACGGCATACCGTTCTGAAGCAGGGGATTGTGTGTCCACCCTCGCGTGCTTGTTCCACCGGTAGCTGGATTTAGTGGCTGCCTATTCCGTATCGATACCTAGTAGCCGCCCTCAAGTCCAGGGGCTGGCGTCGATCCAGACGGCATGACACGAATATACGTGCCACCAGCGAAATTAAGATAACCATCATCTTTAATTCGAAATCGGAAAATTATGACAATAAGAATTCATCCAAAACAGAGAGATTCCACGCAACCGCCTCCAGGGTGGCATCGAACTTAAACCGATCAGCATCCTCGAACGACCAGAATTCGGATGGAGAGAAATAATGGGGCCCAATGCCTAGCTGAATATTAGTCAAGTATATTCCGCGATCCGTCCCAAGAGAAAACCGCAGCACGTGCTTTCTATCGACAAGAAAGTGTGAATACACCCCCCCAACATCAATATCTTCAGATCTCAAGAAATTTTTTACATATCTGTTTCTTGATCTGTAGTAACTAAGAACGCAATCATCCAGAAAGTCCAAACTCTCAAAGTCATTTTTTAATTGCATGAAAAAGCCCTCCATCCCCGGACTTCAACGAATAACCATTTTTTTGCAAAAAATCGTACTCTTTTGCCGTGAAAGTGAAATCACCAACCGTCCTTGGGTCGACCGTAAACGTAAAGCTCTTCCCTTGCGCGATCTGCTGCTCGAGAAAAGTGCGATTTATGTTCCACATTTTGTCCGCCCCCAGTTGTCCTTGTACGGCAGCCCAATCAGACATGGAAAAATATGTCGCCCCTCGGGATTGCGCCACCATCTCGTATGAACGATCGCTACCTGCGATGTATTTCCCCAGAATCACCTCCGAAGCGCCCGCATTGTGGGTAGAACTAAGCGCAGCTTGCCTATATGCCTGCTGCAGAAGTTCTGGCGTTGCTCCATCGCGATAAAAGTTGTTTATGCGAGCGGCTAGCGCGACGGCGGCACCTGTCCCAGCCGGCATCGCTGAACCAGCGACAAGCTCACCAACACCAATGCCGATCTGATTCAAACATAAGATCACGTTCGCGGCGCACATCTTGGAAGCAGCTGCGACGCTTGCAGCAATCTCCGGTGCAGCTCCCGCGGTCAGAAGACCTGTCGCAATAGCAAGACCAACCGTCGGATTTCCCTTTGACGCCGGCAACGCCTTCTGCTCAGGACTCAGTGAGCCGTCTTTGTTGCCGTTCAGGAAGGGATCGTTGTACTGGGCCGTTGTGGCGGTGAATAGATTACCAGCGTTCTGGTTGATAAAAGCAACGGCAACAGGATCGCCTCCCGGTCCCTTGCTTGCCGCCGCGTCCACCAAACGATAACCATTCGCCAGCAGCATACTCCGCGCCTGCTCCGCGGTCAGTGCCTTGCCGGTCTTTTCTTCATAGAACTTCGCGAAGTCCTTCGCGTTGTCCTTCGCCCACTTCCGCTCATCCGGATGCAACTGCCGGTTAAAGCGATCGACGTTAAACCCTGTGAACGCGCCGGAACTCCCTCCAGCCGCCGCACCAATCACAGTGCCA
>NZ_NJGW02000045.1:0-4611 GCF_002216225.1 Pandoraea sp. CB10b_02
GGCTGTCTGTGAATCTCGACTTCTTCATCTGCAGAACTCCCTCTTAACGAGAAAATTCTACTTCTCCCAGCGGTGGATTTCAGGGGGTATTACCCATGGACCCCGGCGGCAATATGGGCGAGCCCCCATACCCAAGGGCACGCCTCCGGCAACAAACTGCGGATCAGTTTTTCAAAAGCGGCGACAAGCCGAAAACGAAACATGCCTTGGTTTATTCAATACCTACTGAGATCGCAGTCGAAGTCATATTCTTTTTCGCGGTTGTCTCTACCGAGCGGGTACGTCCTCGCGCGTATTGGGACTCCTGTGTGCGGCGCAATCGCCGCAATTGCCGTCATCTCCGATGCGCTAGCATCGTCGCCCGCCGTCGAAGGTCTGATGGACATTCTGATTAATGGCGATTTGGTGTGGCTAGCGGTTGCACCTCTTACCACGTTCGTCTTCTTGCTTACCCTCGGCGCAAGAGATCAGTCCCACTGGGGCGCGACGCTCGCGGGATGCGCCTCGTTCTCCGCTATCCAATCCGGAGCTCCGCTGTGGGCACTCCTACTCGCGCCAGGCCTATCGACGTCGGCAGTGGTTGTCCTGACGATTGTGCTCCGTCGCTCGCGCCGATCGCTCACAAGGCGATTCGCTTTTCGCTCGTTCGCCACGCTTGCGACATCTGCACCGTTCGGGCTGCTTCTTCTGACGCACGTATCCCGGGCACAGGTGAGCTTACAAGCACCCGACACCCGGTCGGCGAGCATATTGGTGCTCCTCACATTCTCTGCGTGGCGTCTTCTTCGACCAGCAACGGGCAGAGGTCTCACGCCGAGCGCCGACGATATTCGTGACGCACAGCTGATCGCCCATCGATTTCCGCGTAGCGACGCCGGGCTCATGCTCATGGGCGACAAGAGTCTCCTATTCTCCGCGTCGAGATCGTCGTTTCTCGCGTATGCCAAGTACGGAAGGACCTGGGTGGCACTTTACGACCCTGTCGGCCCACGCAATGAATGGCCCGCGTTGCTTGACGCCTTTATCGAACTGGCGAAAGAGCATTCAGGTACCGCTGCGTTCTATCAGGTACGCCCCGAGTCGATCCAGATGTATGTAGACGCGGGTTTGACACTCATGAAAGTCGGAGAGGAAGCGTGGCTCGATCTGGACACGTTCTCTCTCAGCGGTGCCCGCAGATCTCATCTCAGATATGCATTGAAGAGAGGGGAACGAGAAGGTTTGACCTATCGGCTGGTGTCGCCCGGCGAGATGTCGAGCGCTCTACCGTCATTGCGGGCAGCGTCAAACGCCTGGCTGCACCACCGAAAGGCGTCCGAGAGGTGCTTTTCTATAGCGGCGTTTGACGAGAGCTTCGTGAAAAGGCACTCGGCAATTGTCGTAAGTAGAGGGAGCGACACCCTGGCTTTCGCAACATACATGACATCGAGCGACGGCAGCGAGGCAACGACCGGGGTCATGCGTGTCATCCCGAGTGCGCCGGCCTGCACGATGGAATACCTCTTTACTCATCTGTCTCTCGAACTGAAAGCTGCGGGATTCTCTCGCTTCAGCCTCGGCGTCGCCCCCTTCTCAGGGATCAAACGATCGTCGATATCGACGTCATGCAACCGCATTGGATACGTCATTTCACGCCATGGCGGCAGTGCATACAACTTCCGTGGCTTGCGTTCGTTTAAAGAAAAGTTCTCGCCGCGCTGGACGCCGCGCTATCTCGCGGCAAGCGGGCGTCTCGGGCTATACAGGGCACTTGCTGCACTTCCAGGCCTCACCGCAGGTAAACGATCATGAAGCTCAGATACTGGTTTCCCGTCGCTGCCGGCCTGCTGGCCGTCGGCCTGTCCCTCATGCCCGCAGCCAGAAAGATCGACGGAGGGCGATTTGGAAAACTGCGTATCGCGTCGGTCGATGGCCCCGTTGCAGGAGTCACTCTGCTGTTTTCATCGGCCGAAGGTTGGACCGAGCGAAATCGGGACATCGCGAGGGAACTGGCGGATCGCGGAATCCTGACGGTTGGCATCGATAGCCGTCGCTATCTCGCAAACTTGTCCAAGGAAAAAGCCGACTGCCAGTATCTTCCCGCAGATGCCGAGTTCGTCAGCCAACAACTTCAAAGAGACCTATCAACACCGATCTATCACACACCCGTCGTCGCGGGCTTCGGCATCGGCGGACGCATCGCTCAGGTGATTCGCGATCAGGCTGCAGCGAACACGGTCAAGGGCGCCGTCGTGTCGTCGACAGATGCAGAGCCGCAACTGCCTGTTGCGCTATGCGACGCCCCCGCTCCGGGTGTCAACCTCGAAGGGCCGGAATTCGTGGACCGGTTACCTCCAGACGACACCCGCGCGTTCGTCGACACCATACGCCGCCGCGCGTCAGAGCAACCTGATGAGGCTACGCAGCCTAATTTCTCGACACTGCCGCTCATCGAGCTACCGGCGTCAGGGGCATCGGGTAGGCTCGCGGTCGTCATGTCCGGCGATGGCGGATGGCGCGATCTCGACAAAGAAATCTCCGAGCACCTGAGAAGCGATGGCGTTTCAGTGGTCGGCTGGGATAGCCTTCGGTATTTCTGGACTGAGAAGACTCCCGACCAGACTGCGGGGGCGCTCAAACAAGTGCTGGATCACTACGCGAACATGTGGCACACGCCGAAAATAACATTGATCGGATATTCGTTCGGGGCAAATGTGCTTCCATTCGCATACAATCGCCTCCCGGATCGCCTGAAGGCTAAAGTAGACCAACTCGTTCTCCTGGCACCGGAGCCTTCGGCCGACTTTCAGATTCGAGTCTCGGGCTGGCTCGGATTGCATCAGGAAACGCTCGCAAAAAATGTCCGTGAACAAATAGCGACGTTGCCTACCAAGAACGTTCAGTGCTTCTACGGGGCGGAAGAATCACAATCCCTGTGTCCATCGTTGCTCGACACACTCGCAGAAGTGGTAAGGACCGATGGTGGTCATCACTTCGACGGGAACTATCGGGCGATCGAGCAAAAGATCCTGTCGTTTCATCGCCGCTCACCTGCTGGCCGACGACATTGACGAAAGGAACTCGATGACGCTGTTGACAACGTGATCCCGGTCGTTATCGACGCAGATCATGTGATAGCTGTTTTCCAGCTGTACAACACGAACGTTGCATGCTTGCTGCCCCCCGCCGATCTTGCGCATAAGCAGCGCCGCGGAGCGGGGACTCGTCAGTTCATCGTAGCGCGCATAGACAACGAGCGTGCTACATCGCACTTGGTGCAGATTTCTGCGCGCTCTTACGCGGAGTGAATCGAACTCCCGCAAGCTCTTGAGCGGGATCCAGCTATAGTGAAAGGCATCTCCTCGCTTAAGTCTCGCACGCACGATCGATCGAATTTTCTCGTTCTTGACTCCGTACGGCGCGGACTCGCGAACCTTGATACGGCGGGCTAGCGAGGGTATGAGATAGGCAAGATGCCTCACCACCTTGTACCAGGGCAAGGACCAACCGTCGATGAACATCGGCGGGGCCAGCATGACAAGGCCGCCGGATAGGTGGCCTTCGTTTTTTACCACTTCGACGGCGAGGAGTGCGCCCATACACATGCCGACGACATGAACTACGTCGTGCCGCTGCTTCATCGTCAGGTACGAAAGACGCACGGCATCCGTCCAGTCCGCGACGCTTATCCCCAGAAGATCTTCCGGACTTCCTCCATGACCAGGGAGAGTCACCGTCTCCACGCAAAACCCCTCCGCTTCCAGGCACGAGCGAAGCGGACCGAAATCGGAAATCGTACCTCCTAGACCGTGAATCATGAGTACACCGGGCATTGACATTTCAGATCCATGAGAAACGAATTGAGACTGCATCGGCCGCCCGCACATAGGAGGGCGCCAAACCATATTCAATCCAGTTTCCTACATGGAAACCCACCTAAAAATGGGCAACCCCCCAAAAAAATCAGCGCGGAACTTGCTTGCCAAAAAAGGCAGAAATCAGAGGGGCGCGCGACGGTCTGTCGGCGTCTCCATTCGGCTCGATCGTAAGCGCCTTCACTAAGCCGTCCGTATGCACGATGCGACGGATATGCGATTCGGAACGCTTAACCGAACTCAGTCCGTTCTTTTTGTTTTTTGGGGACCACGCCTTGCGGGAAATATCTTCGCCGCGCCCGAGACAATAAATTGCTGCCGCGCGGTGATACCCGGCGATATGCACGGTCTCGTCGCGGTGCAGTGAGGCCATGATCGAACGGACCCGATCCGTCGAGGCTGCAACGCTTGTGGCGATCTCGACAATGGTCGCGCCCTCGACGCTCCCGAGGTGGCGCAACATCTGGTTCCGAAGTAAGGACGTTCGTTTGGGGCGTATGGCCCCGGCTTTCATCGCCTGCGTCTCCAGCGCACGCCATGTGTGCTCCGGATAGAGTTTGGCGAGGTCGGTTGCAGACATTCCGGCTTCCCAACGATCCTTGAGCGTCGCAAGGCGGGCTTCAGTCCAAACACGTTTACGCAATCAGATTTCTCCTGATGGAGTTGCCCCTGTAACTCAGGACACGTGGACACCGTTAGGTTGATGACGCCGCTGCTCGCCTGAACTCGCGAGGCGAGCGGTATTTCAGGGCTTTGT
>NZ_NJGW02000046.1:0-4485 GCF_002216225.1 Pandoraea sp. CB10b_02
TCGCGTCGTAATGCAGCACGCTGCGAGAAAGCCCGACAAGCCGGCAGGCGCGGCGCTCGGAGAGGTTGACCTTCTCCCGAATCGCCGACACCGCTTCGCGTTTGGCTTGCGGGCTCAGGGCTTTCCCTTGACGACGACCTTCAACGCTTCCATATCGAGCATTGCTTCGGCCAGCAGTTTCTTCAGCCGGGCATTCTCCACCTCGAGGTCCTTGAGCCGGCGGGCTTCCGAGACTTCCATGCCGCCGAACTTCGCGCGCCAGGTGTAGAACGACGCGTCACTGAACCCGTACTTCCTGCACAGTTCCTTGACCGCCATACCGGCTTCGGCTTCCTTCAGAAATCCGATGATTTGCTGTTCCGTAAATCGCTTCTTCATGTTCGTCTTCTTCTCCGAAAACGAACTTTACTAGACTCCGGCTGGCCCTGTTTGTAGGGGGCAGGTCAAAGCGCACTCAGATTCCCGGCCTCCATGATGATGCTGCGCGCCATTTGGCGTGACAGTGTTTTTGAGTTTCTGGTGGAGGCGGTAAGCTTGATGCGAGACCTTGGACTGCAAAGGCAAGATTGAGCGAGGCGCCGAAGAAAAATACAAACGACGTGATGATCGCGATCATTACTCGTTTGAGAGTCGAATCTAGGCGAAGTAGGCTTAGAGTCGAAAGTGCCGTGATAATGGCTGAGGCGAGAAATATGGTTCCGGCGACAATGACCGCCAAGCTGTCACGCCAATCGCCGAAATGTAGCAGCCGCCGCCAGCATAGTGGTGCGACACCTGCGCAGACGTACACGGTCAGCAGTCCGGCACGAATATCAATTCTTCTCTTTTGTGCGCCCATTACGTCACCACACCAGGTTCCGAAAATTGAATTCAAAGCCCGTCACGACGAAGTACATTGAGGGCGCTGGCTGTCCGGTGCTGGTACACAAGTAAACCGTCGGCTGACAAAGTCTGATCAGGGCTAGGTTGGGAGTCTAACTGCAATGCTTTGTTGGCTGCGGTTGCCAATACGGAGACATTGTCGAGTCGACGGTCTCGCCCGTCGGCATCGAATGTAATCCCGGCGCCTGCGAAGGCGCAAATACAGCGTTTCCTGCTGCATTCATCAACAGCACTGCGATGGATAACGCGCAACTCGGTGAGCAAGCGCCTTTGATTCATTTGGCTGCTCTTATGCGGAAAGACTGGTTGCGTACGACGCAATCAGACGTCGAGGCGCGTGCACTTTTGTGCGCGACCATCTTTCAGTGCTGGCCCAAATGGGTGAGATCCCGTTTGTCGAGAAAGCATCGGCCAATGGCTCGCATAGGGATGACCCGTGATGTCCGGGCGCCTCAATATAACAATACACGGCCATCGCAATAGGCTATTGCGAATAATTTTTGAGATAATTTGAAGAGGTTGCAGAAGGGCATTGGCGATGCATATCAGGTAACGTAGTCGTGTTATGAGCCTCAATATGGGTGTTGGCCCATATTGAGGGGCTGTCTTCGGACTCATACTTGCCACGCTTGATTCCTCGGATGGCGTTACACCGGACATGCTCATGATGCATCGTATTCCTGCACTGCTGAAGCCACAGACAAAGCACCTCTTCTCTAAGTGGCCCTTTCGCGCTTCGCTGCTTAGCCGATACATTTTTGCGAACATTGGTTTGCCACTTTGCGGAGCAGTTGCCGCGATTGCCTTTGCTGTGGATGTTCTTGCCGGCTCGCCTGAGCTTGCAGGTTTGTTCGGCACTCTGATTGACGGCAACGTTGTGTGGGCCGCTGGCACTCCTTTGGCAGTTTTTGCTCTTTTGTTCGTCCTCGGCGCGAAGGAACTTTCGCATTGGGGCGCATTACTTGCTGACTGTGCGTCGTTTAGCGTGCATGAATCCATTGCGCCACTCTCGGAACTTTTGCTTGCCGGAGGGCTCGCGTTACTTATAATCCTCGCCCTGCGAGTCGTTGTACGGCGCTCCTCACGGTCGTTCGCGAAAGGCGTCGTCCTGCGATCAATTGGTACGCTTTCGGCATCAGCACCTTTGGGGTTGCTTTCGTTTTTCCATGTATCGCGGATGCATGTTGTCCTGCATGCGCCTAGCGCTAAATCGACAGGCGTTTTGCTTGTTCTTGGCCTATCTACATGGAATCTTCTGCGACCCTCGCCGGGTAAAGTTGCTGTTCCCTGCCCAGAAGACCTTCGTCAAGCACGGCTGATTGCCGACCAGCATTCGCGCAGCGATGCGGGGCTTATGCTTATGGGTGACAAGAGTCTCTTGTTCTCTGCGTCGAAGGCATCGTTCCTCGCCTATGCCAAGTGCGGGCGGACTTGGGGCGCCCTCTACGATCCTGTCGGCCCCCGCGAAGAATGGCAGGAACTGGTCGCGGCATTTATCGCATTATCAAAAAAGCACGGCGGAACGGTTGCGTTCTATCAGGTGCACCCCGAAGCACTCCAGATTTACGTGGATGCAGGTCTGACACTCATGAAAGTTGGCGAAGATGCTTGGCTCGATTTGACTGCGTTCGCCATCGAGGGGGCGCACCGATCTCACCTTAGGTATGCGTTGAGGCGAGGGCAGAGAGATGGTTTGAGTTATCGACTGGTGCCAGCCAATGAGGTGGCGAGTGTCCTGTCGTGCGTTGTTTCCGATGCTTGGCTGAATCACCGCTCTGCGTCTGAACGATGTTTCTCCATCGCTGCCTTTGAGGAGAACTTCATGAAAAGGCACTCCGCGATTGTTGTCTACCGAGACAATGCCGCCGTTGCGTTTGCGAGTTATATGTTGTCCGGCGATGGTGGTGAGGCAACTACAGGCGTTATGCGCGTGATGCCAGATGCGCCGGCGTGCACGATGGAGTACCTTTTTACGAATCTTGCGTTTGAGCTTAAGGCTTGTGGTCTGACGAGATTCGGTTTGGGCGTTGCCCCCTTCTCTGGGATTAAACGATTCCCCGGGGCTGCGCCATGCAATAGCATCGGGTACGTCATTTCGCGCCACGGCAGCAAACTATATAACTTCCGCGGTTTGCGTGCGTTTAAAGAGAAATTTCTCCCCAACTGGACCCCGCGATATCTTGCGGCGAGTGGGGGCTTAGGGCTGTACAGGGTGCTTTTTGCCCTCCCGAGTCTGACGGGGGCAGACGCTCATGAAATTTAGATACTTGCTTCCTATTGCGGCCTGCCTACTGGTAATCGGCCTATCTCTGACGCCGAGCGGGCGAAAAATCGATGGCGGTCGATTTGGGAAGATTCATATTTCTTCGGTCGTTGGCAGTCCAACCGGCGTGACATTCTTGTTCTCGTCCGCAGATGGGTGGTCCGAGCGGGACCGGAATGTGGCGCGGGAGCTGGCCAAACACGGTGTTTTAACTATTGGCATTGATAGTCGCAGTTACCTGTCGAGGATTGCCGGTGAGAAGGCCGATTGCCAATACCTTCCCGGAGATGTCGAATTCATCAGTGAACAGCTGCAGAGGGCATTTTCGACAGATATCTACCATACGCCCGTTGTGGCAGGCTTTGGCGCAGGCGCACGCATTGCGGAGGTCATTCGCGATCAGGCCCCGGCAAATACGGTGCTGGGTGCGATTGTATCGAAATCTGATTCTGAGCCTCAGCTTCCCGTCTCCCTATGTAATGCATCCACATCCGGGCGGGTTCGCCGCCCTGAATTTTTGGACACACTGCTCCCCGAAGATGCTGGCGGGCTTGCTGCGGCAGTTCTGATGCGCACACCATCGCGCTTAAAGGGGGCGGCAAAGTCGCCCTTGGCGACTCTCCCGCTCATTGAGCTTCCCGCGTCAGCTAAGGGGGGGGGGCGGCTGGCGGTGGTAATGTCGGGGGATGGGGGATGGCGCGATCTGGACAAAGAGATTTCCGAGCACCTCAGGCGCGATGGCGTGTCCGTCGTCGGGTGGGACAGTCTTCGATATTTTTGGAGTGAAAAGACGACAGACCAGATTTCGAAGGCACTTGGTGAGGTGCTCGATCACTATACTAAAGTGTGGCGAGCGCCGAAGGTCACGCTGATCGGATACTCGTTCGGGGCGAGCGTCCTACCGTTTGCTTACAACCGGTTGCCAGATCGTATTAAGGCTCATATCGATCAAATCGTCCTCATGGCCCCCGGGGCGACCGCTGACTTTCAGATCCGTGTGTCCGGATTGCTTGGTGTGGCCCCTCGAGCAAGCGCAGCAAGTGTGCGTGAGCAGGTCGCGATGATGCCCACCAAAGACGTGCAGTGCTTCTATGGGGCTGATGACACCCAATCCGTATGCCCCGCGCTACTTCAAACTCACGCCGAAGTGATACGCACTGCAGGCGGCCATCATTTTGATGGGAATTATCATGCGATCGAAGGGAGAATCCTTTCGTTCCGTCGTCCGATGCCTGAAGAGAGGCTCTGGAGCGGCCCCACGTATCTGAGGACACAAGGACTCTCTTAAAATAACGGATAGTCTTGTGCCTATCAGTAAGCCTAATCATTACGTGGAACCC
>NZ_NJGW02000047.1:0-2914 GCF_002216225.1 Pandoraea sp. CB10b_02
TTCACAGACAGCCAGATATTGGAGGCGCTCAAGCGCGCGGAGGCTGGGCTTGCGGTGCCGGAGCTATGCCGGGAACTGGGCATCAGTTCGGCAACGTTTTACAAATGGCGCTCGAAGTACGGCGGCATGGACGCGTCGATGATGTCGCGCATGAAGGAGCTCGAGGCGGAGAATGCCCGACTGCGCAAGATGTCATCGAGGAGAAGCTCAAGGCAGAGATTGCCTCGGAGGCACTGCAAAAAAAGTTCTGAAGCCATCTCGCCGGCGCGAGATGGCAAAGCAGGTTGTGCAACAGCGCCGCGTGTCAATTCGTGTGGCGTGCACAGTGTTCGGCATCAGCGAGTCGTGCTACCGATACGAGGCGAAGTTGAACACGGAGAACGAAGAGATTGCCGACTGGCTGGTGCGTATCACGGGCTGTCATCGCAACTGGGGCTTTCTGCTGTGCTATTACTACTTGCGTAACGTGAAGGGATTTGGCTGGAACCACAAGCGTATCTACCGGATTTATCGGGAGCTGGAGCTGAACCTGCGCATCAAGCGGAAGAAACGCTTGGTGCGCGAAACGCCGCAGCCGCTGTCGGTGCCGCACGCCATCAACGAAGTGTGGTCAATGGACTTCATGCATGACCAGCTCGTTGACGGGCACAGCATCCGGACGCTGAACGTGATTGATGATTTCAACCGCGAGGCGCTGGGCATTGAGGTGGATTTCTCGCTGCCGTCCGAGCGGGTGATTCGCACGCTGAAGCAGCACATGGAATGGCGTGGCAAGCCGAAGGTAATTCGTTGTGACAACGGCCCAGAATACCTGAGCGCAGCCATCGTGACGTGGGCGCAGAAGCTAGGTATACGGCTGGAATACATTGAGCCGGGCAAGCCGCAACAGAGCGCGTACATCGAACGGTTCAATCGGACCGCTCGATACGAATGGCTCTCGCAATATCTGTGGGAAGACCTGGAGCAGGTTCGGCAGGCAGCGGCCGACTGGATGTGGACTTACAATCACGAGCGCCCAAATATGGCATTGGGCGGTTTTACCCCGAAGCAGCGGCTGGCCATGGCCGCTTAGTTTCTACTTCTGCCGACTGTGGAAAACGGGGGCATTACCCAGCGCCAAGATCGGCGTGGGCAAGTTCAGGCCGCTACGACCGCTGCAAACGGCTTAGCGTGCTTTATTTTGGGTATTCGGATTGAGTGATTGATATGAGGGTGGCGAGGATGCAACGATTTCACACACCCCATTCGGATTGAGCGGTTGACGGGCAGGAATCCGTCTGCTACATTGAAGGCTCCTAAACGCAAAGCGCTAGGCCGGCGCGCTCACTTCCCTCACGGGAATTGGAAGCCGGCTTTTTTGTGCCCCTTTGTTCGGCCAACGTGCATGTGCACGTGGGCCTGTGCCGCTCTATGGGGGTTGCGGGTATCCGTAAGGACCCGGCGCTCGCTTTGCGGCGTAGGACAGCCCCCACCCCTGCTTGGGTGGAATTCCTAAAAGCAAAGGAGACCAGCCATGGTCGCTCAAGAACAATCCAATCTGCCGGTCGTTTTCAACTTCGGCTCCCAATCCGTACGCACCATCGAACAAGACGGCGAAGTCTGGTTCGTCGCAACTGACGTGTGCCACGTTCTCGACATCGCGAACCCTCGCAACGCCTCCGCTCGACTCGATGACGACGAGAAGGATGCCGTCCAGATTACGGACGCCATCGGCCGGCAGCAGGAAACGACCATCATCAACGAGTCGGGCCTGTACAGCCTCATCCTGAACAGCCGCAAGCCTGAGGCTCGAGCGTTCAAGCGCTGGGTCACGCACGAAGTGTTGCCCGCTATCCGCAAGACCGGCGGCTACCAGGGTGCGCCGTCCGGCGCGCCCGCTGACGAGCCGCTGTACAACACCGACTATCGGCAGGAAGCCCGGCGCGTCGCGGTGGACTACTTCGACCGCTGCCGGGACGTCGTACAGGCCGCTGGCCAGAAGAACCCGCGCTTCCCCGAGATGAACGAGATGGTCGTGAGCGGCCTCCTGGCCAGCATGCTCCAGAGCGGTCGCTGGCTGCTGTCGTTCGACCATACCGGCCGGATGAACATCAGCGCCGTGGAGCCTGACGCCTGCGTCGCGTCCATCGCGAAGTTCGCCAAGATGATTGCCGACCCGGGCGGCCTCATGATTTCCAACGCCGAACTGGCCAACCTCGCCAAGGCCTGCACCGACAAGCTCGCGCAGCGCATGGAGCGTCAGGCCGAATCCACCTCCGTCGCACGCACCAAGAACCCCGCATGAGCGTCCCATCAAGCCTGCTGTAACCGGCTATCACTGCCGCGTCAACGACTCGTACTACGGTACTGATCGAGCGCTTACTGGCGAAACGACTTCAGGCGCATATCACCAAGGCAGCTCGGGAACGCCGATGGGGTAAAGTGCAAGCCTTGCAACGTCTGCTGACCGGCTCGCATAGCTGACCTGCCCCCTGCAAACAGGGCCAGCAGGAGTCTAGTAAAGTTCGTTTTCGGAGAGAAGACGAACATGAAGAAGCGCTTTACGGAACAGCAAATCATCGGGTTTCTGAAGGAAGCCGAGGCCGGTATGCCGGTCAAGGAACTGTGCAGGAAGCACGGGTTCAGTGACGCGTCGTTCTACACCTGGCGCGCGAAGTTTGGCGGCATGGAGGTCTCGGAAGCCCGCCGGCTCAAGGACCTCGAGGTGGAGAATGGCCGGCTGAAGAAACTGCTGGCCGAAGCAATGCTCGATATGGAAGCGTTGAAGGTCGTCGTCAAGGGAAAGCCCTGAGCCCGCAAGCCAAACGCGAGGCAGTGTCGGCGATTCGGGAGAAGGTCAACCTCTCCGAGCGCCGCGCCTGCCGGCTTGTCGGGCTTTCTCGCAGCGTGCTGCATTACGACGCGAAGCCGGACC
>NZ_NJGW02000048.1:0-1962 GCF_002216225.1 Pandoraea sp. CB10b_02
AGCAACGGCCGCACAGTGCACTGAACTACCTTGCGCCGTCAGAGTTTGCGGCGAAACATCGGGCAACCGCGGATGCTCCTGCCGCTTTCCAGGAGCTGGTTTAAAGGGACTTTGCTAGAAGCCCATTGGCCCTATTGAAGGGGGCAGGTCATAGCGGCCAAAGCACGTGACGGAGAGTCGCGGCAAGAGAACGCCAGGGGTGGACGGCAGGATACGATCATCTCTGGCGGCCAGATGGAACGGAATGTTGTCGCTACGTCATCGCGGTTATCGCGCGATGCCACTGCGGCGTGTTTACATTCCCAAGAGTAATGGAAAGAAGCGGCCACTGGGTATCCCCTGCATGCGGTGCCGTGCGATGCAGGCTCTAGAAAGCTCGCTCGGGAACCCGTTGCGGAGATATTTGCAGACGCCAATTCCTATGGTTTTCGGCCCGAACGCTCGACCGCTGACGCCGTCGAGCAGTGCTTCACTATTCTGGCGAAACACACCTCGTCGGAGTGGATTCTGGAAGGTTACATTCGAGGCTGTTTCGACAACTTCAGTCACTCCTACAGATGGATAAAGAGGTTCTGGGCAAGTGGCTTCGAGCCGGATATATCGATGAGGGAACCCTATTCGAGTCGCGGGCCGGTGCACCACAGGGAGGGGTAATCTCGCCCGTAATCGCGAACATGACTCTGGACGGTCTTGAGACGGTCGTTTACGCAAGCGAGAATCTGCGTAAGCCCGGACGAAGCAGGACCAAACTCCACGTCGTTCGTTATGCCGATGACTTTGTGATGACCTGCACCTCGAAACAAGTGCTCGAATCCAAGGTTCTTCCCGCGGTCCGCCGTTTCCTGTCGGATCGTGACCTGGAACTCTCGGAGGAAAAAAACAGGATTACGAACATAGCGGGCGGGTTCGACTTCCTCGGCCAGAGCGTACAAAAGTACGGCGGCAAGCTCCTGATCAAGCCGGCAAAGAAAAACATCAAATCGCCGCTTGATAAGGTCAGGGAAATCGTCAAAGGCAACGCGAGCGCCACGCAGGAAGCGTTGATACAAACGCTCAACCCGGTTATCCGGGGATGGGCCTGTATCACCATCACGTTGTGGCGAAAGCGACCTTCTCATTGGTAGACTCGCACATCTGGCAACTGTCCTGGAAGTGGGCAACGCATCGCCCCCCCACCACGAAAGGAGCACGGTGGGCCAGGAAGAAATACTTCCGGGTAGATGGATGTCGCTCATGGGTCTTCGCTACGGTAGAGTCGGCCGACTACTTCGTCCGCCGTCGAGCCGCAAAACGCTCCATCAAGTTGTTCAGTGCCACGCCCTGGTGCTGAAGAATGGCTTGAGCCGGATGCGGGGTAACTCGCCCATCCTTACCCGACAAAAAATATGAGTACCAACAATGGCTCATCGAGCCAGACGCAGCCAATGGGAGAGAATAAAAAGATGAAGCGCAGAATTGAGCGAGAGCTAGCAGCAAATACGGACAACGATGGGGATACTCGCCTCCCGCCAAAAGATGCGTAACTGTGGGCCATACATCCGCCTCCTCGACAAGGCGATCCCGCCTCTTAGAGCTCCAGCGCAACCCGCCCCCTCATAATCATCGAGACCCGGGGTTCCGTAAGCCCTCCCGCTATCACGACATGCCTTTCACCTCAAATCGCGCACAAAAAAAAACGTCAGATACTGCTCCATTCAGTGGAGCCTGGAGTTGCCCCTGTAACTCAGGACACGTGGACACCGTTAGGTTGATGACGCCGCTGCTCGCCTGAACTCGCGAGGCGAGCGGTATTTCAGGGCTTTGTGCGGGTGGCGCTCATTGTAATGTTCAAACGCAATGGCCAGACGCGAGAGCGCCGTTGGCGCATCGGGCTTGTCCATATAGGCGACGTAATTGTGCTTCATGGTCTTCACGAACGATTCAGCCATGCCATTGCTCTGCGGCGAACGTACGGGCGTGGTC